>NZ_JAQQLA010000004.1:670646-1005969 GCF_028548395.1 Vogesella indigofera | reverse complement strand
GTTACCGTTCGACTTGCATGTGTAAAGCATGCCGCCAGCGTTCAATCTGAGCCAGGATCAAACTCTTCAGTTCAATCTCATAGCAATTTTTTGGCACGCAAGTTCAAAGAAACATCGTTTCTCAGAATCTTGACAGTGCAAGTATTTGGCTTGGCCAGACACTTACACCTATCGGTTATTCGTTTTGTTAAAGAGCAGTGCTGAACCGCGTTTCGTTTGCGGCGTCAGCTGAGGAGGCGAACTATAGCTAAGCGCAGAAGCAGCGTCAACAGGTTTTTTGCAGAAAAGTACGGGTTTTAACAAAAAAGCAAACCAAGCCACTGATTTACAAACAATTACCCGATTAAACTATTTTGCAGACTACCGCAAAACCCGCCGCCAAGCCGCCCGTCAGCCCCCGGCCCCACCAGCCAAATATTCAAATACCGCCTTTTTACGCCCGATTTTTATATTTACCCGCTTTTGAAACGTTAACGGCCGCCTGATGGCGGCCGCTGACGCGGACAACGTTGGCCGCAAGCCTGCGGCCAACCTTGGGCGACGCTTAACTGCGATAGTCGGCGTTGATCTTCACGTACTCATAGGAGAAGTCGCAGCTCCACACCGTGGCGTTGGCTAGGCCGCGACCCAGCACCACGCGCACAGTGATCTCGGCCTGTTGCATCACGCGCTGGCCGTCCGCTTCCTGGTAGTCCGGATTGCGGCCGCCATCCTTGGCCACCAGCACGTCGTCCAGGTACAGCTCGAGCCGATCGACATCCAGATCGTTGATACCGGCGTAGCCGATGGCGGCGAGCAGGCGACCGAGGTTGGGGTCGGAGGCGAAGAAGGCGGTCTTCACCAGCGGCGAGCGGCCGATGGCGTAGCCGACGGCCTTGCACTCGGCTACGCTGCGGCCGCCTTCGACCTGGATGGTGATGAACTTGGTGGCGCCTTCGCCGTCACGCACGATGGCCTGCGCCAGCTCGACGGAGACGTCCAGCAACGCAGCCTTCAGCTGCTCGTAGGCTGGGTGGGTGACGGAGTCGATGCGCGGCGCGCC
The DNA here is from genome assembly GCF_028548395.1 of Vogesella indigofera. Classification (NCBI taxonomy): domain Bacteria; kingdom Pseudomonadati; phylum Pseudomonadota; class Betaproteobacteria; order Neisseriales; family Chromobacteriaceae; genus Vogesella; species Vogesella indigofera. The sequence continues at coordinate 1,004,927 of NZ_JAQQLA010000004.1, read as the reverse complement.
GCTCTGGGCGGTGGAGATCAGCATGAAGCTGTCGTTGGTGGAGGTGTCGCCGTCGATGGTGATGCTGTTGAAGCTGAGGTCGGCGACTTCCTTCACCAGCTGGCTCAGCACCGGACGGGTGATGGCGGCGTCGGTTGCGATGAAGCCGAGCATGGTGGCCATGTTCGGGTGGATCATGCCGGCGCCCTTGGCGATGCCGGTGATGCTGACGGTGTGACCGTCGATGTCGATGGTGCGGCTGGTGGCTTTCGGCGCGATGTCGGTGGTCATGATCGCCTCGGCGGCATCGGCCCAGGTGGCGGCCTGCCGTGTCGGCAGTGCGGCGACGATCTTGTCGACCGGCAGCGGCTCGAGGATGACGCCGGTGGAGAACGGCAGGATCTGTTCCGGCAGGCAGTCCAGTTCCTTGGCCAGCGCCTCGCACACCGCGCGCGCGTTCTGGCGGCCGGATTCGCCGGTGCCGGCATTGGCGTTGCCGGTGTTGATCACCAGCGCGCGGATCTGCACGCCGGCGTCGAGATTCTGTTTGCAGATCTGTACCGGGGCGGCACAGAAGCGGTTTTGCGTGAACACGCCAGCGACGGTATTGCCCTTGTCGATGCGGATGACCAGGACGTCCTTGCGGCCCGGCTTCTTGATACCGGCGCAGGCGTAGGACAGGTCCACACCAGCGATGGGCGCGAGCTGCGCGTTATCGATGGGCTTGAGATTCACTGGCATGACGTTTCTCCGTAATTTGGTGTCGCGTCATTGTAACTGAATCCGCGATCCCGGATCACGCCTCGCCGTCGCGCACCAACGCCAGCAGGGCCGCGCCGTAACGGGCGACCTTCAGCTCGCCGAGGCCGTAAATCTTCTTCAGTGCGGCCAACGTTTGCGGCCGTTGCAGCACCAGCTCCTGCAGGCTCTTGTCGGAGAATACCGCGTAGGCCGGCACGTTGTGCTCGTCGGCGGTGGCCTTGCGCCAGCGCCGCAGCGCCTGCCACAGCCGCTCCTCGCGCTCGGTGCGCAGCCAGCGCTCGGCGTGCACGCTCTGCCGCTTCTTGTCGTCGGCCAGCGGCCGCAGCGCGATCTGCTGCTGCCCCTTCAGCAACGGCCGGCAGGCGTCGGTGAGCAGCAGCGACTGGCCGCGCACGATGTCAACCACCAGCAGCTTGCGCGCCACCAGCTGGCGGATGATGGAACGCCAGCCCTTCTGGTTCAGCTCGCGGCCGATGCCGAAGGTGGACAGCTTGTCGTGGCCGAAGTGGGTGACGCTCTGGTTGGCGCGGCCGAGCAGCACGTCGATGACATGGCTGGCCGCGAAGCGCTGCCCCACTCTATAGATGCAGGACAGCAGTTTCTGCACCGGCACCGTGGCGTCGAAGGTGGCCGGCGGGCGCTGGCAGTTGTCGCACTGGCCGCACGGTGCAGACGACTCGCCGAAGTAGGCGAGGATCTGCTGGCGGCGGCAGCTGGCGGTTTCGCAGTAGCCGAGCATGGCGTCGAGCTTGGTCAGCTCCACCTGCTTCTGCTGCTCCGCGCTGTCGCCCGATTCGATCATCTGCGTCAGCTGCACCATGTCGTTGAGGCCGTAGCACAGCCAGCTGGTGGCCGGCAGACCGTCGCGGCCGGCGCGGCCGGACTCCTGGTAGAAGTTCTCCGGACTTTTCGGCAGGTCGATGTGGGCGACGAAGCGCACGTCCGGCTTGTCGATGCCCATGCCGAAGGCGATGGTCGCCACCATCACTATGCCGTCCTCGCGCAAAAAGGCGCGCTGGTTGGCGTCGCGCTCGGCGTGGCTCATGCCGGCGTGGTAAGGCAGCGCGCGCAGGCCGTTGTCGCACAGCCACTGCGCGGTGTCGTCCACCCGCTTGCGCGACAGGCAGTAGACGATGCCGGAGGCGCCGGGGTAGTCGTGTTCGATGAAGGCCAGCAGCTGCTTCTTGGCGCTGTCCTTTTCCACCACCTGGTAGAACAGGTTCGGGCGGTCGAAGCTGGTGACGAACTGGCGCGCGTCCTGCAATTGCAGGAAATGCAGCATGTCGGCGCGGGTCTCGGCGTCGGCGGTGGCGGTCAGCGCGATGCGCGGCACCTGCGGCCAACGTTGGAACAGCAGCCCCAGCTGCTGGTATTCGGGACGGAAGTCATGCCCCCACTGGCTGACGCAGTGCGCCTCGTCGATGGCAAACAGCGCGATCCGCGGCAGGCTAGCCAGGAAATCGAGGAAGCGCGGGCTGAGCAGCCGCTCCGGTGCCACGTACAGCAGGTCCAGCTCGCCGCTGCGCGCCATGCGGGCGATCTCGCGCGCGTCGTCCGGCGCGGTGGCGGAATTGAGGCAGGCGGCGGCGACGCCGGCTTCCTGCAGCGCCGCCACTTGGTCCTGCATCAGCGCGATCAGCGGCGACACCACCAGCGCCACGCCGTCGCGCAGCAGGGCCGGGATCTGGTAGCACAGGCTTTTGCCGCCGCCGGTGGGCATCAGCACCAGCGCGTGGCCGCCGTCGGCGACATGCTCAATGATGTCGCCCTGCATGCCGCGGAACGCCGGGTAGCCGAAAGTGTTCTGAAGTATCGAGAGCGCGTGCTGCATCGGTGATTTCCATTGGGGGCGTCCATTGTACGCCAAAGCGGCGCGCCGCCCGCGACTCGCCACTTTGGCTTTATCGGCAGAGTGTGCGAGACTTTCCCATGTCTTTAGAAAGTAGCCGTGATATGCGATTGATTTTCCTTGCCGCCGCCAGCCTGCTGCTGGCCGCCTGCGCCACCCAGCCGCGCCCGGGCAGCACCAAGCCGGTACGGCCCGGCACCGCCAAACCGCTACCGGCACCGGTCACCGTGCCCAACGCCGAGTGGCAGATCATCGGCGTGTCGCCCAACGGCAATATCCTGCACGAGGTCGACGTGCTGAGCATCCGCCGCGAAGGCGCGCTGACGGTGTTCCGCGACCGCAAGACCATCTTCAATCCGCGCAAGGAAAACTTCCTCAACACGCCACAGCACAAGTATTCGCTGAACCAGTGGGAAGTGAACTGCACCGCCAAGACCTTCCGCCTGCGTAGCATGGCGCTGCTCGACGACGGCGGCCGCCAGCTGCTCAGCCGCAGCTTCAGCGAGGCAGAGATCAAGCCGATGCCGGTGGTGAAGCAGTCCGCCGCCTTCCAACAGGTGGAATTCGTCTGCCAGCGCAGCCGCTGAGCGGCCTAACGATTTCGTGATTTGACCCCCGGGGAGCCAGCATGCGTCGCGTTGTATTCAATCAGAAGGGCGGAGTCGGCAAGTCGACCATCACCGTCAACCTCGCCGCCGCCGCCGCCGCCGCCGGGCGTCGCGTGCTGGTGGTCGATCTCGACCCGCAAGGCAACAGCAGCCACTACCTGAGCGGCAGCACCACGCCGCCGCCGGTATCGGTGGCCGGGCTGTTCCACCAGATGCTCAACATCAGCATGTTCGAAAAGCCGGTAACCGACTTCGTCACCGCCACCGCCCACCCCAACCTCAGCCTGCTGGCCTCGCACCCGGAGCTGGCCGAGCTGATGGTGAAGCTGGAAGCGCGCTACAAGATGTTCAAGCTGCGCGACGCGCTGGAACAGCTAGACGGCCACTTCGACGAGATCTGGATCGACACCCCGCCGGCACTGAACTTCTACACCCGCTCGGCGCTGATTGCGGCCAACCGCTGCCTGATCCCGTTCGACTGCGACAGCTTCTCGCGCCACGCGCTGCTTGGGCTGATCGACAGCGTCGGCGAGATCCGCGCCGACCACAACAGCGGCCTCAGCGTGGAAGGCATCGTCGTCAACCAGTTCCAGCCGCGCGCCAGCCTGCCGCAACGGCTGGTGCAGGAGCTGCGCGACGCCGGCCTGCCGGTGCTGGACCCGCCGCTGTCGGCGTCGGTGAAGATCCGCGAATCGCACGAGCGCAGCCTGCCGATGGTGTACCTCGATGCGCGCCACAAGCTGTCGCAGGAATTCGCCGCGCTGTACCAGACCCTGCGCCGCCAGTAGCCGGACAGGGCCGCCCGGTGATAACCGCACGCTCGCCGCGCATCCTGTGGCTGCTGGGCACCTGCAGCGGCCTGCTGCTGTGGCTTAGCGCCAGCTGGCTGCAGCAGGACAGCGAACGGCAGCAGCTGCGCAACCAGCAGCTGCGCGAGGCGGAACTGCTGGTCGACAACGCCGCCAACCAGCTCAACTACGCGCTGCTGGCCGGCCAGGCCGCCACCGAGCTGCTGCTGTCCGACAACGGCCAGAACGGGCAGAGCGCGTTCCAGCGCTACGCGCCGTTCATCCTCTCCGACAACACGCTGTTCGATTTCGTGGCCACCGCGCGCCGCATCACCCCGTCGCAGCGGCTGCTGTACGAACGGCAGCAGACGGTGATCCTGCGCGAATACCGCGACGGCCGGCTGACCAACGCGCAGCCGCGGCCGCTGCACTTCCCGGTGGAACAGCAATACCCGGAAAACAGCAAGGCACTGCCGGCGCAGCTCGACCTCGCCTCGCAGGGCAATGTCGACGCCGCGCTGCAGCGGGTGAGCAAGACCGGCCGCCCGGCGATCGCGCTGATCCAGGCCGGCAACGCCAGCCGCCTGTCCGCCTTCTTCAGTGCCCGCGGCCGCCCCGGCGACCAGCTGCTGGTGATGGGCATCAACCCCGGCGGCCTGCTCAGCACGGTGCCGATGGCGGGCGACGTGTTCCGCCCGGCGCTGCCCTACCGCCTGCGCGTGCTGCTGAAGGATCGTGCGCAGACGGTGATCCTCGACAGCGTGGGGCTGGATCACCCGCCGCCGCCGGAACAGCCGGCGCTGTCCTCCACCCGCACCATCGGCGGCCAGCCGCTGATCTTCGAGCTGTACCCGACCGCCGACAGCGACAGCATTCACCACTACGGCCAGGACGCGGCGCTGCTGCTGGCACTGGTGATCATGGCCACGCTGTCCGGCCTGATCGTGCGCCACAGCCAGCACAGCCAGCAGGCACAGCGCCAGCGACTGCAGGCACAGGGTACGCAGAACGCGCTGCTGCAACAGCAGCTGCAGCAGCAACAGCAACAGGAAGACGGCTACAAGCAGACCATCCTGCGCCTGCGCGCCATCGTCGAGGGCAGCGGCGACGCCATCCTGGTGATCGGCCGCGACGGCCTGATCCGCGACCTCAACCGCGCCGCCGAGGCGATGCTGGGCCAGTCGCGCGACGTGCTGCTGGCGCTGCCGGCCGGCGCGCTGCTCAGCGAGCTGCACCCGGCGGAGCCGGCGCTGGGCTTCGAGCACCATGTCGCGCCGCGCATCGGCCGCCCGTTCGAGGCGCTGATGATCTGCAGCGCGTCGCAGATGCTGCAGGTGGAGGTGTCGCTGACCCACGTGGTGATCGAGCAGGACGCGGTGTACATCGCGGTGTGCCGCGACATCTCGGCGCGCAAGGCGAGCGAGGCGGCGCTGATCCAGCTGAAGGACTCGCTGGCGGAGCAGGTGGAAACGCAGAGCCGGCAGCTGTCGGCGCTGCTGGACGCCAGTCCGATGGCGATGGCCTACATCGTCGAGCTGGAGTTCAAGCAGGTCAACCACGCCTTCCTCGAGCTGTTCCTGCGCCGCGAGGACGAGATCATCGGCCAGTCGACGCGCATCCTGTACGACAGCGACGAGCACTTCGCTCGCACCGGGCGCCAGGTGTACCCGGTGCTGCACAGCGGCCAGGTGTCGCAGGGCGAGATCTGCCTGCAGCGCGGCGACGGCGCGGCGCAGTGGGTGTACATGTACGGCAAGGCGGTCAGCGCCGACAAGCCGGCGCTGGGCTCGATCTGGCTGTACCAGGACATCTCGGCGCAGCGCGCGGCGGAAGACAACCTGCGCCACGCCAAGGAGCTGGCCGAGGAAAACAGCCGCGCCAAGACCGAATTCCTCGCCAACATGTCGCACGAGCTGCGCACGCCGATGCACGCCATTCTCGGCTTTGCCGAGATGGGGCAGAACCGCGTCGAGCGCGTCGCCGCCGACAAGCTACGCCACTACTTCGAGCGCATCCACAGCAGCGGCACCCGCCTGCTGACCCTGCTCAACGACCTGCTCGACCTGTCGAAGATGGAGGTCGGCAAGATGATCTACACCATGGCGCCGTGCGACGTCGGCCAGGTGGCGCGCGAGGCGGTGGACGAGCTGCGCGGCATGGCGCAGCGCCACGATGTCTACCTGCAGCTGGTGGTGCACGGCAATGCCGCGCTGTACGCCGAGATCGACGCCTTCCGCATCGGCCAGCTGCTGCGCAACCTGCTCAGCAACGCCATCAAGTTCAGCCCCGCCGGCGCGCCGGTACAGATCGACCTCGCCATCGACACTGCGGCCAACCTTTGCCTCAGCGTGCGCGATTTCGGCCCCGGGGTGCCGGCCGCCGAGCAGGAGCAGATCTTCAATACCTTCATACAAAGTTCGCTGACCAAGACCGGCGCCGGCGGCACCGGCCTGGGGCTGGCGATCTGCCGCGAGATCGTGCACGCCCACCGCGGCCGCATCGAGATCGTGCCGGTTGCCGGCCGCGGCGCCCATTTCCGCGTCACCCTGCCGCGAGGCAGCGTTGGCGCCAGCGAGGAGTCAGCCTGATGAAAAAACGCCTGTTACTGGTCGACGACGAACCGTTCAACCTGGAACTGATGACCGACCTGCTGGAGGACGCCGGCTACGACACGCAGCAGGCGCTGAACGGCGAGGACGCGTGGCAGATCCTGCAGCGCGAGGGCGAACAGTTTTCCGCCATCCTGCTCGACAAGATGATGCCCGGCATCAGCGGCGTCGACCTGCTCAAGCGCATCAAGGCCACCGAACGGCTGGCCTTCCTGCCGGTGATCATGCAGACCGCGGTCGGCGCCGCCGCCAGCGTGCAGGAAAGCCTGGCCGGTGGCGCCTTCTACTACCTGACCAAGCCGTTCTCGCGCGACATGCTGCTGGCGGTGGTCGGTGCCGCCACCGAGCACTGGGACCGCCACCAGTACTTTGTCGAGCTGGCCAACCAGCAACTGGACGCGCTGCAGCACCTGGAGCAGGCCAGCTTCAGCTTCCGCCAGCTGCACGAGGCACGCTGCGTCACCGCGCTGCTGGCGCGCACCAGCAGCAGCCCGGAAAAGACCGCTACCGGCCTGTTCGAGCTGATCGTCAACGCCATCGAGCACGGCAATCTGGAGCTGGACTACCAGGAAAAAACCCAGCTGCAGCGCGAGGACCGCTGGCAGGAGACGCTGCAGCAGCGGCTGGCCGACCCGGTGCTGGGCGCGCGCGAGGTTCGCGTCGGCATGCAGCGCCACGGCCGCGACCTGCACTTCACCATCAGCGACCAGGGCAACGGTTTCGACTGGGCGCGCTACCTGGTCGACGACCCCACGCAGCTGATCAGCAGCCACGGCCGCGGCATCCTCATCGCGCGCAAGCTGTCCTTCGACCAGCTGCAGTACCAGGGCAACGGCAACCAGGTGCTGGCCATCGTTCACGGCTGAGCACCTGTTCACGATCTGCCATGACGGATATCCACGGGGCGATGCGGCGTTGAAAACGGCTACGGCGTGCGAGTTGATCTCCCGCTAAACGCCGCTTCCGCAGTCGTTTCCGCCCTGTCCGCGTGAGCGCGCTAGATCGTGAACAGGTTCTAAGGTCACGGCCTCCAGTAGCGTGCCGCCTGCGCCCGCCGCGCCTGCAATTCGCCCTCTCTGGGCCCCAGCCGCAACGCCAGTGCGCCGTCGTGATCGCTGCGCCACACGGTGATGCCGGCCGCGTCCAGCCGCGCCAGCACCTGCGGGTGCGGATGGCGGTAACGGTTGCGGTAGCCGGCGCTGAGCAGCGCCATCTGCGGCTGCACCTGCCGCAGCCAGTCGTCACCGCTGGAAGTACGGCTGCCGTGATGGCCGAGCACCAGCCACTGGCTGCGCAGCGCACTGCCGTAACGCGCCAGCAACGCCTGCTCCACCGCCAGCGGCGCATCACCGCTCAGCAGCAGCGCCTGCCCGGCGGTGGCGACCCGCAGCACGCAGCTGTGCGCGTTGTCCTCGCCCTGCCACGCCGGCGGCGGCCACAGCACGTCGAAACGCACGCCGTCCCACACCCAGCTCTGCCCGCCGCGGCACGGCTGGGCGCCGGGATAGAACTGCGGCTGGCCGGCGAGGATGCGGCCAACCTTGATGCCCTCGCGCAGGCTGGCGGCGGCGCCGTCGTGGTCGCTGTCGTGGTGCGACAGCAGCAGCGTGTCCAGCCGCCGCACATCCAGCGCGCGCAACGCCGGCAGCAGCACCCGCGTCGCCTCGCCGGCGCCGGTGTCGTACAGCAAGGCGTGCTGCCGCGTGCGCAACAGCACCGCCAGCCCCTGGCCGACATCGAGCAGCTCCACCGCCAGCGTGCCGCTGGCCGGCGGCGGCACCCGGTACAGCAGCAGCGGCAGCAACAGGCAGCCGCCCAGCGCGCGCCCGCTCCACGACCACGGCAGCAGGGCCAGCAGCGTGCCGGCCAGCGCCGCCAGCAGCAGCGGCCACGGCAGCTGCGGTACCGCGTACAGCGGCGCACCGGCCAGCAGGTCCACCCAGGACCAGAGCAGCTGTGCCACCCACCCCGCCGCCACGGCTAGCCAAGGCCACGGCAGCAGCGCCGCCAGCAAGGCCAGCGGCGTCAGCAGCAAGGACACCAGCGGCGTGCCCAGCGCATTGGCCAGCGGCGACACCAGCGGCAGCTGGCCGAAGAACAGCGCCAGTGGCAGCGTCGACGCCAGCGTCACCAGCCCTTGCGCCTGCAGCGCGGTCTGCCACTTGCCGCCCGGCGCGCGGCGGCCGGCCACCATCACGAGCAGCGCCGCCACCAGCCCGAACGACAGCCAGAAGCCCGGCGCCAGCACCGCAAACGGATCGAGCAGCAACACCAGCGTCAGCGCCGCCAGCCAGATCTGCAACGGCGACAGCCCGCGCTGGCTGGCCAGCGCCACGGCCGCCACCACGAGCATCCACAGGCTGCGCTGCGTCGGCACCGAAAAACCGGCCAGCGCGGCATAGGCGCCGGCGGCCAGCATCGCGCCGCCCAGCACCCACCACAACGGCCGCCGCAGCGGCGGCAGGTAGCGCAGCGCGCGCCGCAACAGCCACGCCACCAGCAACGCGATCATCGTGATGTGCAGCCCGGAGACGCTGACCACGTGGGTCAGGCCGGTGGCGGCCAGCGACTGCCAGTCGCCACGCGTCAGCGTCTGCTGCGCCCCCACCGCCAGTGCCGCCACCAGCGCGGCGGCGCGCGGCTCGTCACAGCCGGTCAGCAGCCGCTGCGCCACCCGTTCGCGCAGGCGGTCGATGTGCGCCGGCCAGTCCGTTGCCATGCCCAGCGCCTGCCGCCCCTTGAACACGCTGCCGGTGGCCAGCACCCCTTCCGACCAGTACCACGCCTCGGCGTCGAAGCCGGCAACGTTGGCCGCACCACGCGGCGGACGCAGGCGCGCGCTGAGGCGCCAGCGGCTGCCGGCCGGCCACGCCTGCTGCCGGTAGTCGCTCAGCTCCAGCAGCGGCGGCAGGCGGATGTCCGGCGCGGTTTCCTCCACCTCGAAGCGCAGGCGCACGCCGAATTCGCCGGGCTTGGCCAGGCCGCGCACCACGCCGCTGAACTGCACCACCTCGCCGACCAGTGCCGCATCCAGCCGCTGCGCCAGACGCAACTCTGCCCGCCACGCGGCGTAGCCCAGCCCCAGCGTGGCGGCCACCAGCGCCAGCAGCCACAGGCGACGCGTGCGCCACCACAGCGGCCACGACAACAGCAGCACGGTCAGCAACAAGGGCCAGCTCGGCAGCTGCGGCAAAAACACGCACAACACCACCCCGGCACAGAAACAGGCAAGCAGCAACATGCGACCATTTATTCACATTGCATCAAGAAAGGCAAAGCGCTTGCTGCCGCCACAGCGATCCCGTATCTTCGCCGCGTCAACGAAGGAAGCCGCATGCACGCCACCCCCCTGTACTGCGCCGAAAGTGCGCGCCGCGACACCGCCGAGCAACTGGCCAGCCGCTTTGCCCTGCCTCTGGTACGGCAGCGGCCGACGGACGGCTACTGGCTGGAACTGGGGCCAGAGCGGCTGGAGCTGGTCACCTGCGCCAAGCACGGCGCGGTGTACGCCGAATTCGTGGAAGGCGCCGCCCGCCACCGCCGCGAACAGGGCGGCGGCCGCGGCCAGCCGGTGGCCAAGGCGGTGGGGCTGAAAGGCGCCAAGGACCTGCCGCGGGTGGTGGACGCCACCGCCGGCCTCGGCGGCGACAGCTTCGTGCTGGCCACGCTGGGCTGCCACGTCACCATGCTGGAGCGCTCGCCCGTCGCCGCCGCGCTGCTGGCCGACGCGCTGGAGCGCGCCGCGCGCGATCCGTCGACCGCCGACATCGCCGCGCGCATGACGCTGGTGCACGGCAACGCCATCGCCTGGCTGGCGCAACAGGCCGCGCTGCCACGTGCCGAGCGTCCGGAAGTGGTGTTCGTCGACCCGATGTTCCCCGACACCGACAAGAAATCCGCCGCCGCCAAGAAAGGCATGCAGGCGTTCCAGCACGTGATCGGCGACGACCTCGACAGCGCCGAGCTGCTGGCCGCCGCCATCGCCGCCGCCACCGTACGCGTGGTGGTGAAACGGCCGCAACGCGGCGTGCCGATCGAGGGCGTGAAGCCGTCGGTGGTGCTGGACGGCAAGTCCACCCGCTTCGACCTCTACATCATCAAGGCGCTGCGGCCGCAGGACTTCACGGACGCGGACTGAGCTTGCGGCCAACGTTGGCCGCGCCGGCCCGCTTGCCATTCCGCGCGCGCCGCCCCTTGCGTTACACTGCCCGCCCCGGCGTGTATACCGCCATCCCCATCAACCCCGATCTGGAGCCATAGCGATGTCCGTGTTTGCCGTTGAATTCAAGGTGCGTGATTACGAGTGCGATATGCAGGGCATCGTCAATAACGGTGTCTACTTCAACTACCTGGAGCACGCGCGCCACGAATTCCTGCTGCAGAAGGGCATCGACTTTGCCGAGCTGGCGCGACAGAAGGTGAACCTGGTGGTGGTGCGCTCGGAGCTGGACTACAAGGCGTCGCTGACCAGCGGCGACCAGTTCGTGGTCACTGTGGCGTTCGAGGCGGTGTCGCGCGTGCGCTTCGGCTTCCGCCAGCAGGTGATCCGCCTCGCCGACCAGAAGGTGGTGCTGGAGGGGCTGATCATCGGCACCGCCGTCAACGAGCGCGGCCGCCCGGCGATTCCGGAAGCGTTCGCCGCGCAGCTGGCCGGCTGAACCCGCCGCCCCGAAACAACGCCCTGTCCCGCGACAGGGCGTTGTCGTTTGCGGCCAACCCTGGCGCTACACGAAGCGACGCTGCAGGCGCAGCAGCACACCGATGCACAGCGCCAGCAGCAGCAAGCCGTAGAAGAAATCCTGCCCCGCCAGCAGCAGCAGCGGGCCGGCGGCCAGCTCCGGCTGCGCCGCCAGATGCGCGTCGCTGCGCTGCTGCAGGATGAGCACCGCCCACGACAGCCCCAGCGCGCTAGCCACCTCGCGCATCGCGTTCTTCACCTGGTAGGCGTGGCTGAACACCTGCTCGTCGACGTGGCTGAAGGTGGCGGCAGCGGTGGTGCCGAGAAAGAACGGCAGGAACAGGCCGTTGAACAGCAGCAGCCCGGCCGCCAGCTGCCAGCCCCCACCCGTAGCGCTGTGCGCCAGCAGCGCGGCGGCCAAGGCCAGCAACAGCGTCCCCGCCAACAGGAAGCGGCGCAGATGCGGCCAGCGCAGCATCAGCTTCAGGTGCAGGATGGCGAAAGGCAGCGCCAGCAGGCCGCTGCCGCCCAGCAGCCAGCCACTGTGCAGCAGGCTCAGACCCAGCCCCTGCGCCATGTACAGCGGCAGCACATAGCCGCAGGCCGACATCACCACATAGGCCACGCCGTACACCGCCATGCCCCACAGGTAGCGCTCGCTGGTGAAGCGGCGGTACGGTACCAGCGGCGCCGACCGCCGCCATTCGTGGCGCAGGTGCAGCAACAGCAGCACGCCGGCCAGCAGCCCCAGCGACCACAGCAGCGCGCCGTGCGCCGCCAGCTCGAAACGGGCGCGCTCCAGCACCCATTGCAGCAGGAATACGCCGGCCACCAGCAGCGCGAGGCCCCACGGGTGCAGCCGGTCCGGGCGTTCGTTGGCCACCGGTTCCGCTTCCGGCACCGCCTGCCGCACCACGTAGTCGGCGAGCGCCACCAGCGGCAGCAACACCCAGAACAGCGCCTGCCAGCCGGTCACCGTCAGCAGGCCGGCGGCGAGGATGGGCGCCAGCCCGGAGCCGAGCATGATGCCACCGGGCAGGAACAGCATCGCCTGCAGCCGCTCGCGGCCGCGGTAGTGCATGATCTGCACCCTTGACGCGGTGAAGAACGCCGCCCCGCCCAGCGCCTGCACCATGCGCGCGACGATGAAATCACCCGCCGTCTGCGACAGCGCGCACAGCAGTGCGCCCACGCCGAAGGCCAGCAGCGACAGCCGCAGCATGGTGCGGTAGCCGAGGCGCTGCACCCACCAGCGGTGGCTGAGGATCATCAGCACCGCCACCGCGGCGTAGCCGGCGGCGGCGAGGCTGAATTGCTGTGCCGTGGCGTGCAGACCGTGGCTGATGCGGCCGGCGCCGAAGGCCACCATCATGGTTTGCAGGTATTCCAGCGCCACGATCAGCGCGATGGCAAGGTGGTGCAGGCGGTAACGCGGCGCGACGGCAGCGATAGACATGACGGACAGCCGGTAACGGGAACGTGGCATTATCGGCAGCGACGGTACTATCATGGAAATCGATTATCAGAATACTGATCATGAACGAATTCGATCTTGATGCCGACGCGCTGCGTCGCCTCGACCTCAACCTGCTGCTGGCCTTCGACGTACTGATGCAGGAACGCCACGTCAGCCGCGCCGCCGCCCGCCTCTACCTCGGCCAGCCAGCGATGAGCCACGCGCTGGCGCGACTGCGCAAGCTGCTCGACGATCCGCTGTTCATCCGCTGCGGCAGCCGCATGGAGCCGACCGCGCGCGCACTGGCGCTGGCGCCGGCGGTGCACGCCTGGCTGCAGGAGGCCAACCGCTTCCTGTTCCGCCAGCCGCCGTTCGATCCGGCGGCGGTCAACGCCAGCCTGCGGCTGTCGATGCCGGACGGCATGGAGGCGATGCTGTACCCGTCGCTGATCGCCGCGCTGCGGCAGCAGGCGCCGCAGCTGCAACTGCGTTCGCAGCTGCTGGAGACCGACCAGCAGCTGGCCGCGCTCGACAACGACGAGGTCGACCTGCTGATCACCGCCGCGCCGCTGCCGCTGCGCGACTGGCACAGCCGGCGGCCGCTGTTCGACAGCGGCTTCTGCTCGGTGCACAGCACGCAGCAACTCGTGCTGTCGGCGACACCGTCGCTGGCAGAGCTGGCGGCCTGCGATCACGTGGTCAGCAGCTATCGCGGCACCGCCGCCGGCGTCATCGACCACCTGTTTGCCGGCCACGGCCTGGCCCGCCGCATCGTGGCACTGGCGGCCAGTCTGATGGCGATCGCGCACATCCTGCAGCAGGCGCCGCTGGTCTCCATCCAGCCGGCGCTGTACCACTCGCTGTTCGACCTGCATCCCGCGCTGCGCTGCTCGCCGCTGCCGGGCGCGGCGCAAATCCAGATCGACCTGGTCTGGCACCGCCGCAACGACGGCCACCCGCTGCACCGCTTCCTGCGCCAGGTGTTGCTGGCCCAGCTGCAGCAACTGTTCGCCGCCGAGATGGCCGCCGGCCAGGCCACGCCGCTGCAACGCTGACCCCGACGGTGGACGCGCCCTCCTCCCACCCGCCGCTGCGGCCAACCCTGGCCGCCCGCCTTGCCCCTCGTGCGCCGCATTCGACAGTGCTGCGCGCTTGCGCTACCCTTGCGCCCTTTTTTTCATTTCAAATCAGTACTTTGTATATACAAATGAATGCCATCCTGATCGCAGTAACCCTGATGCTGGCGCTGACCCTCGCCCGCACCCACGTCGTCATCAGCCTGCTGCTGGGCGCCCTCGTCGGCGGCCTCAGCGGCGGGCTGGACCTGGCGCAAACGCTGGCCGCCTTCAACAAGGGCATCACCAATGGCGCGGCGGTGGCGCTGTCCTACGCGCTGCTGGGCGCCTTCGCGGTGGCCATCGCCAAGTCCGGCCTGCCGCACGCGCTGGCCGATGCCGCGGTGGCGCGGCTGCAGCGCAGCGACGGCAAGGCGCGGCTGAAGTGGCTGCTGCTGGCGCTGCTGGCGGTGGTCAGCGTGATGAGCCAGAACCTGGTGCCGATCCACATCGCCTTCATCCCGCTGCTGATCCCGCCGCTGCTGTACGTGATGGCGCGGCTGCAGCTGGATCGCCGCGCGGTGGCCTGCGTGATCACCTTTGGCCTGGTGACGCCCTACATGCTGTTCCCGGTCGGGTTCGGCGACATCTTCCTGAACCAGATCCTGCTCGGCAACATTGCCAAGGCCGGCATGGACGTCTCCGGCGTCAACGTGATGCACGCGATGGCGATCCCGGCCGCCGGCATGCTCGTCGGCCTGCTGCTGGCGGTGTTCGTCAGCTACCGCAAGTCGCGTTCGTACTCGCTGGGCAAGATCGAGAACGCCGAGCGCACCGGCACCCGCATCAGCCGCAAGGGCACCGTCACCGCGCTGCTGGCCATCGCCGGCGCGTTCGCGGTGCAGCTGTACAGCGACTCGATGCTGCTGGGCGCGCTGTGCGGCTTTTTGCTGTTCATCGCCACCGGCGCGCTGAAATGGCGCGAGGCCGACGACGTGTTCAGCGACGGCATGAAGCTGATGGCGATGATCGGCTTCGTGATGATCACCGCGCAGGGCTTTGCCGAGGTGCTGACCGCCACCGGCCAGATCGGCGAGCTGGTCAGCGCCTCCGCCAGCCTGTTCGGCGACAACCGCGGCATGGCCGCGTTCGCGATGCTGTTTGTCGGGCTGGTGGTGACCATGGGCATCGGCTCCTCGTTTTCCACCGTGCCGATCCTGACCGCGATCTACGTGCCGCTGTGCATCCAGCTCGGCTTCTCGCCGCTGGCGACGGTGGCCATCATCGGCACCGCCGGCGCGCTGGGCGACGCCGGTTCGCCGGCGTCGGACTCCACGCTGGGGCCGACTTCCGGCCTCAATGTCGACGGCCAGCACGACCACATGCGCGATACGGTGATCCCCACCTTCCTGCACTACAACCTGCCGCTGCTGGCCGCCGGCTGGGTGGCGGCGCTGGTGCTGTAGGCCAAAAAAATGACGCGGGGACTTGCCAGATAAACAATCTTCGGCAATAATGCACGCCTCTTCGCCGGTGTAGCTCAGATGGTAGAGCACCTGACTTGTAATCAGGGGGTCGCGAGTTCGATTCCTGCCGCCGGCACCAGGATTTACGGGGTTTCCAGAAATGGAAACCCCGTTTTCCGTTCTATGATCAGAAAAGCACCACCACCACACTCAGCGGGTACCAATCATGGAATCACGCCTCATCGAACTGGAAATCAAGGTTGCGCTGCAGGAAGACCTGCTCGACGCGCTCAATCTCACCGTCACCCGCCAGCAGCAGCAGATCGACCTGCTGCAGGAACAGCTGCGCCACCTGTACCAGCTGCAACAGGGCGCCAGCCAGGATGACACCGTCGGCTCGCTGCGCGACGACATTCCGCCGCACTACTGAACCGCCACACTCACTGCGTCGCCCCGCTTGCGGCCAAGGTTGGCCGCAACGGCGCCGCGCTTGCCGGAAGCACCGCATGAGCACACCCCGCGCCTTCATCACCCCCCTCGCACCGCAGCTGGCCGGCCTGAGCTGGGCCATCGGCGGCAGCACCCTGCTGCAACAGCTCGGCCTCGTCGACGAGCCGCGCGACCTCGATCTGATCACCACTGCCGAGGACTTCGCCGCCGTCAAGGCGCTGCTGCTGCAACACGCCAGCGACATCACCCCGCCGCCGCATCCGCTGTACGCCACCCGCCACTTCGCCCGACTGCAGACCGCCGACGGGCTGGAGATCGACCTGATCGCCGGACTGGCGATCCGTCTGGACAAGGGCCAGTTCCAGTGGCCGTTCGACGATGGCGCCATCTGGCAGGCGGACGGCCTCAACTGGTGCATGGCGGAAGACTGGGCGCTGCTGTACCGGCTGATGGGCTACAGCGAACAGACCGAGGCGCTGGACGATTGGCTGGACGAGCACGGCGTGAGCAACCCGCAGCGCATCGCCGCCAACCTGTTCGCCGGCTACCCGGAAAAGTACCTGAAGCCGGCGCCGGACTGGTGGCCGTGGGAAGAGTGAAACCCGCGCGTTTCACGTGAAACCGTCCCCCGCCCTACCTTTCCCCTTCTCACGAGCCCCCGCATGAGCCGCTACAGCGACGCCGAGATTGCCACCGTCTACCGCGTGATCCGCGAACGGCGCGACATGCGCCACTTCCGCCCGGAGCCGCTGGACCCGGCGCTGCTGCAACGGCTGTTGCAGGCGGCGCACCACGCGCCCAGCGTCGGCTACATGCAGCCGTGGCGCTTCATCCGCATCAGCGATGCCGCGCTGCGTGAGCAGTTGCACGCGCTGGTGGAGCAGGAACGGCAGCGCACCGCCGCCGCCCTCGGCCAGCGGCAGGAGGAATTCATGCGCCTGAAGGTGGAGGGCCTGCGCGAGTGCGCCGAGGTGCTGGTGGTGGCGCTGATGGACGGCCGCGAACGCCATGTGTTCGGCCGCCGCACGCTGCCGGAGATGGATCTGGCCTCGGTGGCCTGCGCCATCCAGAACATGTGGCTGGCGGCGCGCGCCGAGGGCATCGGTCTGGGCTGGGTGTCGATCTTTGATCCGGACGCGCTGGCCGCGCTGCTGCGGTTTCCACCGGGCGCGCGCGCGGTGGCGATACTGTGCATCGGCCACGTCGACGCCTTCTACGACAAGCCGATGCTGGAGCAGGAAAACTGGGCGCAGCGCCAGCCACTGGCGGCGCTGCTCAGCGAGAACGGCTGGGGCGACGTGCCCGCCGGCGCCAGCTAGCCGGCATCGCCCAAAACACTGCGGCCAACCTTGATCCAAGGTTGGCCGCAATGTTTTAACGCCGGAGTCTACAGGCTTAGCGCTTGCCGGCCGCCTCTTCGCGGCGGCGCTTGGCCTCTTCCAGCAGGTAGACCTGGTAGTCGTCCAGATCGCCCTCGAAATCGCTGACCCCGCCGCGCGACACCATCCAGAACTCGTCGCACACCGCGCGCAGCAAGGCGCGGTCGTGGCTGACCAGCATCACCGAGCCTTCGAACTCGTTCAGCGCCACGCTCAACGCCTCGCGGGTGGCGAGGTCCAGGTGGTTGGTCGGTTCATCCAGCAGCAGCAGGTTCGGCCGCTGCCACACGATCATGCACAGCACCAGCCGCGCCTTCTCGCCACCGCTCATGCTGCCCACCGCCTGCTTCACCATGTCGCCGCTGAAGTTGAAGGTGCCGAGGAAATTGCGCAGCCCCTGCTCGCGGCAGTCGTTGGCCGACGGCCGCATCGCCGCCGGGGTGTCGCGCGCCAGGCGGAACATGTGCTGCAGCGGATCGTCCTCCGGGCGCAGCACGTCCAGCTCCTGCTGCGAGAAGTAGCCGATGTTCAGCCCCTTGCCGCGGATGATCTCGCCGCCGACCGCCTGCAGCGCCTCGGCCACGGTTTTCACCAGCGTCGACTTGCCCTGGCCGTTGGCGCCGAGAATGCCGATGCGCTGGCCGGCCAGCACGGTGCGGTTGACGTTGCGCACGATCACCGTCGGCGGCGTGTCTGCCGGCGCGCCGTCCATGGCCGGATAGCCGAACGCGGCGCCGGTCATCGACAGCATCGAGTTCGGCAGGCTCATCGGCTCCTTGAATTCGAACTGGAAGTCGGCGTCGGCCAGCACCGGCGCGATCTTCTCCATCCGCTCCAGCGCCTTGACGCGGCTCTGCGCCTGCTTGGCCTTGCTGGCCTTGGCCTTGAAGCGGTCGATGAACTTCTGCAGGTGCGCCATCTTTTCCTGCTGCTTGGCCTGCGCCGCCTGCTGCAGGATCAGCTGTTCGGCACGCATGTCCTCGAACTTGCTGTAATTGCCGCCGTAGCGCACCAGCTTGGCGTTGTCGACGTGCAGCGTCACCGTGGTGACGGCGTCGAGGAATTCGCGGTCATGGCTGATCACCACCATGGTGCCGGCGTACTGCTTCAGCCACGCCTCCAGCCACACCAGCGCGTCCAGATCCAGGTGGTTGGTCGGCTCGTCCAGCAGCAGCAGGTCGGACGGACACATCAGCGCGCGCGCCAGTTGCAGCCGCATGCGCCAGCCGCCGGAGAAGCTGTTCACCGGCTGCTGCAGCTCGGCGACGCTGAAACCCAGGCCGAGAATCAGCGCCTGCGCCCGTGCCGGCGCGTCGTGGGCGCCGGCGTCGTTGAGCGCGGTATAGGCGTGCGCCATGCGCATGTAGTCTTCGCCGGCCTCGGCCTCGGTCACCTCCTGCTGCGCGGCGAGCAGGGTGGTATCGCCTTCGACCACGAACTCGGTCGCCGTCTGCGCCGTTTCCGGCATGTCCTGCGCCACCTGCGACATGCGCCACTGCGACGGGATCGACACATCGCCGCCGTCTTCGTGCAGCGAGCCGTTCAGCACCGCGAACAGCGAGGATTTGCCGGCGCCATTGCGACCGACGAGGCCGACTTTCTCGCCGGGATTGAGCGTCACCGACGCGTTGTCGAGCAGGACTTTGGTGCCGCGGCGCAAGGCCACGTTTTTCAGAATGATCATGGGAAGCGCCGTGCGGCGGCAGGAAACAGGTTACGCCGCGACCGGCGACAAGGCGGGAAGACGACAGGCAATGCGGCCAACGTTGGCCGCATCAGGACAAGGGTGCTGCCACAGCAGCGTGGCGCCGCCCTATGCTGCAAAGCAATAAAAACGGCGCGGCGCAGATGGTAACACGCCCCCTGCCCGCGCGCCGGCCTGGCCATAAAAAACAATCGCTTATGACGGCTGCGGCCATCCCTGGCGCAAGGCGTCGAGGAACAGGCGCACGCGGGCGGGCAGGCGGCCACGGGCATACACCGCGTGCATTTGCGGGTCCAGCCCCGCCGACGAGGTCAGCCGGTAGGCCGGGCACACCTTGACCAGCGCGTTGTCGCGCACCGCCGCCTCGGCCAGCCAGTCGGCCAGGCGGGCAATGCCGGCACCGGCGCGCGCCGCGTGGTACACCGCGGCGCCGGAATTGAGGCGATAGCGCGGCGCCACCCGGAAGCGGCGCTGTTCGCCATCGGCGACAAAGTGCCAGTCCTTGAGGATACGCGGCGCGGTATGCACGATCAGCTCGTGCCGCGCCAGCTCGTCCGGGTGCAGCGGCAGCCCCATGCGCCGGATGTAGTCGGGGCTGGCATACAGGTGGCGCCGGTAATTCCACAGCGGAAAGCCGATCAGCTCGCTCGACTGCGGAAAGGCGCCACGAATGGTGAAATCGAGCTTTTCCTGTATCGGGTCCAGCGGCTCGTCGCTGAAGCGCACATCGATGCTCACGTCCGGATGCTGGCGGCCAAAGTCGGCCAGCACCGCCGGCAGCACGCCGATGGACAGGCTTTCCGGCGCCGCGCAGCGTATCCAGCCGGGCGCCTCGCCGCCCAGCCCGGCCAGCGCCTCTTGCGCCGCCGCCTGCAGATCGAGGATCTGCCGGGCGTGCGGATAATAGCTGGCCCCCGCCGCCGTCAGGCTGAGCAGCTTTTGCGAGCGTTGCAGCAGCTCTCTGCCCACGGCCTGTTCCAGCGCCTGGATGGCGCGCGTCACCGCGCTGGGCGAACGCCCCAGCAGGCGCGCCGCCGCGACAAAGCTCTGTCTTTCCACCACGGTACAAAACACGCGGATTTCCCACAGCAGGGAGGTCGACATGGAGACTCCTGTTCCGTTTTTCGCAACACCATATTGCAACACGGTCGTGGCGGCCAGCACTAAGCTGCCTGCCGTTGCCGCTTCGTCGCCCCGCCGGCCACGCCGCGGCCGCTGATCCTGACTTTCATCCAGACCGGTATCCGCCATGCACCCCATCGCCGCCCAGACGCGCCATCCTGCCGGATGGCCAGCCCCGCCCCGTCCCCGTACCCCGTCCCGCCACGGCTGGAGGATCGCGCCATGCTGACCCTTGCCATGCTGTGCGGCTTTGCCTTCTGTGCCGGATTGATCGACGCCGCGGTGGGCGGCGGCGGGCTGATCCAGATCCCCGCCCTGTTCAACCTGCTGCCCAGCGTGCCGTCCGCCACCCTGCTCGGCAGCAACAAGCTGGCCTCGGCCTGCGGCACCTCGCTGGCGGCACGCACCTTCATCGGCCGCGTCCGCGTGCCGTGGAGCCTGGTGCTGCCGGCCGCCATCAGCGCCTTCGCGATGGCCTTTCTCGGTGCCGCCGCCGTGTCGTCGGTGCCGCAAACCCTGATGCGGCCGCTGGTGCTGGTGCTGATCGTGGTGATGGCGATCTACACCTTCCGCAAGAAGGACTTCGGCCAGCTGGCGCGGCCGCAGACCGTCGGCACCCGCGAGCGAGTGCTGTCGGTGCTGATCGGCGGCGGGATCGGTTTCTACGACGGCCTGTTCGGGCCCGGCACCGGCAGCTTCCTGATCTTCCTGTTCGTGCGCTGTTTTGCCTTCGATTTCCTGCAGGCCTCGGCGGCGTCCAAGTTCGTCAACCTGGCCACCAATATTGCGGCGCTGAGCTTCTTCGTGCCCGCCGGCAAGGTGCTGTACGGGGTGGCGCTGCCGATGGCGGCCTGCAACATGCTCGGCGCCGTGGCCGGCAGCCGGCTGGCGATGCGGCACGGCACCGGCTTCGTACGCGGCCTGTTCCTGGGCCTGCTGCTGCTGCTCATCGTCAAGCTCGGCTACGACATGCTGAAATAAGCCGCCACCTCCCGGCTGAGCCACCCCGCCGCAGCCGGCGGCGGGCATGGCAAACCATGCGGCCAACGTTGGCCGCAACGGCACAGGCGGGTGGCCGGCCGGCACGGCCGCTCATCCCCGGCCCGCGCCCCGGCCTTGCCAAAACCGCAGCACGACGGTTACAGCGGCAGCGCGTGGGTCAGCTTCACCGTCTCCATCGGCACCTCGGTTTTCACGCTCTGCACGCTGGCGATGCGCGTCAGCTGCTCGGCGTGAAACTTGCGGTACGACGCCAGATCCTGCGTCACGATGCGCAGCAGCGCGTCACACTCGCCGGCCATGATGTGGCATTCCACCACCTCCGCCATGTCGCGCACGCTGGCGATGAAATGGTTGGTGGTGTCCGCGTCCTGCGCCTTGAACCACACCCGCGCGAACAGCGACAGCCCGGCGCCGACCTTGGCACCGTCCAGCACCGCCACGTAGCGCTTGATCACGCCGTGCGCCTCCAGCAGCTTCACCCGCCGCAGGCACGACGACGGCGACAGGCCGGCCGCGCGCGCCAGCTCGATGTTCTGCAAACGACCGTCGCGTTGCAGCGCGTGCAGAATGCGACGATCAATACTGTCCAGCTTTACGGCATCCACTGCGGCTATCTCCTGAAATATTCGCAGCCGATTCTATCGGCAAGCCCGACTCCGCGTCACAACACAACCCGATTTCAGCGCGAAAACCCTAGAATTTTCGGCAGCCACGCGTCATTGCCCGCCCGGCAACGGCCACCCGCTAATCTGCCCGAGAAAGAATGCCCCATGCCCAGCGATACCCTGCTGCTGTTTGCCCTCACCGTCTTCCCGCTGGTCTGCAGCCCCGGCCCCGACATCCTGTTCGTCGCCTCGCAAGGCCTGAGCGGTGGTCGCGCCGCCGTGCGCCGCGCCACGCTCGGCATCCTCGCCGGTTACAGCGTGCACGCGCTGCTGGCCGCCTTCGGCATCGCCGCGCTGCTCAGCGCCTGGCCGCCGCTGCTGCACGCCATCCGCTGGACCGGCCTTGCCTACCTGCTGTACCTGGCGTGGCAGATGTTCCGCGCCGCCAGCCGCCCCGGCAGCCTGCAGCTGGACAGCCGCCCGGTGCACGGCCTGTTGCGCAAGGGCCTGCTCACCAGCCTGCTCAACCCGAAAGGCCTGCTGATCTACCTGTCGATCCTGCCCAACTTCATCCGCCCCGGCGCCAGCGTGGCGACGCAGGCGCTGCTGCTATCGGGTATCTTCATCGTCTCCTGCGCGGTGGTATACAGCGTGATCGGCTACAGCGTCGCCGGCATGGCCGGCAAGGGCCGCTTCAGCGACCGCAAACGGCGGCTGGCGGAAGCCACGGCGGGGGGGTTGCTGCTGCTGGCGGCGGGGAAGCTGGCGGCGTGAGGACGGCGGCCAGGGTTGGCCGCATGTTCAGACCGACTTCAGCATGCAATACGGACCCGACGACCCCACTTTCCCCAACCGTCCCGGCAACATAAATGCGAAGAAATAGCCTTATAAAACATCAGCTTGACATAGAAAAACCAATCGCACCTGGACTTTGGGAATTTTCGTGTCAAAATGCATGAAAAATTCCCAGAGAACAAGCATGAACACACGTCACGACCTGATCTGCCAGTACCTTGATGAAGCCCTGAAGTACTACAACAAGGCCGAACTGGCAAAACGCCTGGGCACCGATCAGGGCACCATCCGTCGCTGGGTTGCGCGCGAAACCGAACCGCGCCCCTATTTGGTGGACAGCCTGAAACAGCTGTTGCTGCCATTCGGCCCCAAGGAAGAACGCAAGGAAGAATTCAGGTTCATCGACCTGTTTGCCGGTATCGGCGGCATACGCAAGGCATTTGAAGATATTGGCGGCAAATGCGTCTTCACCAGCGAATGGGACAATTACGCCCAGAAAACCTATGCGGCCAACTTCCGCCATGATGACCACCCGCTAAACGGCGACATCACGCAAGTCATTGCCGGCGATATTCCCAGCCATGATGTTCTGCTGGCCGGCTTCCCCTGCCAGCCGTTCTCCATCGCCGGGGTGTCCAAGAAAAATGCACTCGGCCGCGCTCACGGCTTTGAAGACGAAACCCAGGGCACCCTGTTTTTCGACGTAGCCCGCATCCTGCAGGAAAAGCGCCCCAAAGCCTTCCTGCTGGAAAACGTGAAAAACCTGATGTCGCACGACAAGGGACGCACCTTTGACGTGATCCGCCGCACACTGACAGAAGACCTCGGCTATCACATCCACTACCGCATCATTGATGCCCAGCATTTCGTACCGCAACACCGCGAACGGATCGTGATCATCGGTTTCCGCGATCCGGCCGAATTCAGCTGGGACTTGCTGGACCTGCCGCCGAAAGGCTGCAAGACGATGAAAGACATCCTGCACAAAACGGATGGTAGCGAACCCTATATCGAGCACGACGGCGACAAGTACTTCGATCACGAGAGCCGTCAGGTCAACCCGAAATACACGCTGACGCCAAAGCTGTGGCAGTACCTGCAGAATTACGCGGAAAAACACCGCGCCAAAGGCAATGGCTTCGGCTTCGGACTGGTTGGTCCGCACAGCGTGGCCCGTACTCTCTCCGCCCGCTACTACAAGGACGGCTCGGAAGTGCTGATCGACCAGGGCGAAGACAAGAACCCCCGCCGCCTGACCCCCCGCGAATGCGCCCGCCTGATGGGGCTGGATGATTCATTCGTGATTCCCGTATCCGATACCCGCGCCTACAAGCAGTTTGGCAACTCGGTCGTAATGCCGGTTTTCAAGGCTGTCGCCCAGGTCATGAAACCATTCATCACCCGCGAAGAATTCAACCCGGTCATCCAGGACATGTGGCCTGATGATGGGCACGCATTTGATCTGAAAGAAAAAGGAAGCCCCTATGCCATCCTTGAACAGGATTCCTGACCTTGCAGGAGATAGCCGCGAGGACATGCAGCAATGGTTCGACATGATGGACCGGCTGGACCTGATTTATCACCCGGAAGACCCGGCCGGTGAAATCGTTCATATCGATAGCGGCAAGCCGTTCTTTTCCACCGAAGAGGCAATCAAGGCAGATTCGGTCGTGCAGCGACTGTTTGCGCTGCACGGCAATGATGTTCTTGACACCGCATGCCCGTACTTCATGCAACGTTTTGGCATCCCCGACCCGAATCAGCAGTGACCGATATCGTCGACAAAGCCACCCGAAGCCGGATGATGTCCGGCATCCGGGGCAAAAATACCAAGCCCGAGCTTGTTCTCCGCAAAGCTCTCCATGCTGCCGGTTTCCGCTACCGCCTGCATGTCAAGGATCTCCCTGGGAAACCGGATCTGGTTTTCCCGAAGTACAAGGCCGTAATCTTTGTCCATGGGTGCTTCTGGCATGGGCATGACTGCCGCTATTTCAAGGTGCCACAGACTCGTACCGAATTCTGGTTACAGAAAATCGGCCAGAACAAGTTACGTGACGAGAGTCAGCATGCTGAACTCGTCAAGCAAGGTTGGCGGATACTGGTCGTTTGGGAGTGTGCGACAAGATCGAATAGATCAATCGGACTGTTTATGTTGATTGACTATGTCACGGACTGGCTGCTAAAAGGTTTGTCTACTAGCCAGATAGACGAATCAGGATTGAAGCCCTTGCCATGTTCAGCGACAGAATCAGTGACTACTTCGAAGGCGTTGCCGCCAAATACCTGAGTGCCGTGGATGCCGACCCGGGCCGCTCCCACCAGCACGAAATCGGTGGGCTACCCGCAGCAGGATTCAAACAATGGCTTGGCACTCCCGGCAAGACAGAAGAATTCCGTTTCAAGGCACGCCAGATCTACATCCGGGACGAAAACGAAGCCCTTCTTACCTGTGAAAGTGAAGTCACTTGGTATGACAGCCGCCGCAAGGTAGCCCACCGTAGTCCGGAATACCGGCTGTACTACTATGACAGCCAGGTCACCCAACAACTCTCCCCTGGTGATTTCTTCCTCGTCGCCAAAATGAAGGATGGCACCCTGCTGATGGTCTTCACACCGGCAGGCAGCTCCATCGAAAACCAGCTCCGTACTCTCTTCGGTCTGGGGCTGATCGACGAGCGTTTCCGGGCGGGTACGCTGGACTCCATCAGCTTGCTGCTTCCGTTACGGCTGATGCTGGAAGACCTGGGTATAGAACTGAGCAAACCAGCCGTTGCAGACGACCAATGGCTTGGCCAGCTGGTGAATGCCTTTGGCGGAGTGGTATTCCCTGGAACAGCAGATTTTTCCCAATTTGCACGGGAGTCCATTGCCAAAGAAGTGGATCCGATCACCCGACCGGATGACACCTTGATGGGCTGGATGGAGCATGAAGAAAAGCTCTTCCGGATCTATGAACGCCACCTGGTTCAGGACCGGCTGCGAGCCGGTTTTGGAGACAACGGGGATGATGTGGATGAGTTCATCAGCTTCTCCCTCAGTGTCCAGAACCGACGCAAATCACGTGTTGGCCATGCCTTCGAAGGCCATCTTGACCACCTCTTCAGACTGCACAAACTGAAATTTCAACAAGGCAGGGGAAAAGGACACGTTACTGAAAACAACGCCAAGCCGGACTTCCTCTTCCCGTCTTTTGCCGACTACAGCAATCCTGACTTCCCTTCTGGCAACCTCATCATGCTGGGCGCCAAGACCACCTGCAAGGATCGCTGGCGCCAGGTACTGAGTGAAGCAGCCCGAATTCCGTCAAAACACCTCGTTACGCTGGAAGCCTCTATCAGTGAAACCCAGACCGATGAAATGGCGTCTCATCATCTCCAGCTGGTCATCCCCACCAGCATTCATGAGACCTACACCGTAAGGCAACAGGAAACACTTCAAGACCTCCAAGGATTTATCGACCGGATCAAAGAAATACAGTCCATCTAGCAACACTGTAAGTTGGGCTGGCCAGGTTGGTGCTGAGTGCTGCTAAGCCCAAGATTCACTATATTTCGCTGCTAATCACAGCTCAATGTGTGGTGATTACATTAGTTTTACGAATGTAATCAGCCAATAAAAAAGCGGCCATAAGGCCGCTTTTTCTTTTAAAAACAAAAACTTATATCTGTAGGATACCATTTTCGTCTAGATCTGGGTCTTTGCCAGATCAACGAGGTTCTAGTCGAAAGTGGGACGGATCGGGTATCGGCGTCCCATTTTCGTAGATTATCCTCTCCCAAGCTTTCTCACGTCGTTTCACAGTGTCGTGCCACTTCGTCAGGTCGCCAACGCTGTGCTTGGCGATGAACCGGTCAAGTGCTTCAGAACGAGTATAGACCAGCTGACGGCATGCTTCGATGCTGGTTCCGCGAAGCGGGTAGATCGACACGGCCTTCAGCATGAGCATGGCCTTTCTGGGTGAATGGCCAATCCTGTCAGCAATCTCAGTTCCGAAGATGTGCTGTCGGAGGAAGCGATCCACATCGATCGTCCGAACCCGTGAACCATGGTGCTTTCTGGTTCCTAGCTTGTGAGAGCGGATGTAGTCGTTCTGGGTGAGCCAGTAAGCAACCTGCTGTTTCACCCCTAGCACTTCCGCCAGCTCAGGAATCGTAACCCAATTGACCCGGTCTGTTTGCATGGCGGCCCGCCACTGGATCAGATCCTTGCGCTTGAATACCCAGCGGCTGATACCTGCTTTGCCGATAAGCGCTCTAGTCAGCACGAACGCTCCCGCCTTGACCTCCTCCACCAACGACACGATTTCGTCAGCATTCCACTGCCAGTAATGCAGAACATCGGCTAGCGAAATCTCGTCATCGTCTACGTAGTAAACGCATGGCAGCTCCTCTCCCAGCTCCGCCAGTTGGTATACCTCCGTACTGGAGATGCACCATGGCAAAGGCTGCTGGTCGTTCACTCGCCGAGCAGAGGGGAAAAGCAGTTTCAGTATCCGCCTCATCCTGACTTTGCCCAGCCCAAGAATCTCCATGGCCTTACCCAAGGTGACTTCTCCAGCCAGCTCCTCCTCCACTCGTGCCAGCTGGTCTTTCCGTACCATCAGGAAATGCCGGCCCTTGGCACTGATTGTCTCCTGGCCATCTAGTTGACCGGAGCGGACGAGATAGCGCAGCCTGGCCATCGAGATGCCAAGCCGATCCGCTGCTGCCTTGCCCGGGATCCAATGCGCGTTTTCCAGCACAGAATCTGTCAGGCGTCGATTACGCCGGGCGAGTATCCCCTTCCAACTATGGGTCACCCACTGCTCGAAGGCCTCACGCATCGGGCGATAGACGCCACCACGCAGACCACCTTGGTAAAGGTACTGGTACGCCTCCTTGAAAACAGCCTTCAGGCTGTTTTTTGCTTCGCCACCATTACTTTGCAGCACATCGAGCGCCAGGTGGAATTTCTCGGGCCAGACCACCAGGATCTCGGCAGCCAGCGACGAAATCGCCCAAGAAACCTCCATGGCGCCGCCTCGGGCAATCTTGAGCGGCCTAAAATTAGCAGCCGGGTCCAGATATACCCCCAGATAGCGGATCAGCGTTTGCAACTGGGCAATCGTCAACCCATGGAAAGGGTATACAAGTGCATGCTGATCGCAGGGGGGGCGTTCAAGCACCGGGGGTTGGCTGCTGAATTTTTTGAGGTCTTCAACGCCAAGATTTTCAGTAGGACTGTCTGGGAGAATGGCCAATGCGAGTTAGATGCAGGGGTCTTTATTCATGGAGTGAGCATGCTCAATGACGTCCTCTCCAACGTGGTGGACGAAGGCCCCTTGCACTCCCAGGATGACATCTACAGGGCCAAGCAGCACCTCATGTATGGGAAGAAAGGTTTTGATTGCCTGTTCGGGTTTAGCATCCCCGTGGTTCCCGCGTGGAAAGCAGGCCCGCCAACAAGAAGTCAGTACCAGGATGGCATGCTTAAGCTGTTGCAATGGCTGTGGGGATGGACCCACCTGAGAACACAAACCATGGGGAGATTTCCCCATGATGATCTTTGGGAGCGCATTAGCACGCAGATTGGTGTGGGCCGGCTTGGCCGAATATAGCGATGGCTGCAGGCACGGCCATATAGCAGAGATTTTAGATGTCCGCATGCATCACTACAGCCTGATGATTCCTGTACCCGGTGTGCGTAGTACAGAAAGCCATTTTTTTAGCCCTTCTCTTTCTACCTCTCGTATCGGATAACCACGCGCAGTAACTGTACTTCGAGCCGCTGGGCTGAGTTCGGAAGTTGTAACAATCACGCCGTACTCCGCACCTTCATACTCAACATCGGCATGCAACCCCTTTACGATAACCCGATCCACTTTGGCCTTTTGACGTTTACATTGCACTAAACAAAGAGGCTTGTCTGCCGGATCAGAATCCTGCTTCCATACGCGAACGTCTACACCATCGTCGTTGCTTCCAGGCCCAAGCTTTACCTGGTATCCCTCACGGTGAAAAAACTCAGCAGTAAGCTCTTCGAACTTTCTCCAATGTATTTCTGGCATCCGCTCATGATTATTCGACAAATAGTTCACAAAGCGCTGGTCGATGAACTTGCCACCTTCCGGATCATCACGGGCACCCGTAAAAAGCTTCTTCAACGCAAGCGGGCTTGTCCAATCAACGGAGCGGCCAATGGAATGCGGACTAAGTGTGAATGCACGATTCATCACTTCAATTTGTTCCATAGCCATTTGGAGACCAACTTTACCGAACTGTTCGCGACACTTAATCAGGAATGGGGTTGGGTCGATTGCTTTGGAGCCTTTGGCCAAAGTCTTATTTATCAAATCCATCCACATCTCTCTGAAAATTATGTGCATCCCCTCATACTCGTGGAGCAGGTTCATTCGGCGATATTTGTGAATACGCTTAATACCTATATGATCGCCGTCATACTCTTCTTCTGTGTAGCCAATTCGATATAGGAGCTTGTAAAACAGCGCCTCATACTCTTCTGAACGCAGCCTAGTTCCATACTCTTCAGACCGACGTATTATGTCGGGATACTCAGTTCCGGTGAGGTGATCACAGAGCTCTTCGATAGAGAGTGCAAGACCTGCTTTGTATCCTGCAGTCTCGGATAGTCCATCAGCCAATACTCCCGGACCGAAGTTCATTCCACCCACACTAGTTCCCCTTGTGATGCATAACAGAACTTACTTTGGCACTGGCACCCGCATATCAATTGATATTGATGACAGAGGTTTTCGGTTCCAACATCTGCAGTACTCGACCTAGACCTGAATTTGAACATGCCCCTGAACAGCAATTTGCTGCTCGATGCTAGCGTACAAGTCCTGCTCAACTGCTGGTGCCTCAATCGATACTATCAACGCATACCGGGCTACCCGGTTATAGCGTTCATGACCCGGCCGATTCCGCCACCAGCCCATTGCAGGATACACCGCCAATTGACCCCTGCTGGCCAGTTCGGCAGCAGTCCCGGTCCAACTATCGGAAAGCATTGACCCGCGAGCACGTAAGCGTTTCCCTATGAACCAGTTTGGGTCCCCAACGGCAGCTCCGGGCAGCCCCTGCTCTTCGTCGGCCGCTTGAGCATTAATGCGACCACGGAAAGACGCCTCATTTTCCAAGGGCCGCCTCACTTCGAATCGGAGGGAGTGAGATTGATAGGCGTATTTGTCGATACCACCCCGCTCGCCGGGGTTGGGCTCAATGAAATATGACAGGGTCACCCGCAAAGTGACCTGGGTGTCACCTAGGGCCTCCAGGATATCGGTTGGCCATGGAAGGTCGTGCAGATGCATGTCGCAGGTGCGAACCTTCCCGTTTGCTTTATGGAATGGCTGGAGCTGATCCTGCACGACCATTGTCAGTGAGTTGCCAGCACTATAGAGGGCTCGCTCAAGACTAGGTACACCATAGCCGCAATGTCGTAGAAGTTGCTTCAGATTATCGCGGTTGACGACCCCGTTTGGGATATAGGCGTCGAGCATAGGCTGGGTCCATCGAGCCGAGTGCACCATCAATGCTCGCACCGTTTCTGGCCAGAATGTTGGGTAGGCCGCCTTGACCCGTGCCGCCATGCCAGCGGCTAGTGCCGTTGCGGCACTAGTTGCCCAGCTTACGGAGAAAAGCCGCTCATGCGGCTCATGGCATGTTGTCAGTAGGGAGAGGCTGTCAAATTGGGAGGCAAAGTTTGCCGCTTCATCCACTCCCGCATTACCACCCTCCATGACGATGTCCGGCTTAAACGGCCAATCTGACTGCCACGTCACTGATGTCGTCGTGTAGGGACTGAGTCCGTTCGCTGGTGCAATCGGCTGGTAATGCTGGGCGCCGGCCTCAGTGATCGTAGTAAGTTGGGTATAGGCTCCAACGGTAAGTGCATTCCAGGACTGCCCAGGATCGTGCACCGTATTTGTATAAAGGCTAGTCGGATACTCCGTCCAAGCAGCAGAGTCCATTGTATTGCCAGCACAGAGCACAAACAGGCGGGGTCTTTCGCCTTGACCAGCGTAGTCAGAAGCAAGCCGGTCGATCTCTGCAGACCATGACGATGGTCGTCCGCGGTCACGCCCATCGGGAGAGGAAACAGCCATCGCAAATACTCGTCGCCGTGCGGGGTCGGTAACCTCTACCCGCCCAACCGCTTCGGCAGTAATTGCGCCATAGGATTCGCCTTCGTTATCACCAGGCCAGCGTAGGATTTTTACCGACTCAAGCCGATGTGGAATTTCAATCGATTCCTCCCCTTCCAGGGCCAAAACAAGATCACCGATCAGTGACAGGCCTGCAAGTTCGGTTCCATGGCCGTTCTGATCATCAGGCCCCCAGCCCGGCTCGACACTGTGCCTATCCGCATCGGCCACCATCGGTGCCAACAGTGGATGGCCATGATTTACCCCAGTGTCCAACAAGGTTACATAGGTGTCAGCGACGAGCATTGGCGCGAGACGGCCCTCAAGGTTTGCAGCCCACTCCGCTTGTTCATCAGTCCGTTGTGTATTAAAAAATTCCGCCGTGGTTTTGGCGCGCCGCAGCTCGGCAATCATGTTGAGCACTAACGCGGACTGCAGCAACTGAGCTTTACTTCCATGTACCTGTACCACTGATCGCTCAGGGAAATGTAGTACACGCTCACTCATGCTCAAGCCAGACATGTCGACCAACTTACGAAAGTCAGCTAGCACTTGTTCCCTATGGTTGCCAGCAGGTAACCAAGCCTCCCACCAGATCGCTTCGTCGTCGTTCGCAGGTAAAGCTTCTGTACTATCGGTCCATAGCGACTGGAATGTCGCCACACGGATTGCGCTAATGGCATCAACCAATGGCTGGTTATCTAGCGGTCTACCATTCTTGTTTGTTTTGTATTCGGCGTACGCGGTAATGAGCTTTTCGAAATGCAGTAATTTGTCTTGAGGAACAAAAACGGTAGCCAGCACCTGATTGTCTGATTGTCGTACATTCAGAAGCTCAATGCCCTGATTATCCCGGGCAAGGCTAGCAGCGGCCATCTCGACGCCTTGCTGGCTTAGAAATTCGACCTGGATACCTATTGCGGTCTGGACATCAGCTGCATGTTGCTCAGCCACCCGCTGTCGCTGCGCAGAAGCAACTTGCGCCAATTGTGCTCTTAGCGTTCTCGCATGTGCCTGGCGTTCCAGCCGAGGCACTTCGGTACTGCCGCCGCCGCCATAAGCGGTAAATCCTTCACGGGTACGCGTACTCTGGGGAAGAAGGTGGGGGCGGTCGTAATCCTCTAAAGCCATGCGTTGGTGAATTCCTTATGCTTTGCTTGCGATAGTGCGTCGCCGTACGGTATGACGCAGCTGTAGTAGCTGCCGCAGTGAGTCAGCAGGCACGTTGGCTTGATCATGCATCACAGCTTCCTTGACTGCGTCGTCGATTGCTCGGGTGATTTCAGCATGGCTCAAGCCTTCAGCCTCGGTGGCTAAGTTGGCGAACGCCTTGGGGGACTTAAGATAGCTAGCCAAACGCATACGCAGTAGTGCCTGAATCTCCTCACGTGCCGGCACGTGGTATTCGATCACGTCGTCGAAGCGGCGAAACAGCGCCTCATCCAGGATATCCGGATGGTTCGTAGCTGCGACGATCACGCTGCTGGAATCGTCCTGCTCAATCATCAGGAGGAAGCTGTTCAATATGCGGCGGATCTCACCGACATCATTGGCCATGCCCCGCTGACTACCGATTGCGTCAAACTCATCAAAGAAGTACACCCCCCGTGTAGACGACACGGCATCGAACACTTGACGTAGCTTTGCAGCGGTTTCACCCATGAACTTGGTGATCAAGGCATCTAAGCGTACAACGAACAAGGGAATACCCAACTCTCCTGCCAAGGTGGCGGCAGTCATTGTCTTGCCGGTGCCGGACGGCCCTACAAGGAGCAGCTTACGCCTTGGATGCAGACCGTGGCTGCGCAGTTTGGCAAAGTGACGCTGCTCTTTCAGCACTTGCTGCAACGCAGCAAGCAGCGATTCGGAGAGCACCATGTTCGACAGTCGTTGGGATGGGTAAGAGACGCTAAGCAGCGAAGCAAGCTCGCCCTTTGGCCGAGCCATTGGTATGGCACTATCGGCTAAACTGGTATTACGGCGCGCCTTTGCAGCATCGATCAGCTCGCGCATCTCCTCTGCCAATCTGCCGTGCCCCTGCTTTGCTTCATGGGCAGCCATTTGCATCGCCACAGAGTAGAAGTGGCGGTCGTCGCCATCCGCGAAAGAGCGCAGTAGTGCTTTGAGTTGATCGCCGTTAGCCATAATGCCCACATTGTCTCGCATTATCCAAGGAAAGCATAGCTTACGTGCAGTAGCAGCACACCCCGGGTGGGGGCTGTGGACAGATCAGGTACTCATGGACGACGTGGACCTATGATTGGAAGTCCATTGCCCTGCAAAAACTAGACCCATCATGCCACCGAAGCGGATGACTGCTACAGCCGACGCCCTGTTCCCGGTGCTGTTGATCCAGCCACAGATCGCCAAAGCGGCCCGTCATGCGTTTGTGCTAGCATGGTGGCTCAGACTGTTGCAGTCACTCGACAATGCGATTAGCAGCATAACTGTACGACTGCTCCGATAGGATCTTCGTGTCACTCCTCCGTTATGGACTAAATATGGGCCTCAAGGAAGACCAGGCGTATGCGCAATCTAATTGCGAGCGACAAATTGCATCATTCCCAGTGAGACTATTAAAGCAGGAAGCTGGTATCAGTGATCGATTAGAGCAGGCCAAGATCGCACCGCTCAAGAAACTAGCAGCAGTGTACGAGCTTTTGGACGACATAGGCAGCCATGTCGCTCCTGCTACTCCGTGCAAAAAAGGGTGTTCAAACTGTTGTCATATTGCGGTGACAGTCAGTGAGATTGAGATTCAGTATATTGAGATTCATGCCAAACGAAAACGCTTGAAGCAACCACTCTCAAATTCAGAATTTCATGGTGTTCCTTGCCCTTTCCTAAAGAGCAATGCTTGCAGTATCTATTCTGCTAGGCCCTTTGTTTGTCGACAGTTTCACTCGCTAGCACCTACAGCAGAGTGGTGTGCACCTGAGAAATCTTTTCAAGGCAAGTTCCCTCTCATCCGGTCAAGCGAAGCTCAAAAAGCTTTTGATGCTCTCCGAGGTGGCAATCAAATATGGGATATACGACAAATTTTCGTTTAAACAGGTGTCAGAAGAAGGTGAGCGAGTCTAGAAAGACTCCAAACCCAGAGATTGGAGCCGAGGCTTTCATCACTCCCCACCACGGAAGTTACTCCATGGAATGTCCAATGAGCTGGTTTGTGTAAATTCCATTACAAGCACCATGTATAACGTTTCTAAGATGAAGTCGAAACTAGCGGATGCCGTTACCGTTGTAGAGAGCGATATTAGAGCTCAGTTTGCAGTTGCATTCAAATCACTCTACAGAGACGGGGTGGTGCCTGACGGTTTCCCAAACTTATCCCCGCCCATAGACCAAGTCCACCTCACTAGTCCTGAGGACCTTAAACGGGTCTACTCTGGACAAGGCTTCTACGTCATTCTTTCGGATCGCCCCGTCGATGGAAACCGTTGTCAGCTGAACCACGGGACACTGCGTGCGATCTATCGCGGCGAATGCAGAACCGTACGAAAACGAATTCAAAGCCACCTATTCAATGCACAATACAACGCAAACTATGAGGAGCGCTCCTTCCGCTACGTTGCTGACCAGAAGAAAACAAGAAGCTCCTTCTACGAGCCACACTGGCCTCACTGCTTGAAGCTCGATCTGGATGGACCTAGCGGTGTCGATATAGATCAGGCACCACACAGCGACTACAAGTGGTTTGTACTTGTACATCGAATGAAAGACAGTTCGCAGCGGGTACGTCAACTTGCAGAGCTTGCATTTGACGACGTCTTCGGACATCCGGCGGGCAGTCGTGATACCTAACCTAATTGATAAGCCAACATAACAATGCCAATCGACGTCGTGATTCAACTCATGGAGCGTGATGAGTTTCTTGCCATGAAGAACTCATTCAACTTGAGTAACGAATTTAGACAGAAGCTCCACTCCTACGTTGAGTGCCATAAGAATTTTCTTGGGGCGGAAGACTCCGATTTTCGGCATGCCATTTTTTTTGCGCATGAGCAAGGCTCTTGCCAAGGGGTTGCCTTCCATTACTTTTACGTCAAACTAAGCACCGGCCAATGTGAGTTGTTTGGCCTTTTCGTTGAGCCACAATATCGTTCAAAGGGTCTTGGAGCCGAATTGCTTGCTAAGGCACTCGATCTATCCGTTAGTTTAGGTGTGACATTTGTTTCCATCAGCCTCACCGGGAAAAATTCCAGCACCGGGAAGCTTGTAGCAAATTTTCTCCGAAAAACTCAAAAATATCGCCCCGTAGTTCAGTTCAGGGTGATCGCAGATGACAAGTATCTTTAGCTCAAATATTCTCAAAGAGGGTCCGAAAATGGCACGATATAGAAATGTCGCAAACAAAATTTCAGGAGGGCCGGCCTACGATCTGATTCTGGCTGTGGAGAGGTATGTCTACAACTATCCAAGCAGCTCGAATGAATCAATTCACCATCAGGATATCGATTTAACAAGCATTGCTATTCAGTCAATTTCAATTTCAGAAAACACGGCACTACACAAGGTCTTGCACGAACTGGCATACATCGAGTTCTACTTGTATCTATATGACGATATAGACTGGGTAGATAATATATTTGACTTTGCTGAATACGCAACATCAATGTTTCCTGAAATGAACTTGGAAACTCCTATCGAATTTCTTTCTAAGCAGGAGTCAGATATTTATTATGCCAAGAAGAAATACGACCAATATTTTATTCACGGATTAAATCATTTAGTTAATTCGGCCTTTGCCGTGCTATGGCATCGAAAGAGTTTCTTGCTGGATTTCAACTTGAAAATAGCTGAAAAAATCAGACCTCTGAAGAAATGCGATTTCCCTATGCTGGAGCAGGATGGGAGAGTCCCTCGAACTACTTATTTTAAAAAGTGGATTCAAAATGCTATTCAATTAAGGGAAAGAGGGAATTGTCATTATTGTGGTCGAGTTGTTGCTTCACCCGCTATTGCAAATCAAGAATACGACATTGATCACATGGTCCCTATAGCTCAAGGAGGGACAAATGATCCGACAAACCTGGTTCTTTCTTGCCCCTCTTGCAACAACGACAAGCGGGCAAGCATAAGGTCTTTCGATGATGTTTTTAATTGGCCTAAAATAAACTAGTAATTTGCAGCCGACGGCCTTGACGGACCGTAACTATTCTCAGTTGAATACGAAGCAGCCTTGCTGCCACAAGCCTCATCGATTACTGAGAAATGAAAAAATGGCCTCCAAACCTGGAGGCCATTTGCTAAGCTGAGTACAGCTGGCAGAATCCCAAAAATCTAGAAAAGTGGGAAAAATCTAGATATTCGTGGGATCCTACAATATCACACGTCGATATTCCGCGCAATCAAGGCATGGCTTTCAATGAAGGCACGTCTTGGTTCCACGTTGTCGCCCATCAGCGTGGTGAACACGTCGTCGGCGGCCATCGCGTCTTCGATGCGCACTTTCAGCAGGCGGCGCACGGTCGGGTCCATGGTGGTTTCCCACAGCTGGCCCGGGTTCATCTCGCCCAGACCCTTGTAGCGCTGGATGGACAGGCCCTTGCGGGTTTCGCCCAGCAGCCAGTCGAGACCGTCGCCGAATTCGGTGATCGGCTTCACGGTGTCGCCGCGCTTGACGCTGGCGCCGTCGCGCAGCAGGCCGTGCAGCATGTCGCGGGTCTGGCACAGGATGTCGTAGTCGGCGGTGGCGAGGAAGTCCTGGTCCAGCGCGGTGACCAGCACGTTGCCGTGCAGCTGGCGGGTGATCTTCAGCATCCAGGCGTCGTTCTTGTCGTCGCGCAGCACGTTGAGGCGGATCAGTTCCGGCGGCAGCACGGCGGCCAGTGCGGCAACGGCGGCGTTGGCGGCGGCTTCGCTGTCGAGGGTGATGCGGCCAACCTTGAGGAAGGCGTGCAGCACCAGCGGATCGACGACGCGGCTTTCGCGATCGATGGCGGCGCGGGCGAGCAGGAACTGGCGCGCGACTTCGCCCAGCGTGTCGCCGGACAGCGCGGCTTCGCCGGCGGCCGGGATCAGCTCGGCCTTGTCCAGTGCCAGTTGCAGCAGGTACTGGTTCAGCTCGTAGTCGTCCTTCAGGTAGCGTTCCTGCTTGCCGTGCTTGGCCTTGTACAGCGGCGGTTGCGCGATGTAGATGTGGCCGCGCTCGACCAGTTCCGGCGTCTGGCGGTAGAAGAAGGTCAGCAGCAGGGTGCGGATGTGGGCGCCGTCGACGTCGGCGTCGG
This sequence comes from Vogesella indigofera, assembly GCF_028548395.1. Taxonomy (NCBI): domain Bacteria; kingdom Pseudomonadati; phylum Pseudomonadota; class Betaproteobacteria; order Neisseriales; family Chromobacteriaceae; genus Vogesella; species Vogesella indigofera. The sequence goes on along the minus strand of NZ_JAQQLA010000004.1, from coordinate 968,243 downwards.
TCATGATGATGATGCGGTGGTAGCGCAGCTTGTCCGGGTTGTATTCGTCCTTGCCGATGCCGCAGCCCAGTGCGGTGATCAGGGTGGCGACTTCCTGGCTTTGCAGCATCTTGTCGAAGCGGGCGCGCTCGACGTTGAGGATCTTGCCCTTCAGCGGCAGGATGGCCTGGAACTTGCGGTCGCGGCCCTGCTTGGCAGAGCCGCCGGCGGAGTCACCCTCGACCAGGTACAGTTCGGACATCGCCGGGTCTTTTTCCTGGCAGTCGGCCAGTTTGCCGGGCAGGCCGAGGCCGTCCATCACGCCCTTGCGGCGGGTGATTTCACGCGCCTTGCGCGCGGCTTCGCGGGCGCGGGCGGCGTCGACGATCTTGCCGATGATGATCTTGGCGTCGCCCGGGTTTTCCATCAGGAAGTCCTTCAGGGCTTCGCTGATCACTTCGTTGACCACCGGACCGATTTCGCTGGAGACCAGCTTGTCCTTGGTCTGGCTGGAGAATTTCGGGTCCGGCAGCTTCACCGACAGCACGCAGGTCAGGCCTTCGCGCATGTCGTCGCCGCTGGTATCGACCTTGGCCTTCTTGGCGGCATCGGATTCCTCGATGTAGCCGTTGAGGGTACGCGTCATCACCTGGCGCAGCGCGGTGAGGTGGCTGCCGCCGTCACGCTGCGGGATGTTGTTGGTGAAGCACTGCACGTTTTCCTGGTAGGAATCGTTCCACTGCATCGCCACTTCCACGGTCATGCCGTCCTTTTCGCCGGTGGCGTAAAAGGTCTTCGGGTGCAGTACCGACTTGTTGCGGTTCATGTACTGCACGAAGCCGGCAACGCCGCCGGAGAAGGCGAAGCTTTCTTCCTTGCCGCTGCGCTTGTCGAGCAGGGTGATGGCCACGCCCTGGTTGAGGAAGGACAGTTCGCGGATGCGCTTGGCGAGGATGTCGAAGTGGAATTCGATGACGCCGAAGGTTTCTTCGCTGGCGCGGAAGGTGACTTCGGTGCCACGGTAGGTGGTGTGGCCGGTCATGGTCAGCGGCGCCACGGCTTCACCGCGGCGGAATTCCATTTCGTGCACCTGGCCGTTGCGCCAGATTTTCAGCTTCAGCCAGTCGGACAGCGCGTTGACCACCGACACGCCGACGCCGTGCAGGCCGCCGGAGATCTTGTAGCTGTTGCTGTCGAATTTGCCGCCGGCGTGCAGCACGGTCATGATCACCTCGGCGGCGGAGCGGCCTTCTTCCGGGTGGATGTCAGTGGGGATGCCGCGGCCGTTGTCTTCCACCGAGATCGAGTTATCGGGGTGGATGGTGACTTTGATGGTGTCTGCGTGGCCAGCCAGCGCTTCGTCAATGGCGTTGTCCAGCACTTCGAACACCATGTGGTGCAGACCGGTGCCGTCCTGGGTATCGCCAATGTACATGCCGGGGCGCTTGCGTACTGCATCCAGACCCTTCAGGACTTTAATACTGTCCGCGCCGTATTCCTGTTCGCTCATAAAACCACTCTTTTGTCAGCCAGTGCGTCCGGGGCGGTTGCCCCACTGTTGAAAACTGTTGCCGTGCCGGCCTAACCGGCGTGCGGCCAACGCTGGACAAAGGTTGGCCGCAGTGCGATGCCGCCCGCCACCGTTGCCGGTGGCGGATGGCATGTCGTCAGATGCGCATCGGCATCACGACATACTTGAAGTTGCTGTTGTCGGGGATGGTGACCAGCGTGGAGCGCACGCTGTCGCCAAACGCCATCTGCAGGGTGTCGGCCGACAGGTTGGTCAGCACGTCCAGCAGGTAGTTGATGTTGAAGCCGATCTCCAGCTCGCCGCCCTGGTAGGCGATTTCCAGTTCTTCCTGCGCTTCTTCCTGCTCGCTGTTGGTACACAGGATGGACATCGCGCCCGGCTTCAGCACCAGCCGCACGCCGCGGAATTTCTCGTTGGCGAGAATGGCGGCACGCTGCAATGCGTGCAGGAAGGTCACGCGCTCGATCAGGAAGATCTTGTCGTTATCCAGCGGCACCACGCGGTTGTAGTCGGGGAACTTGCCGTCGACCACCTTGCTGATGATCACGGTGTTGCCGAAGCTGAAACGCACCTGGTTGGACAGCAGCTCGATGTTGATGGTCTCGTCGCTGTCCTGCAGCAGCTTGTACAGCTCGAGGATGGTCTTGCGCGGCAGGATCACCTCGGCCTTGTCGAGGCTGGCCTCGATGTCGGCGCTGGCAAACGCCAGGCGGTGGCCGTCGGTGGAGATCAGGCGCACCTGGTTGCCTTCGGTCTGCAGCAGCAGGCCGTTCAGGTAGTAACGGATGTCCTGCACCGCCATCGCGTACTGCACCTGCGAGATCAGGCGCTTCAGGTCGCGCTGGCTCAGGCTGAAGCTGGCTTGCGCGGCACTGCCGGCCGACAGCAGCGGGAAGTCGTCCGCCGGCAGCGTCTGCAGGTTGAAGCGGCTCTTGCCGGCTTTCAGCATCAGGCGGCCGTCCTGCTGTTCCAGCGTGACCATGCTGTTGCCGGGAATGGCGCGCAGGATGTCCTGCAGCTTTTTCGCCGAGGTGGTCAGGCGGAACGCGTCGCCGGCGATGTCGTCCGGGCTGGCGGTGGTGATCTGGATTTCCAGGTCGGTCGCCAGGAAGCTGACGGCTCCTGCCTGTTTTTCGATCAGCACATTCGACAGAATGGGCAGGGTGTGGCGGCGCTCGACGATGCCGGTAACAGCCAGCAGTGGCTTGAGCAGGGCATCGCGTTCGGCTTGCAGAATCAGCATGTGCGGACTCCCGAAGGGTTACAGTGTCGTTATCAAATGAATCAGTTGCGCAACATCGCGAGCAACGTATCGTAATCGTGCGCGATTTCGCTGTCATTACCGCGCATTTCGGCAATGGTCTTGCAGGCGTGCAGCACGGTGGTGTGGTCGCGGCCGCCGAAGGCGTCGCCGATGTTCGGCAAGCTGAGCGAGGTCAGCTCCTTGGCCAGCGTCATCGCCACCTGCCGCGGCCGCGCGATGTCGCGCGAGCGCTTCTTGCTGTGCATGTCGGACAGCTTGATCTTGTAGTAGTCGGCCACCGTCTTCTGGATGGTCTCGATGGTGACCTGGCGGTTGCCGGCGGCGAGGATGTCCTTCAGCGCTTCCTTAACCAGCTCCATGGTGATGCTCTGGTTGCTGAAACGGGCGTAGGCCACCACGCGCTTGAGCGCGCCTTCCAGCTCGCGCACGTTGCTGCGCACGTTCTGGGCAATGAAGAAGGCGACGTTGTGGTCGAGCTTGGTGTTGTCGGCCTCGGCCTTCTTCATCAGGATGGCGACGCGCATTTCCAGCTCCGGCGGCTGGATTTCCACGGTCAGGCCCCAGCTGAAACGCGAGATCAGGCGCTCTTCCATGCCCTCGATCTGCTTCGGGTAGCTGTCGCAGGTCATGATCACCTGCTTGCCGCCCTCGATCAGCGCGTTGAAGGCGTAGAAGAACTCTTCCTGGGTGCGGTTCTTGCCGGCAAAAAACTGGATGTCGTCGATCAGCAGCAGGTCCAGACTATGGTAGTAGCGCTTGAACTCGTCGAAGGCCTTGTGCTGGTAGGCGCGCATGATGTCGGCTACATAACGCTCGGCGTGGATGTAGCGGATCTTGGCCTGCGGATTCTTCAGGTAGACGTGGTTGCCGATGGCCTGGATCAAGTGCGTCTTACCGAGGCCGACGCCGCCGTACACGAACAGCGGGTTGTAGGCCGGGTCGCCCGGGTTCTCGGCGATCTGCATCGCCGCGGCGCGCGCCAGCTGGTTGCCCTTACCGGTCACCAGCGTGTCGAAGGTGAAGCTCGGATTGAGGCGGGTGCTCTCGTGGCCACCGCCGATGGCCTTGACCGCGGTCTGCTTCGCCGTCGGCGCAAACTGGCTGCTGCCGGTCGCGGCGCTGACCTTGGCCACCGCCGCCGCCACGTCAACGTTGGCCGCAGGCGGGTTGTCGTTGCTGCGCGGCGCACTGCTGGCCGGCGCCGGACGCGCCACCGCGACCGGTGCCCCGGCGGCGGCGCCAATGCGCAGCTCCACCGACACTTCGCCCAGCAGTTCGATCGCCAGCGCCTCGATGTGCGCCAGGAAACGATCTTTAATGAACTGCAGGATAAAGCGGTTTGGCGCGTACAGCACCACACCCTCGTCGCCTGCCTCGGCAGAGAGCGGGCGGATCCAGGTGTTGAATTGCTGTGAGGACAGTTCTTCCTCAAGACGCGTCAGGCACGCAGGCCAGAAGTTTTCCGGTTCAGTCATCAATGCTTCATGTTAAAAACGAAATGCCGCCGCAGACTAAAAGGTAGTTCGGGGGCGGCGGGGAGGCTGCGCGCGCGGCGGGTGCCGGGCGGCAGTCACGATGTTTTGGTGTGGAATCGCCCTGTCTCTACAGTCTGGCGGGCGGCGATCCGGCGCTGCCGATGCCGTCCGGGCGGACAGGGTCACAAGCGGTACATTCTACTGGCTTTGCCAAAAGTTATCCACAGCACCGGCGAAATATCGCCGCCGCCGGCCACGGCGGGCAACAGTGGCCAGCGGATTGCCACGACTGTGACCGCGCCGCCGACAATCGGGGCCGCAAACTGTTAATTAGGTTGACAATTCCGGCATTTATCTATGTAATCACGCGTTTATTTCCGTTTCGAAACAGGAAAACCATCATGAAACGTACTTACCAGCCTTCCACTACCCGCCGCAAGCGTACCCACGGCTTCCTCGTTCGCTCCAAGACCCGTGGTGGTCGCGCCGTTCTGGCCGCCCGTCGCGCCAAAGGTCGCAAGCGTCTGGCTGTATAACGCTTGGACAACACATTTCGCCGTGCGCACCGGCTGTTAAAAACGGATGAGTTCTCATCCGTTTTTCATTTGCGCAACGCGCGCAGCAACCAATTGTTCCAGGTGTATGCCCGCCCGAACGGTCTGACCCACGCCCGTCTCGGTCTGGTGGTCGGCAAGAAGGTGGCCAAACGCGCCAACCGCCGCAACTACATCAAGCGCACCGTGCGCGAGTGGTTTCGGCTGCACCGTCATGATCTGCCGCCGATGGATTTTGTCGTCAGATCACGCCAGGCCTACTATCGCGGCGAATATCACGAAGCGGTAAAGGCATTGGCTGCGCTCTTTGCTAAACTAGCCCGATGTCACGACTCTTCGTCCTCTTGATCCGCTTTTACCAGCTGGCGATCAGCCCCTGGCTGCCGCCACGTTGCCGGTATCAGCCAACCTGCTCCGGCTATGCCATCGAGGCATTGCAAAAGCACGGCGTGATCAAGGGCAGCTGGCTAGCGATACGACGGATTAGTCGTTGCCACCCCCTCGGTGGCAGCGGCCATGACCCGGTTCCCTGACTTTTCCGGTAAGTAAGATGGATTCCAAACGACTGATCATCTTTATCGCGCTGTCATTCAGCATCCTGTTGCTATGGCAAGAATACTTTGCGCCGAAACCCGTCGCAAAGCCTGCCGTGACACAGCAAGCCAGCACAGCCGCGAGCAGTAGCGATACCCCTGCCGCCAGCGCCAGCAACGTCGCCCAGCCTGCCGACAGCAGCAGCCTGAGCCGCGGCCAGCGCATCACCGTCACCACCGACCTGGTCAAGGCCGAAATCGACACCACCGGTGGCGATCTGCGCAGCCTGCAACTGCTCAAGCACAATGCGGCGGAAGACGCCAGCAAGCCGTTCGAGCTGTTTACCGACAAGGGCGCCCACCTGTACGTGGCGCAGACCGGCCTGGTCTCCGCCGGCAACGCCGCGCTGCCGACCCACAAGACCGTGTTCACTGCCGAAAAGACCGCCTACACGCTGCAAGGCGACAAGGTCGAGATCAAGCTGACCGCGCCGGAAGCCAATGGCGTCAAGGTGAGCAAGGTGTACACCTTCCACAAGGGCAGCTACCTGATCGATGTGCGTTACGACATCGTCAACGCCGGCACCACGCCGCTGGCCAGCACCGCCTACTTCCGCCTGCTGCGTGACGGCAAGGCACCGGAAGGCGAAAGCCGCTTCGCACAGACCTTCACCGGCCCGGCGGTATACACCACCGAAGGCACCTTCCAGAAGGTCGCCTTCTCCGACCTGGACAAGGGCAAGGCCGAGTACGTGAAGAACACCGACAACGGCTGGGTGGCGATGCTGCAGCACTACTTCATGAGCGCCTGGATCCTGAAACCGCTGGACGGCAAATCGGTGTGCGCCAACGCGCAGGCGTGTACCTTCCAGCTGGAGCCGAAGAGCGGCGCCTACTCCGCCGCCGCCATGGTCAGCGTGGCACCGATCGCTGCCGGCCAGAGCGCCAGCATCGCGGTTCCGCTGTACGCCGGTCCGGAAGAGTACAACACCATCACCAAGGTGGCCGACGGCATGGCCTACGCCAAGGACTTCGGCAAGGTGCACATCTTCGCCTCGCCGCTGTTCTGGCTGCTGACCAAGCTGCACACCATGGTGCAGAACTGGGGTTGGGCCATCATCCTGCTGACGCTGATCGTGAAGGCGGTGTTCTACCCGCTGACCGCCGCTTCCTACCGCTCGATGGCGAAGATGAAGGTACTGGCTCCGCGTCTGGAAAACCTGAAGCAGCAGTTCGGCGACGACCGCATGAAGTTCCAGCAGGCGGTGATGGAGATGTACAAGACCGAGAAGGTCAATCCGCTCGGCGGCTGCCTGCCGATGCTGATCCAGATCCCGGTGTTCATCGGCCTGTACTGGGCGCTGCTGGCCTCGGTCGAGCTGCGCCAGGCCGACTGGCTGTACATCGCCGACCTGGCCCGTCCGGACCCGTACTACATCCTGCCGGCGCTGATGGCGATCACCATGTTCGCGCAGACCTTCCTCAACCCGCCGCCGGCCGATCCGATGCAGGCGAAGATGATGAAGATCATGCCGGTCGCGTTCTCGGTGATGTTCTTCTTCTTCCCGGCCGGTCTGGTGCTGTACTGGGTCGTCAACAACCTGCTGTCGATCGCACAGCAGTGGTATGTGAACCAGAGCATCGAAAAAGCCCGCAAACTGGCACTGCAGTCGTAAGCAGCCGCAAGCTGGCGTAAAATCAAAGCCCGGCCGCCATGGCCGGGCTTTTTGTTGAGGGTCTCCAGCCAAGCGCCACCGCTTGCCTCGACACCTTCGCCTTGCGGCCAACGTTGGCCGCAAGCAACCGACCGGACGGATCCCGCGATGAACCTTGCCTACACCCCCAGCACCATCTGCGCCGTTGCCACCGCCCCCGGTCGTGGCGGCGTCGGCGTGGTGCGCATCTCCGGCCGCGCACTGCTGCCGCTGGCCCAGGCCCTCAGCGGCGGCAAGACGCCCAAGCCGCGCTACGCCACCTATACCGATTTTGTCGCCGCCGACGGCAGCGCCATCGACAACGGCCTGCTGCTGTTCTTCCCCGGCCCCCACAGCTTTACCGGCGAGGACGTGATCGAGCTGCAGGGCCACGGCGGGCCGGTGGTGCTGAAGATGCTGCTGTCGCGCTGCGTCGAACTGGGAGCGCGCCTGGCCGAACCTGGCGAATTCACCAAGCGGGCGTTCCTCAACGACAAGCTGGACCTCGCGCAGGCGGAGAGCGTCGCCGACCTGATCGACGCCGCCAGCGAAAGCGCCGCCAAGAGCGCGCTGAAATCGCTGAAGGGCGCCTTCTCCGGCGAAATCCACACCCTGGTCGACGAGCTGATCACTCTGCGCATGCTGGTGGAGGCGACGCTGGACTTCCCCGAGGAAGACATCGACTTCCTCGAAAAAGCCGACGCCGTCGGCAAGCTGCAGCGCCTGCGCGGCCAGCTGGGCAAGGTGCAGGCCACCGCCCGCCAGGGCGCGCTGCTGCGCGAAGGCATGCACGTGGTGCTGGTCGGCCAGCCCAACGTCGGCAAGTCCAGCCTGATGAACGCGCTGGCCGGCGACGACATCGCCATCGTCACCGACATCGCCGGCACCACCCGCGACACCGTGCGCGAGGAGATCGTCATCGACGGTGTGCCGGTGCACATCATCGACACCGCCGGCCTGCGCGACACCGACGACGTGGTGGAAAAGATCGGCATCGAACGCACCTGGCAGGCGGTGGAACGCGCCGACGTGGCGCTGGTGCTGGTCGACAGCCGCGACGGCATCGTGGCCGAGGTCGAGGCCATCCTGGCCAAGCTGCCGCCACGCCTGCCGCGGGTGCACGTGTTCAACAAGGTCGACCTGTCCGGCGACAAGGTTGGCCGCAGCGAGGAAGAAGGCCACCCGGTGGTGCGCCTGTCGGCCCGTACCCACGCCGGCGTCGACGACCTGCGCGCGCTGCTGCTGGAAATGATCGGCTACCAGGGCGACAGCGAGGGCGTGTTCCTGGCGCGCGAACGCCACCTGGACGCCATCGCCCGCGCCGCCGGCCATCTCGACCTCGCCGCGCAGGACTGGCAGCAGGTGGAGATCTTCGCCGAGGAGCTGCGCATGGCGCAGAACGCGCTGTCGGAAATCACCGGCCGCTTCACCCCCGACGACCTGCTGGGCGTCATCTTTTCGCGCTTCTGCATCGGCAAGTAGACCCCCGCCCTGCCATCACCGCACACACCCGCCGCTGTGGCGGGTGCGGGCTGTCTGCCGGCCCGCCGCACCGCTAAGCGGGCTAGCGCACCGACCGCCGCCACCGCCGCGGCGCAGTGTGGCTGTCGGGCCCGCTGCGGGCCCGGCGTTGCCGCATCATCATGATGCTGGCAGCCGCAGGCACCCACGCCTGCCATCACGCTGAGGTCCGGCTATGACAGAAAACGAGATAATGGCAAAGCTGAAGAGTATTCGCGGCGGGCGCGACCGTGCCGTGCTGGCCGGTTTCTGGCTGATGATGGGCTCGCGGCAGGGCGTGAAAACACTGGGCTTCGCCGAGCTGCGCAGCCTGAGCGGCGACAGCCGTGCACTGTTCCACGCCATCAGCAGCGGCCTGCTGTCGCACCGCCTGCCGCAGCTGTCCAGCCGCCACACCACCGAGCTGTTGCACATGCTGCACGCCGACCACGGCCTGCCGGCACTGCATTAAGCCCCCGCCAACCGGCGCCGCACCCGCGGCGGCGCCTCCCTGACCAGCAATCCGCCCGCGTGGTGGATTGCTGTTATCCGCCGCTGCCTCAGTCCGCCGCCTGCGCCGATGCGACAAAGGCCGCCACCAGCGGCGACGCCTCGGCCCCCGGCGCCTGCGCCAGCACCACCCGCTGCGCCGGCAGCGCTTCCGTCAGCGGGCGACAGGCGATGGCCCGGCCGTCGTAGCTGCAGTCGCCGGCCGGGCGGGTGCACGACAGCGCCACGCCATAGCCGTGCGCCACCAGCCCGCGCTGCATCTCGAAGCTCTGTACCGTTTGCGCGATGCGCGGCGTCAGCTGCTGCTGCCAGAACAGCGACAGCAGGTACTCGCGGGTGTGCGGAATGTCCTCCAGCACCAGCGGCTGGCTGGCCAGCTGCGCCAGCGACACCGACGTTTGCGCCGCCAGCGGATGATCGGCCGGCAGCAGCGCGTACGGCGCCAGCTCCGCCAGCGTGCAGCGCGCCATCTGCGCGTCGATGGCCAACTCGTAGGTCAGCGCCAGCTCCGCCTTGCCGCTGCGCAGCGCGCGCTGCACCGTGGCCAGATCACCCTCCAGCAGCGTGACCGCCACCTGTGGATGGCGCGCGTGAAAACCGGCCAGCAGCCGCGGCGCAAAGTAGGGGCCGAGATCCTGGAAGCAGATCAGCGCCAGCTGGCCGCGCAGCTCGCCGGGCGTATCGCCAGCACCGAGTGCCGCCGCTTGGCCAAGAATGTCGCGCGCCTGCGCCAGCACGCGCTGGCCGGCAGCGGTCAACTCCACCCCGCGGCTGGCCTGGCGGCGGAACAGCGTGCTGCCGAGCGCCGCCTCCAGCTGCGCGATGGCCAGCGACACCGACGGTTGCGACACGTGGCAGGCGCGCGCGGCGGCACTGACGCCACCATGCTCGACGGTAGCGACGAAGTACTGCAGCTGGCGCAGCGAGAAATTGATCATGTTTTCCAATAATGAAAAATAGGAAATATATATTTTTATTATGATAGCGCCAGATCCGATACTGAGGCGGCCAACTAGGCATTCCCCACCGCAAGCAAGGAGCAGCAGATGCAGGCAGTCACTATCGGTAATGAACAGATCGCGGCGTTCCAGCGCGACGGCGTCATCGTACTGCGCGGCGTGTTCCGCGACTGGATAGAACCGCTGCGCGACGGTTTCGAGCAGGTACTGGCCGCCCCCGGCCCCTTCGCGATCGAGAACGTCGGCAACAATGAACGCGGCCGTTTCTTCGAGGATTACTGTAACTGGCAGCGTATCGAACCGTTTTCCCGCTTCATCCACCAGTCGCCGGCGGCGGCACTGGCCGGGCAGCTGATGGGGGCGCGCCAGGTGCAGATCTTCCACGAGCACATCCTGGTGAAGGAACCGGGCACCGCCAAGGCCACGCCGTGGCACCAGGACATCCCCTACTACTGTGTCGACGGCGAGCAGACCGCCAGCTACTGGATTCCGCTGGATCCGGTGACGCAGGACAACACGCTGCGCGTGGTGCTCGGCTCGCACCGCTGGCCGAAGCTGGTGCGCCCCAAGCGCTGGGCCAGCAACGAGAATTTCTTTGCCGGCGACGACGACTACATGGAGATGCCGGACGTGGAGGACGGCAGCTACACCATCCTCGCGCCGGAACTGGCGCCGGGCGACGCGGTGCTGTTCGATTTCCGCACCGTGCACGGCGCCGCCGGAAACCAGGGCGGCAACCGCCGCCGCGCCTTTTCCGCCCGCTTCCTCGGCGACGACGTGTGCTATGCCGAACGTCCTGGGCGCACCTCGCCGCCCTTCCCCGGCATCAACCAGCGCCACGGCGAGCGGCTGCGCGAGGACTGGTTCCCGGTGGTGTGGTCGGCCGGCTGAGGCGGCAACGGTGGCGGGCGCTGCTATCGTGGCCGCCCGCGGCCAACATCAGCATCAGCACCAGGGTTGGCCGCAACCATGTCAAAGAGATAAGTTGCGGCCGACACGGCATGTTACGCTGTGCCTTGGCGTGCCCTCCCGCCACCGCGGGAGGCAACACGCCACCTTGCCAACCCTTGCCCCGCCCGCTGCCCATGATCGTCCGTACCCTGCTGTTTGCCCTGCCCCTACTGTGGCTGGCCCCGCCGGCCAGCGCCGCCGCCACGCCCGCACCGACGCTGGTATACGCCTTCAGCCGTTTCGAGCCGTACAAGACCGTGGACGCCGACGGCAAGCCGGGCGGTCCCTACACCGTGCTGCTGCAGGAGCTGGCACGGCGCAGCGGCGTGCAGCTCGACATCGTGCACTGCCCGCTGCAACGCTGCCTGGCGCTGCTGCAGCGCGGCCAGGCCGATCTCAGCATCGGCATCCGCGGCAACGCCGAGCGCGACCGCTATCTGGATTTTCTCGACCCGCCGTTCGCGCCGGCCACCGCCACCGTGCTGTTGCAACGGCGCGACGATCCGCGCCCGATCCGGCACTACGACGATCTGTATGCGCTGCGTGTCGGGGTGGTGGAAGGCGCCAGCTATTTCCAGCGTTTTGATGACGACAGGCTGATGCGTCGCGATGCCGCACCCAGCGCCAGGCTGGCACTGCGCAAGCTGAGCGCGAAGCGTTTCGACGTGCTGCTGATCAATGCGCAACAGGGTAGCCAGCTGAGCCGGGAGCTGGGCGCCAGGCAGTATCGCCGCGCCGAATTGCAGTTTCCCGGCGAGCTGCCGCGCCGCATCGCGCTGTCACGGCTATCGCCGGCGGTACAGGCCGCCAGGCCGCGACTGGCGGCACAATTGCAGCAGATGCTGCGCGATGGCAGCGTCCGGCGCATTCTGGCCGGCGATGCTGTTCAGGCAGCCCACGCCGGGTCGAAGCGGTCGGGACGGTCGCTGCACAGCATGTCGACCCCCCACTGACGCAGGCACTGCATCTCCTGCGGCTGGTTTACCGTCCACGCCATCACCGCTAAGCCAAGGCCGTGCAGCTGTGCCACCCACTCCGCGCTCAGCGCCCGGTGGCAGACATGCAGCGCGCGGCAACCCAGTGCCTGCGCCTGCGCCACCAGCGCCGGGTTCAGCTCGTCCACCAGCAGCGCCAGCGGCAGCTCCGGCGCCGCCTCGCGCACCCCGATCAGCGCCTCGGCGCTGAATGAGGACACCAGCGGCAACAACGCCGCGCCCTGCCAGTGCTGGCGGATCTGTGCCGCGCACAGCTGCCCCATCTGCCGCGCGTCGCCAGCCGGCTTCAGCTCCAGATTGACCGCCATGCCCAGCCGCCGCAGCGCGGCGGCCAGTTTTTGCAGACTGGGCAGCGCCTCGCCGGCAAATGCCGGATGGTGATGGCGGCCAGCATCCAGCTGCAGCAGTTGTGCCGCGGTGTGCGCCGCCAGCGCGCCGTTGCCGCTAGTGGTGCGCTCCAGCTCGGCGTCGTGGGCGATCACCGCCACCTGGTCGGCGCTGAGTTGCACGTCGCACTCCACCGCCGTCACCCCCAGCCTGTGTGCCAGCAGCAGGCCGGCGAGCGTGTTTTCCGGCGCCAGCGCGCCGCCGAGGCGGTGGGCAAAGCCCACCGGATAAGGCCAATGCATGAGCGTCTCCTTGTCGTGAACGGGTGGCACCGCTAACAAAACCTCGCAATGCACCCGGGCCAAGGCGCGCCAACACAGGCCGTACCAGTACTACGGCCAGGCGGCGCAACGCAGGATCAGGGGGGTGTTCGCGGCGGTTAGCGTTATCCCTTAAGCGTAAGCCCTTGTTTACAGCATGGCAGGCAAAACGGTTTACTGAAACGGCTATTGCGGCGCAATAAATCGCTTTGACATGAAGAATGCGGCCAACTCTGGCTGCCAGCTGGCGGCAAGCGTCGTCACGGCGTCCGGATGTTGCCCCGCAGCAACGTACAAAAATGGCAACAGTTGTGTGCTATCAAGGCGTGATTGATGAAAATACATCGTCAAATCATTTGATTAAAAAACTGTCAGACAGTATTCCTATAGCCAACTGCAACGTGTCCGGCGGCCAACGCCGGCAACCGGATGTCGCTTTTATGTAAAAGCATTGCGCCAAATCACAAATTTGTGATTAATTACCAATTCAAACGCTCGTTCGAAATCAAGCCTCGCACGGGCGTTCGCTATCTCTGTTTATTTTTTAGTCATTCAACCATTTGCAGAAAGGAAGACCATGCAAATCGCTATTGCCACCGAACGGCTGGCAGGTGAACACCGCGTGGCCGCAACACCGGAGACGGTGAAGAAACTCGTCGCCATGGGTCACTCCGTGGTGATCGAGGCCGGGGCCGGGCGACACGCCGCGGCACCGGATGCGGCCTATGTCGAGGCCGGCGCAACGTTGGCCACATCGCGCGGCGCGGCGCTGGGCCAGGGCGACATCGTGCTCACCGTGCGCCCGCTGCCCGCCGACGCCATCGCCGAGCTGAAGGACGGCGCGGTGCTGATCGGCCAGCTCTCGCCGTACCACAACGACACCTTCCCGGCTCTGGCAGCCAGGAAAGTATCGGCCTTCGCCATGGAGCTGCTGCCGCGCACCACCCGCGCGCAGAGCATGGACGTGCTATCCAGCCAGAACAACATCGCCGGCTACCGCGCGGTGCTGCTGGCCACCCACTACTACCCGCGCTTCATGCCGATGCTGATGACCGCCGCCGGCACGGTGAAACCGGCACGGGTGCTGATCATGGGCGTCGGCGTCGCCGGCCTGCAGGCGATCGCCACCGCCAAGCGCCTCGGCGCGGTGGTGGAAGCCACCGACGTGCGCGCCTCGACCAAGGAGCAAGTGGAATCGCTGGGCGGCAAGTTCATCGAAGTGCCGATGAGCGATGAAGAGAAAAAAGCCAACGACGGCGTCTACGCCAAGGAGATGTCCGACGACTACAAGCAGCGGCAGGCCGAGCTGGTGGCCAAGCACGCGCGCCAGGCCGACATCATCATCACCACCGCGCTGATTCCGGGCAAGAAGGCGCCGACGCTGCTCAGCGCCGAGGTGGTGCAGGCGATGAAACCGGGCAGCGTGATCATCGACCTCGCCGCCGAAGCCGGTGGCAACTGCGCGCAAACGGTACCGGGCGAGGTAATCACCACCGACAACGGCGTCACCGTGGTGGGCAGCACCAACCTGCCGGCCCTGGTGGCGGCCGACGCCTCCAGCCTGTACGCGAAGAACCTGCTGACCTTCCTCGGCCTGATGCTCAGCAAGGAAGGTTTTACCCTGAATCTGGAAGACGACCTGCTGGCGGCCACCCTGGTCACCCATGCCGGCGAAGTGCGCTTCCCTGCGGCCAACGTGGCAAGCCCAGCCAAGAAGGAGACCACTCATGGTTGATCCGTTCATCACCAGCTTCACCATCTTCGTCCTCGCCGTGTTCGTCGGCTACCACGTGGTATGGAACGTCACCCCGGCGCTGCACACGCCGCTGATGGCCGTCACCAATGCCATCTCCGGCATCATCATCGTCGGCGCCATGCTGCAGGTGGTGGACATCAACGGCAGCGAGCTGAGCGTGACCTCGGTGCTGGGCACCATCGGCATCTTCCTCGCCAGCATCAACATCTTCGGCGGCTTCCTGGTCACCCAGCGCATGCTCGACATGTTCAAGAAGAAGAAAAAATAAGGGACACACGATGGAAAATCTCTCGGCAATACTTTATCTGGTCGCGGCGGTGCTGTTCATCCTGGCGCTGAAGGGGCTGTCGTCGCCCACCACCGCCATCCAGGGCAACCGCTACGGCGTGATCGGCATGCTGCTCGCGGTGGCCACCACCTTCATGGTGATGGACAAGCCGGTACTGGCGCTGATCATCGGCGCCATCGCCGCCGGCGGCGCCATCGGCGCCTGGAAGGCGAAGACGGTGCAGATGACCGGCATGCCGGAACTGGTGGCGGCGATGCACTCGCTGGTCGGCCTGTCCGCGGTGCTGATCGCGGTGGCCGCCATCTTCCACAGCGGTGTCGAGCACACCGCGGTGCAGAAGGTGGAGCTGTTCATCGGCGCCTTCATCGGCGCCATCACCTTCACCGCCTCGGTGATCGCCTACGGCAAGCTGTCCGGCAAGTTCGGCGCCAAGGCGATCAACTTCAGCGGCCAGCACCTGCTGAACCTGGTGCTGGCGCTGGCGATGGTCGGCTTCGGCGTGCTGTATTTCGTCAGCGACAGCCACGCCGCCTTCCTGGCGATGGTCGCCATCGCGCTGGTACTGGGTGTGACGCTGATCATCCCGATCGGCGGTGCCGACATGCCGGTGGTCGTGTCGATGCTCAACAGCTACTCCGGCTGGGCGGCGGCGGGTATCGGCTTCACGCTGAACAACCCGGTGCTGATCATCGCCGGCGCCTGCGTCGGCGCCTCCGGTGCCATCCTGTCCTACATCATGTGCAAGGCGATGAACCGCTCCATCGTCAGCGTGCTGCTCGGCGGCTTCGGTGCCGAGACCGCCAGCGGCGGCGGCAGTGACGCCGGCGGGCCGAAGCACTACAAGTCCGGCTCGGCCGAGGACGCCGCGTTCCTGATGGGCAACGCCGACAGCGTGATCATCGTGCCGGGCTACGGCCTGGCGGTATCGCGCGCGCAGCACGCGCTACAGGAGTTCGCCACGCTGCTCTCCGAGAAGGGCGTCAACGTGCGCTACGCCATCCACCCGGTAGCCGGGCGTATGCCGGGGCACATGAACGTGCTGCTGGCGGAAGCCGAGGTGCCGTACGAGCAAGTGCAGGAGATGGAGGAGATCAACTCCGACTTCGCCAACACCGACGTGGTGCTGGTGATCGGCGCCAACGACGTGGTCAACCCGGCGGCACAGAAGGACAAGGCCAGCCCGATCTATGGCATGCCTATCCTGGAAGCGCACAAGGCGCGCACCGTGATCGTGGTCAAGCGCTCGATGAACGCCGGCTACGCCGGTCTGGACAACGAGCTGTTCTATCTGGACAAGACCATGATGGTGTTCGGCGATGCCAAGAAGGTGGTGGAAGAGCTGGTAAAAGGCGGCGGCCACTGATGCCGCCCGCTGCGGCCAGGGTTGGCCGCAAACAAAACCCCCGTCGCGTGCCACGCGGCGGGGGTTTTTTCATGGCGCTGGCGGTGTGGGCACCGCGCGCTCAATGCAGCGCGACACCGTACAGGAACTGCCCGGCCGCCTCGCCCGGCGGCGGCGCCGACAGCAGCCGCATCCCCAGCCGCGCGCACAGGCGGTGTGCCGCCTGCTGGCTGTCGGCCACCGGCACGCGGATGTCGCGCACCTGGTAGTGGCCGAAGGCCAGCACCAGCATCCGTTCCACCGCCTCGGTGAACAGCCCCTGCCCCTGCCAGTCGCTGTGGCCCCAGAACTGCAGCAGCCACGACTCGTCCGGCTGGTGTTGCAGGCGCAGCCAGCCGACGACCTCGTCGCCCAGCCACAGCAGCGCCACCTTGCTGTCACCGCGCTGCCAGTTGCGCTGCACCTCGTAGCAGTAGCGCTCCACCAGCGCCACGTCCAGCACCGGCTGCGACCACGGCAGATCGGCGGCAAAGCCCTGCAACTCGTGCTGCGAGGCGACGATGGCCTGGAACAGCGCCGCGCCGTCGCCCGCCTGCGGCGCCACCAGCACCAGCCGCGGCGTGCGGATGCCATCCAGTAGCGGGTCAGACGGGGTAATCACTGCCATGACGGCCTCCTAGACTATGGATCGAGCTGGCTGGCCAGCAGCGCGACGATGCGGGCGCTGGCGCCACGATGCTGCGCGGTAAACGCGAGGCCGGCGTCGCGCATTGCCGCGCGCTGCGGCGCGTCGGCCAGCAATTGCAAGGCCAGCGCCACCAGGGCGCCGGCGTCGGTCACCTGCCGCGCGGCACCGGCGGCCAGCGCCAACTGGCTGGCCTCGGCAAAATTATAGGTCGACGGCCCCAATAACACCGGCACACCGATGCTGGCCGGCTCGATCAGGTTCTGCGCGCCGAAATCCAGCAGCGAGCCGCCGACAAAGGCGACATCGGCGGCGGCGTAATAGGCGAACAGCTCGCCCATGCTGTCGCCTATCCACACCTGCGTTTCACGTGAAACCGGCAGCGGGTCGCTGCGCCGCTGCACGGCAAAACCCTGCTCCGCCGCTAGCGCGGCGACGCCGGCGAAGCGCTCCGGATGACGCGGCACCAGCAGCAGCAAGGCGTCGCCCATCTTGGCCGCACGCCACGCCGCCAGGATCAGCGCTTCCTCGCGGTCGCGGGTGCTGGCGCACAGCCACACCGGCCGCTGGCCGATACGTTCGCGAAATGCTGCCCCCAGTGCCAGCTGCGCCGGCGGCGGCGTGAAGTCGTACTTGGTATTGCCGCACACGCGGATGTTGGCCGCGCCCAACGTCGCCAGCCGTGCGGCGTCGGCCTCGCTCTGCGCCGCCACCGCGCGCAACTGGCGCAGCGCCGGGCGGATCAGCGCGCCGATGCGGCGGTAGCCGCGCAGCGATTTTTCCGACAGCCGCGCATTGACCAGGAAGGCCGGTACACCGGCCTGCGCGCAGGCGTGCAACAGGTTGGGCCAGATCTCGGTTTCCATCAGGATCAGGCAGCGCGGCCGCAGCGCGGCGACAAAGCGGCGCATCACCCGCGCGTTGTCGTACGGCAGGTAGCGCACCTCGGCGTCGGGGTACAGCTGCTGCGCGGTGGCGCGCCCGGTCGGCGTCATCTGAGTGATGACGAAACGCGCCTGTGGATACTGTTCACGCAGCAAGGCCACCAGTGGCTGTGCCGCGCGCGTCTCGCCCACCGACACCGCGTGCAGCCAGATCACCTCGCCGCCCGCCTGCGGCAGCGCGTCGCCGAAGCGCTCGTCCCAGTGTTCGAGATAGGCCGGTGCCTGGCGCGCGCGTTTTCGCAGGTAGTGCTTGATCAGCGGCGTCGCCAGCGGCCACAGCAGGCTGTACAGCGCGCGCGCGATCATGCGCCGCGCACTCGCGCCAGCAGCGCCAGCACCGCGTCCACCGCCGGGATCTCGCCGGCACGGCCGATGTTGGCCGCCCGCGCGGTTTCCACCACCCCGGTCAGCGCCGGGTCGGTATCGGTATAGATCGCCACCAGCGGCACATCCAGCGCGTTGGCCAGGTGGGTCAGGCCGGTATCGACGCCGATCACCGCCGCGGCGTGGCCCAGCAGCGCCGCCGCCTCGCGCAGATTCATCTTCGGTGCCAGCACCGCGCCGGGAATGGCCGCGGCCAACCTTTGCGCGCGCTGCTGTTCCACCGCACTGCCCCACGGAATGACGATGGCCAGCCCCTGCCGCTGCAGTGCCTGCGCCAGCGCGATCCAGTGCGTCTCCGGCCACAGCTTGCTGTCGCGGCTGGTAGCGTGCAGCAGCACCGCGTAGTCACCGCCGGCCAGCCACGGCAGACGATCCCCACAGCGGATGCCGAATACCGGGGCGCCCTCGGGCCGGTAGCCGAAGGCAACGCCGAACAGCTGGCGGTTGCGCTCGATCGCCGACAGCTGGCGGCTGACCGCGTAGCGGCGGTCATAAAAACGGCTGGCCAGCGGTTCGCGGATGCTGGCGCGGTCGTAGCCGGCCAGCGGGCCGTTGGCCCAGCGTCCGGGAATGGCGCTCTTCAACAGCCCCTGCGCGTCCAGCACCAGTTCCCAGCGCGTGGTGGCCAGCGTGTGCCGCAGCGTCGCGATCTCGCGCCAGGTGGCGGCCTTGAACAGGTTCTTGCGCCAGCGTCGCCAGGCGATGGGGATGGTGCGGCTCACCAGAGGATGCAGACCGGGAATGTCGGCGAAGCCTTCTTCCGCCAGCCAGCTCACCGTCAGCTCCGGGCGGTGGCGTGCCAGATCGGTCAGTGCCGGCCAGGTGTGGATAAGGTCGCCCATCGACGATGTGCGCAGCAACAGGACGTTTTTCATGCGCCGGATTTTACGGGCAGCCCTGTGGTTAACCAAGTAAAATCAGGGCTACCGCTTTGTGGATAACTGGCAGTGGATAAATATCGTCAAAACTGTCCACAAGCTGTCCTGTGGCTGGCAGGCCCTTCAAAGACCCAGCGCCCAACAAGCCAAACTGTTGAAAACATTGCTAAATAGCGGGTTATCCACAGAAAAGTGTCCACTACATCAGTATCTTCATATTTAAAATAGGCAAACAATGAAAAGATGAGGTGCAGCCTAAAACGGCTGGACACACGGTTTGCGTCATTGCTGACAAGAGATTGTGGATAAGCGGGCAGCGCGGCAAGATGGCAAAATTGTCCACAACTGATGCACGCCATTCCAGCTGCGGCAACGACAAGCTAGGCGATAGTGCAAGTCGTTGAAAAAAATGGTCTTTAACGTGTTATCCACAGACCGGCACTGCCTTCTACTATCCTTATCCTTTATATAACTAGAAAGTACTAGAAAGAATGTCGCGCCAACTTAGCGTGGTTCTGATCACCAAAAATGCCGAAGCGCTGCTGGAAAAATGTCTGCAAAGCTGCGCCTTTGCCGACGAGATCGTGGTGGTGGATTCGGGGAGCACCGACAGGACATTGGCAATAGCCTCTGCCTATAAGGCAAAAGTTATCCACCAAACGTGGCTGGGATTCGGTCCGCAGAAGCAATTCGCGGTACAGCAGGCCAGCCACGACTGGGTGCTGTGTCTGGATGCCGACGAGTGGTTATCAGAAAAATTACGCCATGAAATCAGCAGCTTGCTGCACAATCCGGCACTTGGTGCCTACCGCTTCGCGCGCAGCAACAAGTTCATGGGCCGTTTTTTGAAGTTTGGCGAAGGCTATCCCGATTACAGCCTGCGGCTGTTCGACCGCCGGCAGGCACGCTGGTCCGACGACGTAGTGCACGAGTACGTGATCGCCAATGGCGAAGTCGGCACCCTGGGCGGTGACCTGATGCACGAATCCGGCGAAGACATCGCGCTGTACCTCGGTAAACAGAACCGCTACACCAGCCTGCAGGCAGAAACGCTGTATCAGCGCGGGAAAAAGGCGGGCATCGCCAAGCTGCTGCTCAGCCCGCTGCTGCGCTTCGTGAAGTTTTACCTGCTGCGGCAGGGGTTTCGCGACGGCCTGCCCGGACTTGTCCACATCAGCATTGGCTGCTTCAACAGTTATCTCAAATACGCGAAGCTGATCGAGCTGCACCGGCTTCGCCCACAGGAAAAATGACGATGAAAGTACTGGTCACCGGCGCCGCCGGTTTCATTGGCCGCGCGGTATGTGAAAAACTGCTGGATCGCGGCGATGTGCAAGTGATCGCTGTGGATAACCTCAACGACTACTACGCGGTGGCGCTGAAACACGCGCGTCTGGCCACGCTGCAGGGTCGTGCCGGCTTCGTTTTCCACAAGCTGGACATCGCGGACTGGGCCGCCCTCGACGCGCTGTTTGCCGCCGAGCGCCCGGACTACGTGATCCACCTCGCCGCCCAGGCTGGGGTGCGCTACAGCATCGACAACCCGCACGTCTACGCGCAGAGCAACCTGGTCGGCCATACCAACATCCTCGAAGCCTGCCGCCGCCACCCGGTACAGCACCTGGTGTTCGCCAGCTCCTCCAGCGTCTACGGCAAGAACGCCAAGGTGCCGTTCAGCGAGGACGATCGCGTCGACGAGCCGGTCAGCTTCTACGCCGCCACCAAGAAGGCCAACGAGGTGATGGCACACAGCTACGCCCACCTGTACCAGCTGCCGGTCACCGGCCTGCGCTTCTTCACCGTCTACGGCCCGTGGGGCCGCCCGGACATGGCGCCGTGGCTGTTTACCGAGGCCATCCTCAACGGCGACCCGATCAAGGTGTTCAACCACGGCCAGATGCAGCGCGATTTCACCTTCATCGACGACATCGTCGAGGGCGTGCTGCGGGTGATGGTGCATCCGGCCAGCGGTGACGTGCCGTTCGCGGTGTTCAACATCGGCAACCACAACCCGGTGCCGCTGATGGCCTTCATCGAGGCCACCGAAGCCGCCTGCGGCCGCGAAGCCGTCAAGCAATACCTGCCGATGCAGGACGGCGACGTGCCGGTCACCTACGCCGACACCGCGCGGCTGCGCGATGCGGTCGGTTTCTCGCCGGACACGCCGCTGCGCGACGGCATGCAGGCGTTTGTCGACTGGTATCGCGGTTACCACCAGTGTTGAGCGTTCTCCAGCGCAACGGCGACCTTGCACCCCGCCGCTGGCCGGCGGCCGCGGCGTCACTCGCGCTGTATCGTGGCTGGCGGCCCGTAAACCGGCCGCCAGCGCCCGCTGCCGTCGTCAACACCTCGTGCTGACGGAAGCGCACGCCAGGCACGTGGCGGGCGGCTGTGGCGCCGTGCTACCGCCTTGCCGCGTCATCCTGCTGCTACCGCCGGTGTGACGGCCAGGCTTGCCCACCGTTGGCCGCGCCGTTGCCGATGGCACCTGCAACGGTTTGCCGCCGCGACGATGCGGCAATTTTTGCGCCACGGTCTAAGCTGAACTGATGAATTTTCCAGCACGGGAGGCGGCAATCATGGATACCGGGCATCACGAACTGACCGAGCTGTTTGCACAGCTCGGACTGGACAACAGCACCAAGGCGATCAACCAGTTTGTACAGAGCCATCCGCTGCCGGAACAGGTGGTGCTGGCGGAGGCGCCGTTCTGGAGCGCGAGCCAGGCCGCGTTCCTGCGCCAGTCGCTGGACTGCGACGCGGAATGGTCGGACGCGGTCGATACCCTGGCGACTCTGCTGCAGCAACGCGGCTGACGCCACCATCCGGCGCGGATGACGGCCGGCGCCGAGGCGGCAATAAATGACAGCCAGATCAACGGCTTGCCGGCGGCTGCGGCCAACGTTTGGTGTCGCGGCGGCATGGTCTATGCTGGGTTATAACGCTGCCCGAGGAGCCCGTCATGATGATCGCCCGCTGGAGTATCGAGGCCAAGTTTGGCCACAAACCGGAAGTCATCGCCGAGATGCAGCGCTGGCTGCGCGACATCGGCTCGCAGGTCGGCTGGACGCCGCAGCGCGTGCGGCTGCTGACCGGCTCGATCGGCGTCAAGGAGTCCACCATCCAGTCCGAAATCGAGATCGCCGATCTGGCCGAGCTGGATGCGGCCTGGAGCAAGCTGGGCGCCCTGCCCGACCACGCCGCGTGGAGCAAGGCGCTGGAGCCGCACGTGGTGTCCGGCACCCAGCGCTGGGAAATCCTGCGCGTCATCGGCTAAGAACCTGCACGATCTGCTGCGAATGATCGCTAAATGGGCGGGACCGCGTTGAAAACGGCTTCGGCATGCGGGTTGATATCCGGATAAACGCCGCTTCCCCAGCCGTTTTCGCCTTGCCTCGTTCTGGCTCGCGAGATCGTGAACACGTTCTAGCCGCCACCCACCGCATCAGCACCCGGGGATGACCGCGCGTCGTCCCCCGGTCGGGTAGTGTTGCGGCCAACGTTGGCCGCAACATCGATCCCACCCAAGTACCTGATTCTGCTATCATTCCGCGCCTTGCCCCCACCCACCGCAGGAAGTATTCATGAGTCTGTTGCCGCACCAGGTTGAGCTGTTGTCCCCCGCCAAGAACATCGACATCGGCCGCGAGGCGATTTTGCACGGTGCGGACGCGGTCTATATCGGCGGGCCGAGCTTTGGCGCGCGGCACAACGCCTGTAACAGCGTGGCGGAGATCGCCGAGCTGGTGCAGTTTGCCCACCGCTACCACGCGCGCATCTTCACCACGCTCAACACCATCCTGCACGACGCCGAGCTGGACGCCGCGCGCACGCTGATCTGGCAATTGTACGACGCGGGTGTCGACGCGCTGATCGTGCAGGATATGGGCATCCTGCAGCTGGACCTGCCGCCGATTCAGCTGCACGCCTCCACCCAGTGCGACATCCGCGACGCCGCCAAGGCGCGCTTTCTGTCCGATGCCGGCTTTTCGCAGGTGGTGCTGGCGCGCGAGCTGACCATCCCGCAAATCCGTGCCATTGCAGACAACGTCGGCGATAGTGCCACCATCGAATACTTCATCCACGGCGCGCTGTGCGTGGCCTTCTCCGGCCAGTGCTACATCAGCCACGCCGACAACGGCCGCAGCGCCAACCGTGGCGATTGCTCGCAAGCCTGTCGCCTGCCGTACACCCTCACCGACGAAAAAGGCGGCGTGGTCGCCTTCGACAAGCACCTGCTGTCGATGAAGGACAACAACCAGAGCCGCAACCTCGAAGCGCTGCTCGACGCCGGCGTGCGCTCGCTGAAAATCGAAGGCCGCTACAAGGACGTCAGCTACGTCAAGAACATCACCGCCCACTACCGCCTGCTGCTCGACGAAATCATCGAGCGCCGGCCGGAACTGGCGCCCGCCTCCAGCGGCAGCAGCGAAATCTACTTCGCGCCCGATCCGGACAAGACCTTCCACCGCGGTGCCACCGACTACTTCGCCACCGGCCGCAAGATCGACATCGGCGCCTTCGACTCGCCGAAATTCGTCGGCGTCGAGCTGGGCAGCGTGCACTGGGTCGGCGACAACTGGCTGGAGATCGCCACCGCCGACAGCATGGCCAACGGCGATGGCATCAACTACATGAAGAAGCGCGAAGTTGTCGGCATGCAGCTCAACACCGTGCAGCAGATCGGCCACGTGCCGGGCGGCGAGCTGCTGTGGCGCTGCGTGCCCAACGACCCGGCGGTGCTGGCCGGCCTCAAGCCCGGCACCCGCATCAGCCGCAACCGCGATCACGCGTGGGAGCTGTCGCTGCTGAAAAAATCGGCAGAACGCCGCATCGGCGTGTGGCTGAATCTGGACCAGACCGCCGACGGCCTGGCGCTGACCGTCACCGACGAGGACGGCTGTAGCGCCACCGCCCACGCGCCACTGGCGCTGGAGCCGGCCAAGGACGCCGTCCGCGCCGAAGCCAGCCTGCGCGACGCCGTCGCCAAGCTCGGCAACACCCTGTTCGTGGCCAACGACGTGGCGCTGAACCTGGCGCAGCCGTGGTTCGTGCCGTCATCGGTGATCAACGCGCTGCGCCGCGACGCGGTGGAAAAACTGGAAGCCGCAAGGTTGGCCGCATGGCCGCGCCAGCCGCGCAAGGCGCCCGTCGAGCCGCCGGTACCGTATCCGGAAAAAAACCTCAGCTACCTCGCCAACGTCTACAACGCCAAGGCCTGGGATTTCTACAAGGTGCACGGCGTGGAAGTCATCGAGCCGGCCTACGAGGCGCACCAGGAAGAAGGCGAAGTCAGCCTGATGATCACCAAGCACTGCCTGCGCTTCTCCTACAACCTGTGTCCGAAGCAGGCCAAGGGCGTGAAGGGCGTGATGGGCCAGGTGCGCGCCGACCCGATGGTGCTGAAATCCGGCGACGAGACCTACACCCTGAAATTCGAATGCCGCCCGTGCGAGATGCACGTGATGGGCAAGATGAAGAAGCACATCCTGAAATCGCCTCCACCGAGCGAGATCCCGGCGACGGCGCCGATTACCTTCTTCAAGCAGCGGCCTGCTTCGTGAGCTAGCGGATGATTGATGCGGCCAACCTTGGCCGCAGGAGTTCTCCTTTAACAAACAACAAGGGCAAGCCAGTCGGCTTGCCCTTTTGTCATAATGGGAGGTGTCTTGTTGCCGCCAAAGCTCCGGCCGATCACCTCATCAAAGCGACTACCCATGCCAAAGTTCAACCTTTACCCAACCCAGGCACTCATCATCAGCCTTATCTGTTTTGGCCTGCCTACGCTGACATCCCTACAAATCGTCAGCGCAGGATTCCCCATGCTTACGCTCAGCGATGACAGCAATGCCGGCATGATCCTCATTGAGCTGATACTTGCCGCCACCGCCTTGCTCTATCTACGGGCACAGGGTTTTGACATTGCCGACCTTTACCCTCGACCAAGCTGGCGCAGCACACTGGCCGGATTGCTGCTAACCGTAATTGCTTGGCTGGCCAGCGGACTGATAACTTCGGGGGTAGCGAGTCTCACACACATTGCCGGTCAGCACGGTATGAGCCGCTTCTCCTTTGCGGAGCTGTCGCTCGTGTCTATCGTATGTTTTGCCATGATCAACGGCACCTTCGAGGAAGTCTTCCTACTAGGCGTGCTGGCTCGCGGTCTACATCATCAAGGTCCGTCGCTGGCCCTGGGCATATCGCTGCTGGTACGCATGCTTTATCACCTGTATCAAGGGCCGCTGGGCGTGGTATGGGTACTCACCTTCGGGTTGACACTCAGTATTGCCTATCTCTGGAAACGAACGCTATGGCCTCCGGTGCTGGCGCATATCCTGTGGGATATCGTGCCCTTCTTTCACCAGGGGTGAGGCTGCTGCTGATGCACTAGCAGAGCAGCAGGCTAGCATTTGCCAGCAGGGTGGATTCATCTGTGCCACATGAAACAACAAGGGCAAGTGGTAAACACAGGCAGGCCCTAAGAAGAGATCCCACATGAGCCGATCATTGCTACTACTACTGTTGTTCGGGAGCCAGATGTTGGCCGCACAAGAAATATCCCCGCTGGGGGAACAGGATATCGCCGCCCTCAATGCTCAGCGCCAATTGGTCCAATACTTCCTGCCGGCGGGTGATCACTCCACTGTACCCAGCAAGCTCGGCGCCTTGCGTGCCTTGCTGGACGCTAGGCAATTCCGCCTCGACCAGACATACGAACTACAGGCGATGGGCGTGGTACTGGGGGATGTGTTCGTCCAAGAATTGGAATTCAAGTGGGTGATGGTTAGTGATGAATATGGTCGTGACCCAGCGCTGCAATACCAGAACTCCTCCCTCCTGCTGTTCCCGCTAACCATGATCTCCAAACGCATTGAGAGTGGGGAAACTGTCGATGTTTTTACGCTTTACAACGGCATAGCAGATCACACCAGACAGCGTATCCAGGCTCTGCAATAAGCATGACCTTTAGTCGTACAGTCATGAGAAATGCAGCACAGTAGGTTGGGCTGAGCTTGCGAAGCCCAACGTTTACCTCGATTGACAAAAAAAGTTGGCCACAAGCTGTCATGCTTTGTGGACAACCTTGCTTACGATGCCGCGATGTAACGATCCGGCCGGTGATAAAAGCCGATCACCAGACTCATCGCGGCGGCGCCGATCAGCGAGCCGATCAGTTGCGGCAGGCTGCAGAGCAGCAATGATGCCAGCAGGATCAAGAGGTCGATGCCGAATTGCAGCTTGCCGGCGCGCAGGCCGTAGCGTTGCTGCACGTACAGCGCCAGGATGTTGATGCCGCCGACGCTGGCCTTGTGGCGGAATAGCGCGATCAGGCCCATGCCGAGCAGCAGCTCGCCCAAGAGGCCGGTGGAGTACGGGTTGAGGGTGCCGGCAAACGGGAACAGCTCGCGGCATTGCGTGGACAGCAGTGACACCAGCGCGACGCAGACAAAGGTGCGCACGGTGAAGGCCGCGCCCATGTGGCGCAGCGCCAGCCAGTAGAACGGCAGGTTGATCAGGAAGAACAGCCAGCCAAACGGCGCGAGGCCCTGGTAGTGCAGCAAAAAGGCGATGCCGGCGGTGCCGCCGGTGAGCAGGCCGGCCTGCACGAACATGGCCATGCCGAAGCCGATGAAGGTGGTGCCGATCAGGATGGCGAGCAGGTCTTCTGCCCGGCTGTGTGCCAGCGGATTGTGTCCGCTTGTCAGGCGCGTGGTGTCGGTAGTCATGTGGATACCGTTTGGGGGAATTGTCAGAAACGGCGCACCGGGTAAGGGCGCCGCACCGGTAGCCGTCGCAGCAAGAAGCCTGCCAGCCAAGCGGCGGGCGACGCGTGGCGTTGAGCGGTTGTGCGCCTTGTGGTGGGGCAAAATGCCGCACCGGCCGCGGCGCTTGCACCCGCATGGTGCCGGCCGCTGCTTTCGGCCAACCTTGGCCGCTGTCTTGCAGGCGCCGGCGACACCAGCCGGAATGCCGCCGCATTTCGTGCTACAACGGCAGCATCCGCCCTTTCTCTTGCCGTGCCGATCATGGATTTTTTGCGCCGCTTTTTCCTGCGTCACTACCGCGATCCCTACACCCGCTTTTCGCTGCTGATGTGTGTGCTGATGCTGGCCTTGCTGCTGCTGGTGTGGCTGTTCGGGCTGGACACGCCGGCGCATGAGCCGGCGCCGTTGCCGCCGCCGGCGACCATCGGCGTGCCGGTGTAGTCGCTGCGGCACGCGGCCTTGCTTGCCAGCCGGCGATGATGGCGGGATCATCGGTGGCTTACTTCGGGGGGTGATGCGATGAACGGGCTGTTATTGGCGCTGGCGTTTGTGATGGGAGTGGTGGTGCCGCTGCAGGCGGCGATCAATCACCAGCTGAAGCTGCTGATCGGCGGCAGCCCAGTGCTGGCGGCGCTGGTGTCGTTTGCCGTCGGCAGCGTGACGCTGACCATCGCCGCGCTGCTGACCGGGCAGAAGTGGGTCGGCCTCGCCGCCCTGCCGCGTGCGGAATGGTGGATGCTGACCGGTGGCGCGCTGGGGGCGCTGTTCGTGTTCGGCACCACGCTGCTGGCGCCACGGCTGGGGGTGGCGGTGATGCTGTCGCTGATCATCGCCGGCCAGGTGTGTGCGTCGCTGTTGTTCGACCGTTACGGCTGGCTGGGGATGCCGCTGAAGGAGATCAACAGCTGGCGCCTGGCTGGCGCGCTGCTGGTGGTGGCCGGGGTGCTGCTGGTGAATCTGGGCGACCGCATCGGCAAGTAACGGGTGGCGTGGCGTTTCATGTGAAACCGTGGCGGTGAGTCGGACCGTGGCCGCTCCGGCAGCGCCGGCCGACAAACAGCACAATGGCAACAGCGGATTGCGTTACAATCCGCTGTTTTTCATTGCGGCGGCAGAAATGCTGCCGAATCAGGGTTTTAAGGAATCAGTGTGGCCGATATCGAGCGCCTCGATACGTGGGTAAAGTACAAGAACGGCCTGTGCAGCGACTGCATGGGCAGCTGTTGCAGCATGCCGGTGGAAGTGAAGCTGCCGGATCTGGTGCGCATCGGCGTGGTGGACGAGTTCGAGCTGGAAGAACCGATCAAGAACATCGCCAAACGTCTGGAAAAGCAGCGCATCATCCAGCATTTCAACTTCAAGAACGGTATTTTCACACTGACGCAACGCGCCAACGGCGATTGCCAGTATCTGGACCAGAAAACCCGGCTGTGCAGCATCTACGCGCTGCGGCCGAATACCTGCCGCAATCACCCGCAGGTCGGCCCGCGGCCGGGGTTTTGCGCCTACACCCGTAATCCGCAGCATGGCCGCAAGGTGAGTATATGAGCGACAAACAAAGCAACAATCCGCTGCACGGCGTGACGCTGGAAGCGATGCTGACCGAGCTGCACGCCCACTACGGCTGGGATGGTCTCGCCAGCCGCATTGCGGTGCGCTGTTTCAGCCACGAGCCGAGCATCAAGTCCAGCCTCGCCTTCCTGCGCCGCACGCCGTGGGCGCGCGACAAGGTGGAGGCGCTGTACCTGCAGCTGAAGAAGCCGAAGCGCAGCCTGGCGCCGAAGGCGGCCACCGCGCGCGCGCCGGCCGGCCAGGGCGCGTCCAGGGCGCCGACCATCCTGTTTGCCCGCAAGACGCCGCCGACCGACGACGCCTGAGCCGGCTGCCGGCAAACCATCCGGCCGCGACACGCGTCGCGGCTTTTTCACGCAAGGAGCCGCCGATGACCGTGCCCGCCGTATTGCTCGATGCCCGTGGCCTGATCGCCGCACAACGCCAGTTTGCCGACGAGCGCGACTGGCAGCGTTTCCACACCCCGCGCAACCTGATGCTGGCGCTGACCGGCGAGGTCGGCGAGCTGGCGGAACTGTTCCAGTGGCGTAGCGACGCCGAGGCGGCGGCGATGGCGAGCGAGCCGCAGGCCTTCGAGCGGCTGCAGGAGGAAATCGCCGACGTGATGATGTACCTGGTGCGGCTGGCCGATGTCTGCGGCGTCGATCTCGACCACGCGTTGCAGGACAAGCTGCAAAAGAATGCGCTGAAATATCCGGCCGCCGGGCGGGAATAAATTGCCACAGTTTTGCCGTAGCTCACGGATGTTATTTATAGAAAGCAGCGGCAATTGATAATTCAATACTTTTCTATCCGGCGCGACGCCGGCAAGCAAACATGCCGTTGGCTTAGCCTGTGCTAAGCTGGCCGATTGTGTTTGCCGCCAGATCCCGACCGATGAACCAAGCCGACACGCTGTCTTTCCACGCCGCCTCGCCATCTGCCACCCGTCTGCAACAGCTGTACGCGGCGCTGCCCTACCCGGTGCTGCTGTTTGACGGGCACGGGCAGCTGGAATTTGCCAATCATGCCGCACAGTGCTGTCCCGATGCGCAGCCGGCGCTGCAACAGCTGGCCGCCGGCGCCACGCTGGCGACGGTGACGCTGCCCGGGCTGAGCGCCGACAGCTTCGCCCAGGTGCTGGCCACGGCCGCGCCGCAGAGCATGGAGCTGAGCCTGCCGCAGGCCGATGGCCGGCCGGGACACTACCAGATCACGCTGACGCCGCTGTGCGACGCCAGCGGCAAGGTGGACGGCGTGCTGCAGACCCGCCACGACGTCACCCGCCAGCGCCAGGAAGCGCAGCGCCTGCAGTTGCTGCAGGGCCACCTGCTGGAGATGGCGCACCGCGACGCGCTGACCAATCTCGCTAATCGCCGCTATCTGGAACTGAAACTGGAAAGGTTGGCCGCAGACAGCGCGTCCAGCCTGTGCGCGCTGCTGTTCATCGATCTCGACCGCTTCAAGCCGATCAACGACGCCCACGGTCACGACACCGGCGACGCGGTGCTGTCGGCGATTGCCGCGCGGCTGAAGCAGGCCTTGCGCGGTACCGACCTGCTGGCGCGCATCGGCGGCGACGAGTTTGCCATCCTGCTGGAAGGCGTCACCGAGAGCGGCGCGCGCGCGGTGGCCGGCAAGATCATCCAGGCACTGGACGAGCCGTTTGCCGAGCTGTCGCCCCCGAACCGGCTCGGCCTGTCGGTCGGCATCTGCCTGTTCAAGAGCGGCGCGACGATGCCGGCCGAGGTGCTGGCCGAGGCCGATCAGGCGATGTACCGCGCCAAGCGCCGTGGCGGCCGCCAGTTCGAGCTGCAGCAGCTGTAAGCCGACCACGCCACGACAAAACGGCCACCCGCGTTTGCCGGTGGCCGTTGTTGTTTCACATGAAACGCAAGGGGTTGATGCCCCACTTTTCCGGCGCCTCGTGGCGCACGATCTTGTCGCCGCCGCCAAAGCCCAGCGGCCGCGACAGGTCGATGATTTCCGGCTGCAAATAGGTATTGCTCTTGCTGCTGAACATCACCTTGATCTTCGGTGTCAGCAGGTTGCTGTCGTGCTGCTCGATCACCACCCCCAGCTTGCCGGATTCCAGCAACACCAGCGTGCCGACCGGGTAGATGCCGACGCAGCGCATGAAGGCCTGCACCAGCTTGGGGTCGAAGTGGTATTTCGACCATTCGAAGATCTTGCGCAGCGCATCGGTCGGCGCCATGCCCTTGTGATAGCAGCGATCGGCGGTGATGGCGTCGTAGACGTCGACGATGGCCGCCATCTTGGCCAGCGTGCTGATGGTGTCGCCGTTCAGTTTGTGCGGGTAGCCGCTACCGTCGACACGTTCGTGGTGATGCAGGGTGATGTCGAGCGGAATCTCGCCGATGCCCTCGGTGCGGCTGAGGATGTCGAAACCGTCGCGCGGGTGGCGCTTGATGATGTCGAACTCGTCCTCGGTCAGCCGCCCCGGCTTGTTGAGGACCTCGTCCGGCACCAGCGCCTTGCCGGTGTCGTGCAGGATGCCGCCCAGCCCGGCGAGGTGGATGGTTTCCATGTCCATGCCCACCGAGCGGCAGAAGGCGATCATCAGCGTGCCGACGCTGACCGAATGCAGGAAGGTGTAGTCGTCCTTGTTCTTGATGCGCAGCAGCGTCAGCAGTGCGCCGCTGTTGCTGAGCACCGATTCGGTGATCGATTCGATCATCGGCTCGACCTGCTCCAGCTCCACCGCCCGCCCCAGGCGCACATCCTGCATCACGGTCTTGACCAGCGCGTGCGCCTGGCTCTTGATGCGGTTGGCGCGGCCCAGCTCCTCGGCAAACGACAGCGTGATGATCGGTGCCGGCTTGCCGGTGACCGCCTCGATCATCTGCTGCTGCAAGCTGGCGTTGACCTCGTCCACGCTGCGCGCATGGCTGACGTCCAGACCCTTTTCGGTATCGATGTAAATCTCGTGAATACCGGCTTCGACGATCTTGGCGATTTCGTCATCGCTCTTGATCAGGAAGCGCTTGCGGAAAAAAGGATGAGAGGTCCAGTCGCAGTTCAGGTCATGCACATACATGCCGATCTTGACGTCGGCAATATCAATACACTTGATCATGGCGTGGTTTTCTTGGCGTCTGCTCAGGAAAAATGTTTTAAAAACAGTGCTTAAGCCGATGTTGGCAGTACGGTGGCCGGCGCATGGTGATCCACGACAAGTTTGTGCCACAAAGCTTATCCGCCGATTATGGCGGCAATCGGCGATGCAAATAGGGTTTTATTTGTATTGATACTGGTTATCATTATTTTATTCAAATAAATAGTGATTAATAATAATTTTGGCAATTTACCAATGAAAATTGGTGCATTTTTTCTTATTCCGCGCTGGCGATAGTCAATTTTCATGCAAGTCGATATTCTAGGTATAACGACTTAACAATAAAGCCGGATAACGCGAGCTACAGGAGTGCAGGGCATGACGCAGAGTACACGTTGGGGGCATCTGGGGAACCGTATCATCGGCGTTGCCGCGGTGGCGGTGGCGGTCGGTTTTGCGGTGATGATCGCCATCATCGCCAAGCAAAGTTATGACGCCGCAGTCGAGCAGGGTAACCAGCTGGCTTCGGAGCAGGCCGGCCGCGTGGCGGACAGTGTCGAGGCCAAGCTGGCCAACGGCTTCGCCATTCCGCGCAGCATGGCCGCCAGCGTGCAGGGGCTGCAGCGCGCGCAGGCGGTGGAGCGCAAGGTTGTCGACAACATCCTGCTCAGCTCGCTGGACAATACGCCGGGCATCATCGGCGCGTGGATGATCTGGGAGCCGAACGCGCTGGACGGTCGCGACGACGAATTCCGCCGCGACTGGCCGAAGCACGACCCGACCGGGCGCTACACGCCGTACCTGACGCGCGGTGGCGACGGCAAGGCAGCGCTGGACGTGATGATGTCGAGCGACCGGGTGGCAAAATTCCCGGAGTGGCAGGACAGGCTCACCGAGTACGCACCGGACTATGAAAAATCCGGCTGGGGCGATTTCTACTTCGTGCCGAAATCGCGCGGCCGCGACACCATCACCGAGCCGTTCTTCTACGACGTGCAGGGCAAGCAGGTGCTGGAAAGCTCGCTGGCGGTGGTGATGAAGGACGCGTCCGGCAAGATGCTGGGGGTGTCCGCCGTCGATCTGGCGCTGGACGACCTGCAGAAGCAGTTCGGCGCCATCCGCCTGTATGACACCGGCTATGTACGCATGGTGTCCGAGGGCGGCCTGTTCGTGGTCAACCCGCAGCCGGAGCTGGTCGGCAAGGCGGTGGCCAGTGGCGATCCGCTTGCGGCCAACCTCGACAAGATCAGGAAGGGCGAGCGCTTCGTCTACGAAGACGGCGGTTTTACCCACTTCTTCTACCCGATCAAGGTGGCGGACAGCGGCCAGTTCTGGGCCGCGGGCGTCAGCGTGCCGACCGCGGCGATTACCGCCACCGCCAACAGCCAGCGCAATACCGCCATCGTGGTCGGCGTCATCGCGCTGGCGCTGATCATCCTGGTGCTGACGCTGCTGATCCGTACCCTGACGCGGCCGCTGAACACGCTGGCGGAAACCATGGAGCAGTTCGCCAGCGGCAAGGGCGACCTGACGCTGCGCCTCACCGTCAGCAACCGTGACGAAATCGGCCGCACCGCCGCCGCCTTCAACCGCTTCATCGAGAGCCTGCGCGAGATGTTCATCGAGGTGCGCGAGCAGAGCCTGGCGGTGAGCCGTTCCGCCGGCCAGCTGGCCGACTCCGCGGTGCAGGTGGAACAGTCGTCGGCGCAGCAGTCGGACGCCGCCAGCGCCACCGCCGCCGGCGTGGAGCAGGTCACCGTCAGCGTGCACCATATCGCCGATACCGCGATGCTGGCCGAGAGCATGGCGCGCGAAACCGGCGTGCTGACCGAGCACAGCGTGGCGACGGTAGACAAGGTCACCGGTGAGATCCAGCGCATGACCAGCAATATGCAGGCGCTGGCCGGACGCATGGGCGCGCTGGGTGCGCGTTCGGCGGAGGTCAGCACCATTGTCGGCGTGATCAAGGATATTGCCGATCAGACCAACCTGCTGGCGTTGAATGCCGCCATCGAGGCGGCGCGCGCCGGCGAACAGGGGCGCGGCTTTGCGGTGGTGGCGGACGAGGTGCGCAACCTCGCCGGTCGCACCGCCGAGGCCACGGTGCAGATCAGCCGCATCGTCAACGCCATCAGCAGCGAGACCAACGACGCGGTGGACGAGGTGAAGCGCAGTACCGAGCTGGTGTCGGTCAGCGTCGGCATCGCCGAGGAGGCCAACGTGGCGATGAAGGGCGTGTACGAGAAAAGCGTCGATCTGGTAGACAACATCGGCGATATCGCGTCGTCGACGCGGGAGCAGTCGAACGCCACCTCGGAAATCGCGCAGAACGTGGAGCGCATCAGCACCATGGCGCAGTCCAACAGCGAAGTGGCGCGCGAGGTACGCGCCGCGGTGGAGCAGCTGCGCGAGCAGTCCGCCAGCCTGGAAGCGCTGGTCGGCAATTTCCGTCTCTGAGCACCACCCGCCGTCCCCGCAACGCCGTCCGTCATGGGCGGCGTTTTTTTATTGCCCGCTTTGGCCTGACAGCGCGCGGTGATTTTCGTATAATCCGCCGGTTTGCTTTGCGAGACCCGCCATGTCGCCCTTACCCTGCCCGCTTCCTTGCCCCGCCGCGCTGTCTGCGCGTCGCCAGGCGTTGCCGGTACGGGGTCGACACGACGCCGGGCCGCTGCATTGATATATAAAGAAGCTCCTGATCCGGCATCAGGGGCTTTTTTTTCAGCCATTGATTCTGTTATTGCCAAAGGTGACCGCCATGCCCAACCCGCTTTATCGCAAGCACATCATTTCGATACCGGATTTCACGCGCGAGGAACTGGAACTGGTCGTGCAGACGGCGGCACAACTGAAGGCCGCGCCGCGTGGTGACCTGCTGAAGGACCGCCTGCTGGCGACCTGCTTCTTCGAGCCGTCGACCCGTACCCGGCTGTCGTTCGAGACCGCGGTGCAGCGCCTGGGCGGCAACGTGATCGGCTTTGCCGACGGCGCCAACACCTCGGCGAAGAAGGGCGAGACGCTGGCCGACACCGTGCGCATCATCAGCTCCTACACCGACGCCATCATCATGCGCCATCCGAAGGAAGGCGCCGCGCGCGTGGCCAGCGAGTTCTCCAGCGTGCCCATCATCAACGGCGGCGACGGGGCCAACCAGCACCCGTCGCAGACGCTGCTCGACCTGTTCACACTGCAGGAAACCCAGGGCCGTCTCGACAACCTGACGGTGGCCTTTGTCGGTGACCTGAAATACGGCCGCACCGTGCATTCGCTGGCGCAGGCGCTGTCGCTGTTCGGCGCCAAGTTCTACTTCGTCGGCCCCGAGGCACTGGCGATGCCGGACTACCTGTGCGAGGAGCTGGACGAGCGCGGCATCAGCTACAGCATCGCCGCCACCATCGAGGAAGTGATCCCGCACATCGACATCCTGTATATGACCCGCGTGCAGCGCGAGCGCTTCGACGAGGCCGAGTACAAGAAGATCCAGGGTCAGTTCGTGCTGCGTGCCGACATGCTGCGCAGCGCCCGCCCGAACATGAAGATCCTGCACCCGCTGCCACGGGTGGACGAGATCACCACCGACGTCGACGCCACGCCGCACGCCTACTACTTCGAGCAGGCGAAAAACGGTGTCTACGCCCGCCAGGCGCTGCTGTCGCTGGTCCTCAACGAAACGGTGTGAAAGGAAAAACCATGACTGAAAAAGTGTATGCCCGCAATGTCGAGGCGCTGAAATCCGGCACCGTGATCGACCACATTCCGGCCGGCCAGGGCCTGCGCATCCTGCGCCTGTTCCAGCTGGCGGAATACCGCGAGCGCGTCACCGTCGGCCTCAACCTGCCCAGCGGCCACATGGGCAGCAAGGACCTGATCAAGGTTGAGAACGTGGTGCTGAGCGAGGAACAGGCCAACGAGCTGGCGCTGTTTGCGCCGCGCGGCACCGTCAGCGTGATCGAGGATTTTGCCGTGGTACGCAAGCAGAAGCTGGCGATCCCGGACACGGTGGAAGGCATTTTTGCCTGCCCCAACTCCAACTGCGTGTCGCACGTGGAGCCGGTGCAGAGCCACTTCAGCGTGCGCGTCACCGAGCACGACACCAAGATGAAGTGCAAGTACTGCGAGAAGGTGTTCAGCAAGGACATCGTGGTCGACGTGCGCTAAGCCTGCCGGTGTCGGCAGCGGGCGGTCGCGGGCAGCCGCTGCCGCCTTTTTCATGCTTGCGGCCAACCTTGACCACCGGTGACGGGAACTCGCCGCCGCGGCGCGGCTTCCAAGCACTTATTTGTCTTGTGGAGAACATCATGTGGCGTCCCCTGCTGCTGGCCGCGCTCGGCCTGCCCCTGTTGCTGGCCTGTAGTGACGAACAGGTCGGCAAGCTGCAACAAGACGCGTCCGCCGCCATCGGCGTGGCCGGTGCCAAACTGCAGCAGGCCAGCGCGCCGCTGGCCGAGATCAAGCAGCAGGCGGCCACGGCGTTGGACAAGGCCGGCACGCTGGCCGGGGAGCTGCAGCCCAAGGTGCAGCAGCAGGTGGACGAACTGAAGCAGCAGGCCGGCGCGGTACGCGAGGTGGTGAGCGCGTGGCAGGGCAAGGGCGACTGGACGGTGCTGGAAAAGCAGGTCGGCCAGTATCCGCGCGACAGCGGCCTGTTCGACAAGCCGCCGCTGGCAGCACCGCTGGCGGCGCTGCTGGGCAAGGACCTGGCCAAGTTCAAGCGCTTCATGGACACCCAGAGTCCGCTGCAGCAGGACCGGCTGCTGTTCGTCACCGGCAACAAGCGCCACGCGGCGCAGGATGGCGCCGCCTACCTGCTGATCGACGTGTCGCAGCGCAGGCTGGAGGCGGGGCTGATCGAGAACGGCCTGCTCAAGGTCTACGCCAGCGAGGGCACACCGTTGCAGCCGCCGGCCGAGGTGCGCACCTTCATCGGCAATCTGCAGCGGCAGTAAGCGGCGCCGGCGCAAGGTTGGCCGCAATGAAAAACGCCACGACCGGGGTCGTGGCGTTGTGCTGTCGGCGCGTGGTTCAGCGTTTGCGCTTCAAGGACTTCTTGGCGTAGAAGGTCTTGCTGGCGGCCTTGCGGCGGGGGCTGCTCTTCAGCTGGCGATCCAGTTCCGGCAACAGGCGGCCGGCGACGTTCATGCGTCGCGACAGCTCCTGCGCGCTGGCGATCTGCTCCGGCTTCATCTCGTGCTGCAGCTGGTTCAGCTTGCTGGCGGCCAGCGCATTGCCCTGCGCCCGTGCCAGGTTGTGCAGCGCGTAGGCCAGCACCTCGTTGTGCGGGATGCCCTGGTAGCTGTAGGCGGTGTAGGCATGGCCGAGGCTGTTCAGCGCGTCGACCTGGTACTTGGCGGCGGCCTTGCGATACCAGCTCAGCGCCAGTTTCAGGTCGCGCGACACGCCCTGGCCATTTTCGTACAGGCTGCCGAGCTGGAATTGCGCTTCGGCGTTGCCCTGCTTGGCGGCCTTGGTGTACCACTGCGCGGCGTCGAAATAGTCCTGCTCCACGCCCTGGCCCTGACGGAACAGGTTGCCGAGGCTGGCCTGGGCGCCGGCATGGCCCTGCTCTGCCGCCTTGCGCAACCACAGCGCGGCCTGGCTGGCGTCCTGCGGCACGCCCTTGCCCTGTGCGTACAGCTGGCCGAGGTTGGCCTGCGCGTTCATGTCGCCCTGCTCGGCGGCCTTTTGATACCACTGGGTGGCGTCGCTGAGGCTCTGCGTGACTTCCACGCCCTGCTCATACAGCTGGCCGAGCGCGTTCTGCGCCTGCAGGTGATCCTGCGCCGCGGCTTTCTGGTACCAGCTGGCGGCTTCCGCCAGATCCGGGTTCACGCCGTTGCCCTTCTCGTACAGCTCGCCCAGGCCGTACTGCGCCTCGGCATCGCCCTGCTCGGCGGCCTTGCGATACCAGCTGGCGGCTTGCAGCTCGGCACCCTTCTGGTACCACTGCAGCGCCTGCGCCGGGTCTTTCGGCACGCCGCGACCGCTCTGATACAGGCTGGCCAGTGCCGTCTGCGCATTGGTGTGGCCCTGCTCGGCGGCCTTGCGATACCAGTTGGCCGCCAGCGCAAGATTGCGTGGTGTACCGCGACCGTTCTGGTGCAGCACCGCTAGTGCGTATTGGGCGTCGGCGATGCCCTGCTCGGCGGCACGGCCGAACCAGGTTGCGGCGGCGGCCAGATCCTGCGGCATGCCCTGGCCGTTCTGGTACATCAGACCCAGTGCGTGCTGCGCCGGGGCGTAGCCCTGCTGCGCGGCCTTGTGCTGCCACTGCGCGGCATCGATCAGGTTGCGCGGTACGCCTTTGCCGGTGAGCAGCAGGTTGGCGTAGTGGTACTGCGCCTCGGCGCTGCCCTGTTCGGCGGCGCGGCGGTACAGCACCGCCGCCTGATTGCTGTTTTGTGCCACGCCGACGCCGTTCTGCGAGATCTGCGCCAGCTGGGTGCGCGCCAGCGCGTTGCCCTGCCGTGCCGCCTGCTGGAACAGGCTGGATGCCTGCGCCAGATCCTGCGGCACGCCGCGGCCGTACTGGTACATCAGGCCGAGGCTGGTCTGCGCGGCGATACTGCCTTGGGCCGCGGCTTTTTGGTACCAGCTAACGGCGGTGGCGTAGTCCTGACGCACTCCGAGGCCGTTTTCATACAGGCCACCCAGCTTGTACTGGGCGTCGACATTCCCCTGCACCGCGGCCTTGTCATACCAGCGGGCAGCCTCGGCCAGATCCGGAACCACGCCCTGGCCCTTGCGGTACATCTCGGCCAGCAGCAGCTGAACGCGCGGATTGCCCTGCTCGCCGACCGGGGTCAGCTCTTGCAAGGCGGTGGCAAAATCCCCTTTGCCATAGGCAAGACGGCCTTCTTTCAGACCTGCCATCGCGGGCGCAGCCAGCAGCATGCTGGTCAGAAGGACGGAAGTAGCAAAATGTCTGTTCATGTGCGTTTCTTCATTTTGTAGAGAGGCCGTGCCGATCGTGTGCGGGTAATGAAACCTGATCCGCGCGGGGTAACATTTTATTCTGCATGATTAACGGCTAGTTTAACGGCTAATCATAAGCTGTTAAAGGATTGTCCATGCCGCGCCGCGGGTATTTGATAGCAAAGTGTTGCAGCCGTGGTGTCCGGCACGGTTTCGTCATGACTTTGCGCTTGATCGTGGCATGAGTCACCCGCTAGCGGTGCGCCGGCGCAGCAATGTGGTGCCGCCGCGCGCGGCCACGGCTGCGCGATGATAAGGATGCCGTCCGGGCGCAACCTTGTCCATGATCAGGCAATGGCGACACTGCGGCCAACTTTCATTGCTTTGACATAAACGGCGCCGCCGATTTGCTGCGGAAAAGCGCGCCAGCCTCACCTATGATGAAATCTCGGCGCCGGTTGCGCCGCTGCCGGATGGCTGGGTGACAGCACAGGGGGGCATCATGTTTGACAGTCGGTTCTACTTTACCGGAGCGACGATCCTGGCGGTGCTGTCCACGCTGGCCGCCGCCTGGACGCTATTGATGTTCTCCGTGCTGCTGATCTTTGTCGGGCTGTGGCAGGCCGACCGCGAGCAGATCCGCGAGCTCTCCCCCAGCACCGCGGTGATGTTCGTGATGCAGGACGACAGCTCCCCGCGCTCGCTCGACGATTTCATCGGCCACCACCTGATGTTCTACCAGGACGGCATCCCGGTCTATCGCGACCTGTTCGACGGCGATCACTACTGGCAGCTGCTGGAAGCCGACAGCAAGGCGCAAAGCGGCGACGACATCATCCGCGTGTTCCCCGGCGTCAGCTACCGGCGCAAAGCCTGATTTTGCGCCATCGCCACAAGCAAGGGCTGCCGTTTTGCTGTCCGGCGCCAAGCTTGGCCGCAAGGCGCTGCCGGCTTGACGCCGTTCCACGTGAAACTCCTTACCGACTCGGCCTGCGTATTGCCGGTGAATGAAGCATCGTCCCCTGGAATTCATTCATGCTGCCACTGCGCCCCGCCCTGCTCGCCACTGCCCTCGTTGCGGCCAACCTTGCGCATGCCGATGTGCCGGTCGGTGCGCCGTTTACGCGGGAGCAGCAGCGCTTGATTCAGCTGTCGAGTGACACTGAACCTGACAATCAAGGCGATGATCTACAGCATTTTTTCACTTTCCTTGTCATGTACATCTGTAGATGAGGCTAAATATGAGAGCTCAACAGCTAAAAGCCCTGGTCAGTCGTGGTGCCGCTGTAGATCCCCCACCGCTGCAAACTACTTGATGGCATCGAATAGCCGCTCGGATTCGACAATCATGTTTTTTCCCTGCTCCGGCTTGCCGTTCATTTTGTACAGCCAGCCCAGCCCGTTCAATGCAACGGCGTATGCGTAATGCTGCTTCCCGACATTGGCGGCGAAGAGGTCCAGCGCTTGTAGATAATAGCGCTCGGATATTTCCACATGACGCAGATACTGATGAGCATCGGCCAACTCGCGCAACACGATAGCCTGGTGCAAAGGGCTGCTGTTCGTACTTCCCTGTTCAGCTGCCAGCACCTCCTCAAATAGTGGAATCGCACGGTTGTAGTGTTTGCTGTTGATATAGTTGGCAGCAAGACGTGCTTTGGTCACCCGTATCGATGGATGGGTAGCTGGCATGATTTGTTGCTTGAGTGTCAGGGTCTGTTGCAAATACTGCTCGGCAGTAGACCAGTCTTTCTTGCGATCATAAAGCGTGCCGAGGTTATGCAAGCTTTCGGCTACCTCGGGGCTGCTTTCTCCCGCAAGACTCTTGCGCATGGTAAGCGCCTGCTCATGTAACCGAATGGCTTCGCGGTAATTAGCGGTGTACTGGCGTAACAAGGCCAGATTGTTCAATGACTCTGCGACAAGCAGATGCTGCGGTCCCAGCAGCTGTATGCGCAGGGCAAGGGCCTGTGTGCCTACAGGGTCTGCCTCTTTGTAGCGGCTGCTGTCCCGCAGAATTTCGAACCATGCATCTAGCAGGTCGGCATACAGTAGAGAGTCGGCTGGTACGGCTTGTGGGCCGTACAGCAGGGATTGCAGCAAGGCGCCTGCTTCCTGATAGCGATCCTTATGTAGCCAGCTGCGGGCAAGGTCTCGCTGTGCCTGCCAGCGGGCGGGCTGGTCGGTGGCGCTGGCAAGCGCCGCTTCTGCCTGTTGGGTGGCTTGCTGGTAATTGCCCTGCCGCAGCAGGTCGTCAACACTGTCGGCATGGCAGGCAATGGCGAAAAGCAGGGGGATGACGGGACGGAAAATGTGCATATGGGCAGCCCAGGGTTATGTGCTTGCAGTCAGAAATTATCCGGCATGTTGTCAGTTTTGGTTTTCCGCAGCTTCCATGATGCGCTGGCCCTCGGTGATCAGTTGCTGACCTTCGCCGCTATCGCGGTTCTTTTTCAGCAGCCATCCCAGGTTGTTCATGGCCTGTCCGACGGCATAATGTTTTGCTCCCAGTGCCTGCTGTAGCACTACCAAGGCCTGTCTGTAGTACTGTTCCGCTTCCATGGCCTTGCCCTGGTCTTGAAGGCAGTCAGCGATGGCGCGTAAGGTTCTGCCCGTCTGGTCAAGAGAGTCTTCGCCATTCCGTTGGGTCATGGCCAGAGTGGCTTGCAACTGCGCCATGGCTTCGTCGAAACGCTTTTCCTTGCGGTACAACCAGCCCAGCATGCGCATGCTGCGAGTCAGGCTGGGGTGGTCCGGGCGCAAGACATGCTGCTTGATACGGATGGCTTCGATCATCATGGGTTCGGCCTGTTGGTACTGACCGGGAACCATGTGATTGAAGCTCAGGTTGTACAGGCTTTCTGCCACAGGGTAACTGTCATGCCCTGCCAGTTGTTCGCGTATTTGCAGTGCTTGCTTCAGCAGCTTCTCGCTTTCAGACATCTGGTCTTGCATGCCCAGGGCAACTCCCAGGTCATTCAGTGTCTGGGCAACGTCCAGATGCTGCTCCCCCAGTTGCTGCTGACGCGTAGCCAGTATGCGCCGGTAGAGTTTGCTCGCCGGCTTTGCCTGCTGCAGGTCCATATAAACGGCAGCCAGTCCATCTTGTACTTCTGCCTCGAGCAGGCTGCCGGGGGAAATCTGGCGGTTGTCCTGCAGCAAGGCCTTGAACATTTGTTCCGCCTGAGCGGGTTGGCGGTGTTCCCGGGTGGCGTTGGCCAGATCGATTTGCGCACGTAATTGGCCAGTGGAGTCATCTGCGGG
The DNA here is from genome assembly GCF_028548395.1 of Vogesella indigofera. Lineage (NCBI taxonomy): Bacteria > Pseudomonadati > Pseudomonadota > Betaproteobacteria > Neisseriales > Chromobacteriaceae > Vogesella > Vogesella indigofera. Next base: position 926,804 of record NZ_JAQQLA010000004.1, on the reverse strand, counting down.
GAGTTGCTGCAATGCTTGGCTGGCCTGTTGTAGTGCCAGTTGGTAGTAGCCGTCCTGCAGCAATTGTTTGATGTCTGCGGCCTGTGCGGGCAGTGCCAATGGCATACATAACAGCAGACTGAATAAAACGCTTTTCATGCGATGCCCCTTCGGTTGGAGCCAGCATGGTGCCGCAAAATATGCCGGCGGGGAATATGGCTTTGTAATGAAGACGTACCCGCCACAAAAGGTTGGCCGCATCGCTGCGGCCAACCTTTATCGTTTCAGCTGGAGCAAAACCGGCTTACACCTTGTCGTACAGCTTGCCGCCGCCTTTCACGAACTCGATCGATTTCACTTCCATACCCTTCTGCAGCGCGTCCTGTTCGCTGATGCCCTGTTTGGCGGCGAATTCGCGCACATCTTGCGTGATCTTCATCGAACAGAAGTGCGGACCGCACATCGAGCAGAAGTGCGCCACCTTGGCGCTGTCTTTCGGCAGCGTCTCGTCGTGGAATTCGCGGGCCTTGTCCGGATCGAGGCCGAGGTTGAACTGGTCTTCCCAGCGGAACTCGAAGCGCGCCTTGGACAGCGCGTTGTCGCGAATCTGCGCGCCCGGATGGCCCTTGGCCAGATCGGCGGCGTGCGCGGCCAGCTTGTAGGTGATGATGCCTTCCTTCACGTCATTCTTGTTCGGCAGGCCCAGGTGTTCCTTCTGCGTCACGTAGCACAGCATGGCGGTGCCGTACCAGCCAATCTGCGCTGCACCAATCGCACTGGTAATGTGGTCGTAGCCCGGTGCGATGTCGGTGGTCAGCGGCCCCAGGGTGTAGAAAGGCGCCTCGTGGCACCACTCCAGCTCCTTGTCCATGTTCTCCTTGATCAGCTGCATCGGTACGTGGCCGGGGCCTTCGATCATCACCTGCACATCATGTTTCCACGCGATCTGGGTCAGCTCGCCCAGCGTCTTCAGCTCGCCCAGCTGCGCGGCGTCGTTGGCGTCCCAGGCGCTGCCCGGGCGCAGGCCGTCGCCCAGCGAGAAGGCCACGTCGTAGGCCTTCATGATCTCGCAGATGTCCTCGAAGTGGGTGTACAGGAAGTTTTCCTGGTGATGCGCCAGGCACCACTTGGCCATGATCGAGCCGCCACGCGACACGATGCCGGTCATGCGTCCGGCGGTCAGCGGTACGTACTGCAAGCGCACACCGGCGTGGATGGTGAAGTAATCGACGCCCTGCTCCGCCTGCTCGATCAGGGTGTCCTTGAAGATTTCCCAGGTTAGGTCTTCGGCCTTGCCGTTGACCTTTTCCAGCGCCTGGTAGATCGGCACGGTGCCGATCGGTACCGGGCTGTTACGCAGGATCCATTCGCGGGTTTCGTGAATGTTCTTGCCGGTGGACAGGTCCATGATGGTGTCGGCGCCCCAGCGGATGCCCCAGGTCATCTTGTCCACTTCTTCGCTGATCGACGACGTTACTGCGCTGTTGCCGATGTTGCCGTTGATCTTCACCAGGAAGTTGCGGCCGATGATCATCGGCTCGGATTCCGGATGGTTGATGTTGTTGGGGATGATGGCGCGGCCGGCGGCGATTTCCTGGCGCACGAATTCCGCGGTGATGGTGTCCGGCAGGTTGGCGCCGAAGCTGTGGCCGGGGTGCTGGCGGGTCATCAGCTCCAGCAGGCGGTCGTTCTTGCCGCCGGCCGTTTTCAGGCTCTCGACATACGCCTGGCGGTTGAGGTTTTCGCGGATGGCGACGTATTCCATCTCCGGGGTGATGATGCCCTGCCGCGCGTAGTGCATCTGGCTGACGTTGCGGCCAACCTTGGCGCGGCGCGGTTTGCGCTGCAGGTTGAAGCGCAGGTCGGCGAGCTTGGGGTCGGCTTCGCGCTGGCGGCCGTAGTCGCTGGACAGGCCGGCCAGCAACTCGGTGTCGTCGCGCTCGGCGATCCACGCCGCGCGCAGCGGGGCGAGGCCGTTCTGGATATTGATCTGGGCTTGCGGGTCGCTGTAAGGGCCGCTGCAGTCGTAGACGTAGATCGGCGGGTTCTGCTCGCCGCCGAACTGGGTCGGGGTGTCGGCCTGGCTGATCTCGCGCATCGGCACGCGGATGTCGGGGCGGCTGCCCTCGACGTAGATCTTGCGGGAATTCGGCAGCGGCGCGATGGCGGCGGCATCGACCACCATCTGTTGGTTGGGCTTGTGGCTATCGGGTGTGGCAGGCGCGTTCATCGGGCAGGTTCTCCAAGGCGATGAAACGGCGCAAGGAGCGGCCCGGAAGATCCGGCTGCAGGCAGGCCGCCGTGCTGCGGAACGGATGGCAGCGGGCGGTGTCTGGCAGATTACGCTTCCCTACGCCGGTATTATCCGGGTCAGGTTCGAAGGGTGACTCTCACCCACTGCGGCTGCTGTCCCCGCCGGCGCCTTGGCGCGGATGGTACACAAGCCGGAGCAGGACCCCTAGCGATGCTGTGAAGGTAAGGTAAATGTGGGATAATCGCAAGTTAGCAATCGTGCGGACGATTGCGAAAGCTCGGTTGTCGCAGCCCGGTTTTCAGAGTCGTCCTTGATATTGTCTTGAATCCAAGCCGGAGTTTCCGATGAATTTCGAACAAGCCCGCTTCAATATGGTTGAGCAACAGATCCGTCCGTGGGACGTGCTCGACACCTCCATTCTCGATCTGCTGTTCCACGTGAAACGCGAAGATTTTGTCGGTACCGACAAGCGTGCGCTGGCCTTTGTCGACACCCAGCTGCCGCTGGACAACGGCTGCACCATGCTGGAGCCGAAAGTCGAAGCCCGCCTGGTACAGGACCTGCAGGTGAAAGCCAGCGACAAGGTGCTGGAAATCGGCACCGGCAGCGGCTACCTGACCGCACTGCTGGCCGCCGTCGGTCAGCACGTGTACAGCGTCGACATCGACGCGCAGCAGCTGCAGCAGGCTGCGGCCAACCTCAAAACCGCCGGCATCAAGAACGTGACGCTGAGCCAGGGCAACGGTATTGACGGCCTGGCGGCGCAGGCGCCGTTCGATGTGATCTGCGTCGGCGGTTCGGTACCGGTGGTGCCGGAAGCGCTGAAGGCGCAGCTGGCTGTCGGCGGCCGCATGGCGGTAATCGTCGGCGACGCGCCGGTAATGGTCGCCAAGATCATCACCCGCGTGTCCGAAACCGCGTATCAGGAAAGCGTCAGCTTCGACACCAATATCGCGCGCCTGCAGCAGCTGGACGCGATCGAACCGTCGCGCTTCAGCTTCTGATGATCCGCGAAATCAACGCCCGCGAGCTGGCCGACTGGCTGGCCGACGCTTCCCGCCCGCAGCCGGTGCTGCTCGACGTACGCGAGGACTGGGAGTTCGCGCTGTGCCGCATAGCCGGTTCGCGCCAGATTCCGATGAACCTGATCCCACTGCGCCACAACGAGCTGCCGGATGACACCCCGGTGGTGACCATCTGCCACCACGGCGTGCGCAGCTACCAAGTTGGCCTGTTTCTGGAGAACGCCGGCTTCGAGCAGGTGCTGAGCCTGCGCGGCGGCGTGGCGGCGTGGGCGGACGAGGTCGAGCCGGCGATGGCGCGCTACTGAGCCGACGTGGGCCGCAAGCAAAGCCGTTCCCTGTGGAGCGGCTTTTTTATTGGCACCGTTGCCGGCCCGGCATGCCGTCACGCGCGGGTCTTGGCGTGTCTGGCGCGGTGTTGGTAGCCGCTATTGCTGCCGCGGGTTCGGTGGCCGCAATGACTCGCCTGCCCGCTGGCGAGCCCTGAATTTTTCGTGATTCCGATGGTTAACAACATGACTTATCTCGCCCCCGCCCTTGCCGCCCTGCCTGCAGCCTGGCAGCAGGTGCTGGCAACGCCGGCCATCAGCGCACAACTGGCTGCGATCGACGCAAAACTGGCGGAGCGCGCCGCCGCCGGCGCGGTGATCTACCCGCCGCGCGAGCTGGTGTTCAACGCGCTGCGCCACGTGGCGCCGGCCGACATCCGCGTGGTGATCATCGGCCAGGACCCGTACCACGGCGCCGGCGAGGCGATGGGGCTGAGTTTCTCGGTGCCGGACGGGGTGAAGATCCCGCCCAGCCTGCGCAACATCTACAAGGAACAGCTCAGCGACCTCGGCCTGCCGCCGCCGGCCAGCGGCAACCTGACGCACTGGGCGGCGCAGGGCGTGCTGCTGCTGAATGCCTCGCTGACGGTGGAAGCCGACCGCGCCGGCAGTCACGGCAAGCTCGGCTGGCAGCCGGTGACCGACGCGCTGATCGACGCGGTGAACGCGGCCAATCCCGGCTGTGTGTTTCTGCTGTGGGGCAACTGGGCGCACGGCAAGGCCGAGCGCATCGATGCCGCCCGCCACTGCGTGCTGAAGGCGGCGCACCCGTCGCCGCTGTCGGCCAGCCGCGGCTTTCTCGGCTGCCGCCATTTCTCGCAGGCCAACCGGTGGCTGGCCGAGCGCGGCCGCGGCGAGATCGCCTGGGGTGGCGCGGTGGCTCAGGGCGGGCTGTTCTAGCTCGCAGGCTGCGGTCAACGTTGGCCGCAACGGCGCCGCGTCGCTTGGCGGCCCGGATGGCCAGCGGCTGAGACGGCGTTCACCGCGCAGCCGGCGTGCTGACCCCGGTCACGCCGCCGCTTGCGTGTTGCCGCGCGCGCTTGGCGCCGGCGTTCACAGGCAGCTGGTCGCCGCGTCCAGGATGTAGCCCTCGCCGCGCACGGTGCGGATCAGGTGCGGGTTGCGCGGGTCGTCCTGCAGCTTGTGGCGCAGGCGCGAGATCAGGATGTCGATGCTGCGGTCGAAGGCGTCGACGGTACAGCCGCGGGTCAGGTCCAGCAGCAGCTCGCGGTCGAGGATGGTGCGCGGCCGCTGCAGCAGTACCGACAGCAGGCGGAATTCGGCGTTGGACAGCGGGATCACCACGCCCTGCTTGTCCTGCAGCTGGCGCAGGCCGACGTTGAGGCGCCAGTCGCCGAACTGGATCTGGCGTGGCGGCTTGTCGCTGCCGTGGCTGGCGGCCGGCTGGCGCCCGGCCTGGGTGCGGCGCAGCACCGAGTGGATGCGCGCCACCAGCTCGCGGATGTCGAACGGCTTGCTGACGAAGTCGTCGGCGCCGACTTCCAGGCTGATGATGCGTTCGATCGGCTCGCCGTGGGCGCTGATCATCAGGATCGGCACCGCGGACTGGCTGCGGATCTCCTTGCACAGCGTCAGCCCGCTTTCGCCGGGCAGCATCAGGTCGAGCACGATGACGTCGAACTGGCGGCTGGCCATCGCCTCGCGCATGGCGCGGCCGTTGCCGACGCCGACGCAGCTCATTGCGTAGCCGTGCAGGTACTGGCAGATCAGGCTGCGGATGTCTTCGTCGTCGTCCACCACCAGCACGTGCAGCATGACAGACGCGGCGCCGGGGGCGACGGTAAGGGCGGGACTGCTGGAAATCATGGGTATCAGGGCCTGCGCCGGAACTCGATCGCGCCAGCTTAAACAGCGGCTGCAACGCCGGTGTGTGCGTTGTGTACGGGAATGGATACAAAGCGGCAAACTGCCCGCTACATCGCCGCGCGTAGACTACCGGCTGGCTCTCCCTCATGCCGCCGCGCGCGGCCGTCCCCATGCCCCACTCCTGCCCGCCTTTCGTCCGCCTCGGCCTGCTGCTGGCCTGCGCCAGCCTCGGCGGCTGCATCACCATCCAGGCGCTGCCCAACCCGGTGCGCGAGGTGTTCACCTTCGGCTTTTCCACCGCCACCGAGATGCAGGCGATGGCGGAAAAGGAACGCCAGGTCAGCGAGCGGCGGCTGGCACCCTACCCGCAGCTGTGCATCGAATGGAACGAACGGGTGACGGTACCGGACTTCCTGCGCGTGGTGGAGGACGGCCTGCGCCGTCGCGGCGTGGCCAGCCAGGTGTACGCACCGGGCACCCTGCCCGCCGGCTGCGTGGTGCTCAGCTACGCCGCCAGCCGTGCCTGGGAACAGGATTTTGCCTACATGAGCCACGCCACGCTGGCGCTGCGCAAGGACGGCAACGTGCTGGCCAAGGTGGAGTATGAGCCGCGCCGCCTCGGCTTCGACAAGTGGGCCAGCACCGAGGCCAAGCTGATCTTCCTGCTCGACCAGCTGCTGTTCAGCGGCGGCCCGCGCGACGTGCGCTAGCGGCCTGCGGCCAACCTTGTGCGCAGAACCGGTGCACGATTTGTCGCGAATGGCTGCCAATGGAGCGATACGGCGTTGAAAACGGCGCCGGAATGCGTGTTCCTATCTGGAGCAACGTCGCTTCATCCGCCGTGTTCGCCCTGTCTCGCGTGAGCGCGCGAGATCGTGACCCCGCGCTCAGTACAGGCTGACCGCGGCGCCGAACAGCAACTGCACCCACGCCAGCACGCCGGCGTCCAGCGGCATGTTCTGGTTGACCTGGTCCAGCCGCGCGTTGATCACGTACTTCGACGAGATGCTGTTGCCGGGCTGGATGTGGTTGCCGTTGACGATGCCGGAGAAGCGCAGCACGCTCTGCTTGCCGTTGACCAGCACCGCCTTGTCGCCACCGACCACCAGATAGCCGTTGGGCAGCACGTCCAGCACCGACACCATGATGTTGCCGTTGACCTTGTTGCTGTTCTTGACGCTGCTCTGGCCGTTGTCGTTGATGCTGTAGTCGGAGTCGACATCGACCTCGAACAGCTGCTTGATCAGCCCCGGCATGGTGTGCAGCGCGCCGGGGCCGTTGATGCTGGTGGCGCCGCTGGCCTTGTCGTTCAGCTGCCGGCTGCTGCTGCTGCTGACGTCCTCCTCGATGGTGACCACGATGCTGTCGCCGACGTGCTTGGCGATCTGGGTCTCGAAGAACAGCCGCGCGGTGGCCGGGTTGAAGATGCCGCCGCCGCTGTCCTGTGCCAGCAGCGGTCGCAACTGCGGGTAGCTGCTGGTCGGCAGCTGCACCACCGACGGCGTGGTACAGGCCGCCAGCAGCAGCGGCAACAGCAGGGAGATGACACGGTGCATGGCTCGGATCCGGCAAATTTGACCCCACCATTCAAGCATGCCGCGGTTGTCGCATTACGGCGCTTTCGTTTCCGCCAGCAGCAAGTTGGCTACATATCGCCAACAATGGCGACATTTGCCCGCGACTGGTGCCGGCGCCGGCCGCCCGCTGCCGGGCGGCGGCGGTGCGCATGCTAAAATGCGGCATCGACAGCCACCCGCGAGTATCCCCATGCGTATCGGAACCCCTCTTTCCGCGTCGGCCCGACGCGTCATGCTGCTGGGCAGCGGCGAACTGGGCAAGGAAGTGGTCATCGCCCTGCAGCGCCTCGGCGTGGAAACCATCGCCGTCGACCGCTATCCCGACGCGCCGGCGATGCAGGTGGCGCACCGCAGCCACGTCATCAATATGGCCGACCCCGCCGCGCTGCGCGCGCTGGTGGAAGCCGAGCGGCCGCACCTGATCGTGCCGGAGATCGAGGCCATCGCCACCGAGGAGCTGCTGCGCATCGAGGCCGACGGCCTCGCCGAGGTGATCCCCACCGCGCGTGCCGCCAACCTGACCATGAACCGCGAAGGCATCCGCCGCCTGGCCGCCGAGGAGCTGGCGCTGCCGACCTCGCCGTACGCCTTTGCCGCGAGCCAGGCCGAGCTGCAGGCGGCCATCGCCGCCGGCATCGGCTACCCCTGCCTGGTGAAGCCGGTGATGTCGTCCAGTGGCAAGGGCCAGTCGCTGCTGAAGGGTCCGGCCGATGTCGCCACCGCCTGGCAGTACGCAGTCAGCGCCGGCCGCGTCGACAAGGGGCTGGTGATCGTCGAGGGCTTCATCGACTTCGACTACGAGATCACCCTGCTCACCGTGCGCGCCAGTGACGGCGCCGGCGGCATCGCCACCCACTTCTGCGCCCCGGTCGGTCACCTGCAGCAGCGCGGCGACTACATCGAAAGCTGGCAGCCGCAGCCGATGTCGCCGCTGGCGCTGCAGCGCGCGCAGGACATGGCGGCACAGGTCACCGCCGCGCTCGGCGGCCGCGGCCTGTTCGGCGTCGAACTGTTCGTCAAGGGCGACCAGGTGTGGTTCTCCGAGGTCAGCCCGCGGCCGCACGACACCGGGCTGGTGACGCTGGCCAGCCAGATCTACAGCGAATTCGAGCTGCACGCGCGTGCCATCCTCGGCCTGCCGGTGGACGTCACGCTGCGCGATGCCGCGGCGTCGGCGGTGATCTACGGTGGCCTGGACGAAGCCGGCATCGCCTTCGACGGCGTCGCCGAGGCGCTGGCGGTGCCGGGCGCCGACCTGCGCCTGTTCGGCAAGCCGGAAAGCTTCGAGCTCCGCCGCATGGGCGTGGCGGTGGCGCGGGCGGACGATGTGGACACCGCGCGTGAACGGGCGCGGCTGGCGGCGGGCAAGGTCAAGCCGGTCAGCGGCAACTAGGCGTTGCGGCCAACGTTGGCCGCACGCGGTAGCACAGCATCAACAAGGAGTGACAGACAGCATGAATGAAGAATTGCGGATTGAAGATCTGCTACCCGGCGACGGCAAGGCGGTGGTCAAGGGCGCACTGATTACCACCCAGTACCGCGGCTGGCTGGAGGACGGCACCTGCTTCGATTCCTCCTACCAGCGCGGCAAGCCGTTCCAGTGCGTGATCGGCAGCGGCCGCGTGATCAAGGGCTGGGACCTGGGCCTGATGGGCATGCGCGTCGGCGGCAAGCGCAAGCTGTGGGTGCCGGCCCACCTCGCCTACGGCGAGCGCCAGATCGGCGCCCACATCACACCGCACTCCAACCTGATCTTCGAGATCGAGCTGCTGGAAGTGCTGACCCGCGACGACTGAACGCCGTGGCGCCATGAAAAACACCCCGCTACCGGTGTCCGGTCGCGGGGTGTTTTGCCGTGTGGCGGCCTGCGGCCAAGGTTGGCCGCAGGTAGCGGTGTGCGGAGTATGATTCGTGACTATCTTCGGTCGCAAATCATACCGGCGGTTTAGGGGGCGGTGCTTGCCGTCTGCCGCCGGGCGGCAACAAGCGCCGGGTGGGGTGCGATGTGATTTCGTGACAGCCGAGGTCACGAATCACACTGGCCGCTCAGAACTCGACGGTCACCTTCTTCGCCCCCATCGCTTTGGCGCGGGCGATCAGCTGTTCCAGCGTGGCGTCGGCCAGCAGGATGCCGGGAGCCAGCGGCGCGGCCGGCTGTGCCGTCGTGGCGGGGGGCACGGCCACGGGCGGTGTCACCGGCGGTGGTGGGCTGGTGGCGGCGCTGGCGTTGTCGGCCAGCAGGGCCGCCAATACCTTGCTCAGTCGTTCGTAGGCTTCGCGGCTGGGCTTGATGTTGCTGCCGTCCTGCGCCTCGTAGCGCTGGATGGCGGCGGTGGACAGTCCGACCTGGGCCGCCAGCGCGGTGCGCGACAGCTGCAATTGCTTGCGGATGGCTTTCAGCGCCGGGGCAAATTCGGCACTTTCAAAGTCGGGCAGTACGGACATCGCGCTCTCCAGCAGATCAGGAATAAGCGTTGATCATACACAGGATGCACCGGTTAATACAATAAAACATACAGTCAGCGGCGACATGGCCGGGTGTGTGTATGGTGTTTGCCACATTTGGTATATAAATCATACATAACTACTACGGTTCTACCGATTAATCGGCGTTTTATCAATAGCTTGTGCGTTGTGTGTGATTTGCTGCAAAAACACGATCACACCATGATCACACAGGCAATCCGTGGGCAACTCCGTGCGATAGTGTTGCTTGTATGATTGTGTGAAATGTATGTCGTGCCCTGTTCATACCATGGTGGCGGCCGGGTGTGGCGCGCTGCTGCCACTGATGACGGGGGCGGTATGCTGCTGGCGCGATCGATGACAGGTGACGCGGCGATGTGGGGCAGACCGGTGGCAGCCATGGCCAGCCGCCACCGGCTGACAATGGCTGCTCACTCCTTGATCGTGCCCGGTACTGACGCGGCCGGCGCGCCCAGGCTTGGCCGCGACACCGGCGGCCGCTCAGGCCGCGCAGCCGTCCAGTGCCAGCAGCAGCTCGTCGATTTCCTGCAGGTGGGTGTCGTCGTGCGCGACCATGTCGGCGACCAGCTCCGCCAACGTCAGCCGCTGGCGGCCCTCCCAGACGCCGATGCGGGCCTGGGCCTCGGCGTCGCAGCCCTGCAGCAGCACCAGCAGCTCGCCGCGGGCACGGACCATGCCGCTGGCCGCCTGCGCGTAATCCTGGGCCTGGTAGTCGCGGGCGATGGCCCACTCGCTGCCGTTGACGCCGTGCAGCAGTGGCTGCGGCTGTTCGAGGATGGCGCGCACGCGCGGGCGGAAGGCGTCGTCGTCGAGATCGCGCAGGTGGCAGAGGTGTTCCAGCGCGGAGAAGCCGATGCCGGCCGGACGCGCGCGCTGGCGTGCCGGTGGCAGTTCCGCCAGCCGCTGCAGCACCTGTTGCGGCATCGCGGCGAGGCTGGCCAGCAGCTCGGCAAAGCTGCGCGGCTGCGGCAACGGCGACCACACCGCGCCGTAGCTGAAGTAGCCGCCCGGCACCCGTCCGCGCGGGCGCAGCAGCTGGTGGCCGTGGCGACGCATCACGTCGCCGACCATGGCGCCGCAGAACTGGCGTGCGCTTTGGTCGGCGGCGACTTCGGCGAACTTGTGCTGTAGTTCGTGGACGATGGCCGTCACCGCCGGAATGCCGGCGCGCGACAGCGCCGCGTATTCGAGGTAGCGCTGCGGGGTGTCGATCAGCTGTTCCAGCTGCTGGCCGAGGGCGCTGCGGCGGAACTGGTCAAAGCGGTTGTGCATGGTTATGGCCAAATAACGTATCAATTTGCTACGTTACTGGCTAGTGGCCGCCACGGCAAGCCGTTTCTGCCGCGCGCAGTCGCTGCTGACCCGGCTGGGCCGCGCGCCAGCGCTGCGCGCCGCTGGCGATGCCGTCAGGCGTGCGGCCAACCCTGGCGGCGGCTGTCGCGGCGCGAGCCACGCCCGATCGCGCCCCCGCCGCATCGTGCCGTACCGTGCGCGCCCGGCCGTGGCCCGGCGCTACAGCGTGCGCGCCAGCGCGATCATCTGTTCCATGCAGCGGCCCCAGCCGTCGTGAAAGCCCATGTCGGCGTGGGTCTGGCGGTCGATGGCGTCCTTGTGCAGCACGCGCGCGTTGTAGTGGGTGCCGCCGTTGGCCAGCGCGTCAAAGCTGATTATGGCGGTGAAGAACGGCTTGCTGGCGGGGCGGAAGCCCGGCTGCAGCGCGTCGCTGAACACCAGCCGCTGCTGTGGCACGATGTCGAGGAAGCAGCCACTGGTCGGGTAGCGGGCGCCGTCCGGCGCCTGCATCACGGTGCGGAACACGCCGCCCGGCTGCAGCTGCATCTCGCACTCGGGGGTGGTCAGCGGCGCCGGTGCCCACCACTGTTGCAGCAGCGCTGGGGTGGTCCACACCCGCCACAGCAGCGCCGGCGGCAGCGCGATGTCGCGGCCCAGTTCCAGGTCCAGGTGTTCGTCGAAGGGTGGCAGGGTCATGATGGCTCCTTGATCAGGCGCCTGCGGCCAACGTTGGCCGCAGGCGCGGGTTCAGACGTGCGGGAAATCCGGGTTCCACGCCACTTCCCACAGGAAGCCGTCGGCGTCGGCGAAGTAGCCGCTGCGCCCGCCCCAGAACGCGTCCTGTGCCGGCTTGACGATGTGGCCGCCGCGGGCGGCGACCTTGGCCAGCAGCGCGTCCACCTGTTGCGCGCTACGCACATTGTGCGCCAGCGCAAAGCCGGGAAACGCCGCCGGCGGGCTGTCCGCCACGCCGGCGTCGGTGGCCAGCGCCGTGCGCGGGTACAGCGACAGCCAGGTGTGGCCGAGTTCGAAAAAGGCGACCCCGGCGCCGTCCGGCATCGCGATCTGCGGCAGCTGCAGCACGTCGCGGTAGAAGGCGGTGGCGCGCGCCAGATCGGCGACGCCGAGGGTGACAAAGCTCAGTCTTGCTTCCATGCGTGGTACTCCTGATGCCAGGGCTGGCTCATTTGCTGTTGCAGATGCCGACGCGCCGGCTCGCCGACGGCGGCGTGGTGCAGGAAGGCATCCAGCGAAATGCCGTCCGGCCACGGCGTGTCGTTCTGTTGTATAGCCTGCATCCGGTCAACGCGAAAATGGCGATAGTCGCGGCGCAGCAGGCACCACGCCGCCAGCGTCCAGCGGTCACCCCAGAAGAACAGCCCCAGCGGCGCCAGCGTGCGGCAGCTGGGCTGGCCGGCCTCGTCGCGGTAGTCGATGGCGAGGCAGCGCCGCGCGTGGATGGCGGCGGTGATGCCGCCCAGCCGTTCGCGCGGGTAGCCGTGGTGGCGCGCGGCAAACAGCGGTGCCGGCGCCAGCCCGGCGGAGCCGAGCACGGCGTGGATCTTGGCCAGTGCGCTGGCGGCGGCGTCGGCGGTGGCGTGGTCGGCCCACGCCGCCAGCATGCGGGCGCCGACTTCCAGCGCCGACAGCTCGGCCGCGGAAAAGCTCAGCGGCGGCGGGGTGAAGCCGGCTTCCAGCCAGTAGCCCTCGCCGGCCTCGCCGTTGAGCGGCGCGCCGCTGGCCATCAGGTCGGCCATGTCGCGGTACACGGTGCGCGGCGACACCTCCAGCCACTGCGCCAGCTGCGCCGCGGTGGTGCGGCGGCGGCCGCGCAGCAGCAGCAGGATCTGCAGCAGGCGATCGGCGCGGCGCATGTCAGCCGCCGTCCTGCTGCCGTGCCAGCCGGATCACGGCGCGGATGGCGGTGCGCGCCTGCGGGCTGTTGCCCCAGCAACTGCTGCGCAGCATGAGGCCGATGCGGCGGCACAGTTCGGCTTCGTCGCCGTCGCGCAACTGCGCCAGCGACTGGTAGCCCAGCTGTTCCAGCCGCGCGATCACGGTGTCGCCGACGCCGTGCAGCGCGCGCATGGCCTGTCGTTCGTGTCCGGGAAAAGCCATGCTCGCTCCTGATGATGAATGAATGGCAAGGATAAACTGCGGGCCATGTCGGCGGGGCGTTTTGTCAGGCGATGCGGTGGTAGAACGCCAGCAGCGCGCTGCCGGGGGCGATCAGGCTGAGAAAGTGCGCACCGTGCGGATCGTCCGGCCACAGCTGGCACAGCGCGACGGCGCGTTCGCGGCTGTCGGCCAGCACCAGGTCGACATAGCTGTCGTCGTCGCCGCGCCACAGCGTGTGGCTGACAAAGCCGGGCTGGTGGCGCAGCAAGTGCTGTTCGACTGCCTGTGCGGCTTGGCGCAGCGTGTGTTCGCTGACGCCGGGGCGCAGCTGGAAACTGGCGAATTCGAGCCCGCCGACAGGGGGGAGTGAGGTAGTCATGGTGTGGGGCTTTCGTCAAAAAGGGGGTAGGCCGGCGCTGGCGGCAACGCGGCCGGCAGGACCGCCTGCATCGCCGCGGCAATCAGCTGGAAATCGGCGGCGCTGATCTGCAGGTGGCCGAAACGCAGCGGGTAGCCCCAGCGTGCCGGGTCGGTGATGAAGGCCAGCTGCGTGAGCAAGGGCCGGATCGGCGCCGCTTGTGCGGCGACAAAGGCGACATCGCGCCGCCACGGCCGGAAGTGTTCGCCCATGCTGACGCGGTACGGCGCGCCGGCGCAGACGGTGCCGATGGCGGTGAAGGCCTGGCACGGTGTTTTGCCGCCTAAGACCTCGACCGGCGAGTAGTACACCAGCCCGTCGCCGGCCGCCATGCGCGCCAGCGGTGCCGCCTTGCCGTGACACAGCTGGGCAAAGCCGCCGGCCACGCCGCGGCCAACGTGTTCGCGGCAGGCGACGCCGATCCAGTAGCGCCGGCTCATGGCGCGTGGTGCAGGCCGATGTGGTTGCCCTCGCTGTCCTGGAACAGCGCGATGTCGCCGTTGCCGTCCGGCAGCGTCAGCCGTGGCTGCAGGATCACGCCGCCGGCGGCCTGGATGCGCGCCAGCAGCGCGTCCATGTCCGGGCCGCCGTCCAGGTAGACGCGGGTGCCGGCGCCGCCGGCCTGCAGCCGCGGGCTGGCCATGATGCAGCCGGGGTGCTCGCCGCCGGCGAGGCGGAACACGGCGATGCGCTCGCCCATGAAGGGCTCGACGTGCAGTTCCACGTGGAACGTCTCGCGGTAAAAGGCGACCGCGCGCTCGAAGTCGGTGGCGGGAATTTCAAACCAGTGAACAAAGGCAGACATGGTGTGGCTCCGGTAGCAGGTTGGCGGCAGAGTTTGCCGTTGCCCAGTATCGCAACCGGCTGCTGACAGCCTGCTGTCAGTAGTCTTTTGTCATGGCGAAATTATTTTTGCCGGCGGCGGCCAGCGCGAGTGTGGTTGTCGTGTCGTGCGCGGTTGGGTGCCGTCCCCGCCACGGCAGCGGGTGTCACGGCGGTGCGGGAGGGCGGGAGCATGATGATGGTGGTCGCGGGCAGCTACGCCGCCCGCTTGCTGGCGGCACCTTCGCGCCCCGCCGGCGCGTGGCTGCGGTGTGCCTCAGCCCTGGCGCAGGCGGCGGTAGAAGGTGCTGCGGCTGATACCCAGCGCGCGCGCGGCGGCGCTGGCGTTGCCGCCGTGCTGTTGCAGCAGCTGCGCCAGCTGCCCGCTGGCGGCGCTGGTCGCCGCCGGATGGTGTTCGCGCAGGGTGTCCGGCAGATGAGACAGCCCCAGTTCGGTGCCGTCGTCGACCAGTGCCAGCAGCGTCTTCAGCAGGTTGTCGAGCTGGCGCAGGTTGCCCGGCCACGGGTAGCGGCGGATGAAGTCGGCCAGCGCCGCCGACAGTGTGACGCCGCGCCGCGCGCCGCCGTGCTGCGCCAGCAGGTTGGCCGCAATCTGCGCCACGTCGCCGCGCTCGCGCAGCGGCGGCAGTCGTAGCGGATAGTGGCCGAGGCGGTAGTAGAGGTCGGCGCGGAAGCGGCCGGCGGCGACTTCGTGCTCCAGGTTGCGGTGGGTGGCGGCGACGATGCGCACGTCCACCTTCTGGCCGATGCCGCCGCCCAGCGGCACCACCAGCCGCTCCTGCAGCACGCGCAGCAGCCGCGCCTGCAGGCTGGCCGGCATGTCGCCGATCTCGTCGAGGAACAGGATGCCGCCGTCGGCCTCGCGCAGACGGCCACGGGCGCCCTGCTTGCGCGCGCCGGTAAAGGCGCCCTCCTCGTAGCCGAACAGCTCGGCCTCGATCAGCCCTTCCGGAATCGCCGCGCAGTTGACCGCCACCAGCGGCGCGCCGGCGCGGCTGCTGGCGGCGTGCAGCGCCTGCACGAAGCGCTCCTTGCCGACGCCGGTTTCACCCAGCACCAGCACCGGGATGTCGGCCTCCAGCAGCCGTTGCCCGCGTTGCAGCAGCCCGTCCGGCAGCGCGCCGGCGTCGTTGCGGCCAACCTTGCTGTCCGCCGCCCGGCCGGCACGCGCGGCGGCGTGCTCAATCGCTGCCGCGGTGGGCGCCGCATGCCGCGGGGTGGGCGGCAGCAGCCGCGCCGAATACAGCTGGCCGCCGTGGCGCAGCGAGGCGACGCCGATGTCGTGGCGGCTGAGCCAGTGTTCCAGGCTCTGCCCGGCCAGCGCGGCAAAGCGGCTGTGGCCCAGCGCCGGCCAGTCCAGCCCCAGCGCCGAGAGCGCGGCACGGTTGGCCGCGCGCAGCACGCCGTCGTCGTCGAAGCCCAGCCGCCCGCAGCGCGGCGTGGTCAGTGTGGCGGCGTCGGGCGCGAAGCGCAGCTCGAACAGCGCGCCGGCCTGTTCGTCGAACAGGCGCTGTTCGATGTGGCGCACCGCCGCCTGCACCTGCTGCTGCTGCGCGTCGCCCAGCTTGCGCGGCAGGCCGGAGACGTCGACCACCCCCAGTAGCTCGCCCTGCGGGCTGACGATGGCGCCGGCGGTGCAGGACAGCTGGCGGTTGCGCTCCAGGTAGTGCTCGCTGCCGCGCACCCGCACCGGGCCGCCGAGTACCAGCGCGGTGCCGATGGCGTTGGTGCCGCGCACGTCCTCGCGCCAGTCCATGCCCGGTAGCAGCGCCACCCGTTCGGCGCGGTCGAGAAAGGCCGGGTGCCCCATCTGGTCGAGGATCACGCCGTGGCGGTCGGCGACGATCACCACGTGGCCGTCGTCGACCACGCTGTCGAACAGCGCGTCGATCGCCGGTCGCGCCAGCTGCAGCCAGTCGGCGTTTTCCTGCTGCCGGCTGCCGAGGCTGGCGGCATCCAGCTTGTCCGGCAGCCGCAGCCGCGCCGCGGACAGGCCGAGGCCGAGGCAGCGCCGCCACGAGTGCAGGATCGGGCCCGGCACGCTGTTGTCGGGCAGGGTTTCGCCCTCGAAAAAGCGGCGGCGGATTTCGGCTAGCGGCAAGGACGACATGGTGGCTCCGGCTTGTGTCAGTGTGTCGCGACAGGTGTGTCATGCTGCGACAGCGGCGCTCGGCTCGCTCCGCCGATTATGCGCGCCCGGGGGCGGCGAACAAGCGCTAAAAAAACAGCGCCGCTGGCGCGCTGCAGCATCGACACGCGGCGGTGGCCGGTTTTGCAAGGTTGGCCGCACGCTGCGGTGCAGCATCAGAAAACGCTGGCACGCGCCGTGCACTGTTGCAGTCACACCCGCTTGAGGTGAGCCAAGACAACAGGAGAGAGACGATGAGCACCATTACCCCGGCCCAGTACGGCCTGAACCTGAAATCCCGCTACGACAACTTCATCGGTGGCCGCTGGTTGCCGCCGGTCAATGGCCGCTACTTCGAAAACCTGACCCCGGTCACCGGCAAGGCGCTGTGCGAGATCGCCCGCTCCGACGAGGCCGACATCGAGCTGGCGCTGGACGCCGCCCATGCCGCCAAGGCAGCGTGGGGCAAGACCAGCGTGGCGCAGCGCTCGCTGATCCTGCTGCGCATCGCCGACCGCATGGAGCAGCACCTGCACACGCTGGCGACGGTGGAAACCTTCGATAACGGCAAGCCGATCCGTGAAACGCTGGCCGCCGACATTCCGCTGGCGATCGACCACTTCCGCTACTTTGCCGGCTGCATCCGCGCGCAGGAAGGCAGCCTCGGCGAGATCGACGCTACCACCGTCGCCTACCACTTCCACGAGCCGCTGGGCGTGGTCGGCCAGATCATCCCGTGGAACTTCCCGATCCTGATGGCGGCGTGGAAGCTGGCGCCGGCACTGGCCGCCGGCAACTGCGTGGTGCTGAAACCGGCGGAACAGACGCCTCTGTCGATCCTGATCTTTGCCGAACTGGTTGGTGATTTGCTGCCGCCGGGGGTGCTCAACATCGTCAACGGCTTCGGCACCGAGGCCGGCAAGGCGCTGGCCACCAGCAAGCGCATCGCCAAGATCGCCTTCACCGGTTCCACCCCGGTCGGCCGCCTGATCATGAACTACGCCAGCCAGAACCTGATCCCGGTGACGCTGGAGCTGGGCGGCAAGTCGCCAAACATCTTCTTTGCCGACGTCGCCGCCAAGGACGACGCCTTCTTCGACAAGGCGATCGAGGGCTTCGTGATGTTCGCGCTCAACCAGGGCGAGGTATGCACCTGCCCGAGCCGCTCGCTGGTGCACGAATCGATCTACGACCGCTTCATGGAGCGCGCGCTGAAACGCGTGGCGGAGATCAAGCAGGGCAACCCGCTGGACCCGTCCACCATGATCGGCGCGCAGTCGTCGCAGGAGCAGATGGACAAGATCCAGAGCTACCTCGCCATCGGCAAGGAAGAAGGCGCCGCGGTACTGGCCGGCGGCAGCCGAGCCCACCTCGGCGGCGAGCTGGAAGACGGCTACTACATCCAGCCGACGGTGTTCCAGGGCCACAACAAGATGCGCATCTTCCAGGAGGAAATCTTCGGGCCGGTGCTGTCGGTGACCAAGTTCAAGGACACCGAGGAGGCGCTGCACATCTCCAATGACACCCTGTTCGGCCTCGGCGCCGGGGTGTGGACCCGCGACATGAACACCGCCTTCCACATGGGCCGCGGCATCGAGGCCGGCCGGGTGTGGACCAACTGCTACCACGCCTACCCGGCGCACGCGGCGTTCGGCGGCTACAAGCAGTCCGGTATCGGCCGCGAAACGCACAAGATGATGCTCGACCACTACCAGCAGACCAAGAACCTGCTGGTCAGCTACAGCGAGGACAAGCTCGGCTTCTTCTGAGGCTGAGCCCGGCCGGCGCAGGCCGGCCTGTATCACCGGCGCGGCGGCGGGCTGCCTGCCGCCGCGTCGTACCGTCACACCTGAACGCTGGCGCAGCACGCACCCACTGCCAGCGGTCGCAGATGAACCGTAGCCGGGCCGCAGTGTTGCGGCGGGCAGAGCCAGACAAAGGGATTACCTACCATGACGACTACCACTTTCTTCATTCCGCCGGTCAACCTGATCGGCGACGGCTGCCTCAACGACGCGCTGCAGGCGATCCGCGGCTACGGCTTCCGCCACGCGCTGATCGTCACCGACGCCGGGCTGGCGCGTGCCGGCGTCGCCGCCAAGGTCGCCGCGCTGCTGCAGGCGCAGGATATCGAGGCCACCATCTTCAGCGGCGCGCAGCCGAACCCGACGGTGGCCAACGTCGAGGCCGGCCTCGCGCTGCTGCGCGAGAAACGCTGTGACTGCGTGATCTCGCTCGGCGGCGGCTCGCCGCACGACTGTGCCAAGGGCATCGCGCTGGTGGCCACCAACGGCGGCCACATCGGCGACTACGAGGGCGTCGACAAGTCGGCCAAGCCGCAGCTGCCGCTGATCGCCATCAACACCACCGCCGGCACCGCCAGCGAGATGACGCGCTTCTGCATCATCACCGACCAGACCCGCCACATCAAAATGGCCATCGTCGACCGCAACGTGACGCCCATCCTGTCGGTGAACGACGCCTCGCTGATGCTGGCCAAGCCGGCGGCACTGACCGCCGCCACCGGCATGGACGCACTGACCCACGCCATCGAGGCCTACGTGTCCACCGCCGCCACCCCGATCACCGACGCCTGTGCGCTGCAGGCGGTGCGGCTGATTGCGACCAACCTGCGCACCGCGGTGCGCAACGGCCAAGACCTGCACGCCCGCGAACAGATGGCCTACGCCCAGTTCCTCGCCGGCATGGCCTTCAACAATGCATCGCTCGGCTACGTGCACGCGATGGCGCACCAGCTCGGCGGCTTCTACGACCTGCCGCACGGGGTGTGCAACGCGCTGCTGCTGCCGCACGTCGAGGCCTTCAATGCCAGCGTCGCCGCCGGCCGGCTGGCCGATGTCGCCGCCGCGATGGGCGAGGATGTCGCGGCGCTGGATGCCGCCGCCGCCGCCGAGTGCTGCCTGGCGGCGATCCGCCGCCTCGCCGCCGACATCGACATCCCGGCCCGGCTCAGCGAGCTGGGGGTGCAGGAAGCCGACATTCCGCTGCTGGCCGCCAACGCGCTGAAGGACGCCTGCGGCCTGACCAACCCGCGCCCGGCCAGCCAGGCCGAGATCGAGGCCATCTTCCGCCAGGCGCTGTAACCCGCCCTCCTGGCACGGCGCCGCGGCGGCAGGGCTCCCTCCCGCTGTCGCCGCAGCGCTGCTGCCTTGTCCTTGCCCGTCTGATGTGTCGCAACACAGACGGGTTTTTTTGGGCCTATCATTTCGATGTCATGGCCGGCGCGGTACCCCGCCCGCCGGCCGCTGCTGCCACCCCCCGGTGGCCTGAGCGCCCCCAACCGCTGGAGTCCGCATGTCGTTTTTCCGTAACCGAACCCCCCGTGCGCACGCTGCCGCCAGCGCCGTCCCGCCGCTGCAGGTCGTGCGCAGCGACAGCCACAGCTATGAAGCGGCGCTGGCCGCCAGCGCCAGTCCGCGGGTGCGGCTGGTGCTGGGCTACGTCAACCCGTCCGCCAACCTGGAACAGATCGGCCGCAGCATCGCGCGCCATTTTCCGCAGGCGAAGATGCTGCTGACCACCACCGCCGGCGAGCTGTGCAGCCGCCAGGCCGGCGACGCGCTGTACCTGCCGGCCGACGGCCAGTGGCAAAGCATGGTGTTCCAGCTGTTCGACGAGGCGCTGCTGGCCGGGGTGCACATCGAGACGGTGGCGCTGGCCTGCGACGACATCAAGGCCGGCGCCCCGGTGCTGAGCCACGCCGCGCGCATCGCGCGGCTGCAGGAGCACGTTGGCCGCATCCGGCTGCCGTTCGCGATGCGCCACGACGAGGGCTTCGTGCTGACCCTGGTCGACGGCCTGTCCAACAGCGAGAGCTACCTGCTGGAGGCGCTGTACGAATCCGGCAAGCTGCCCTACCTGTTCGTCGGCGGCTCCGCCGGCGGGCCGCTGGATTTCTCGATGACGCGGCTGTACGACGGCCAGCAGGTGTGCGACGGCCATGCGGTGTTCGCCTTCATCAAGCTGGCGCCGGCCTACCGCTACGGCGTGTTCAAGAGCCAGAACTTCGAGGACAGCGGCAGCCACTTCACCATCGCCGAGGCCAGCACCGAGCTGCGCCGCGTGCACTCGGTGATCGACGAACACAGCGGCGAGATCCGCAACGTGCTCGACGCGCTGGCCGCGCACTTCCGCTGCCCGCGCCAGCAGCTGGCGGCCAAGCTGCAAAGCCACAGCTTCGGCATCAAGATCAATGGCGAGCTGTTCGTGCGCTCGGTGCTGGCGGTGAACGAGGCCGGCGGCTACCTGCAGTTCGCCTGCGACCTCGCCTTCGGCGAGCAGCTGCACCTGCTGCGCAGCACCGATCTGGCCGAGCACACCCGCCGCGATTTTGCCACCTTCAGCGCCGGCAAACCGGCCGCGGTCGGCGCCATCCTCAACGACTGCATCCTGCGGCGGCTGAACAACGCCGGCGCGCTGGCGCGTGCCAACGTCTACGGTGACATCCCCGTTGCCGGTTTTTCCACCTTCGGCGAGCTACTCGGCGTCAACATCAACCAGACGCTGACCGCGATCTTCTTCTACCCGGCGACGGCGGAGTTCAGCGACGATTTCGTCGACCGCTTCCCGGTGCACTACGCCAACTTCAAGAACTACTTCTACCGCCGCGAGCTGGCGCGCGCGCAGATGACCGGGCAGATGAAGAGCCGCGTCATCGCCGAGCTGAACGGCTACAAGCACTTTGCCGCGCAGCTGATGGCCAGCCTGCCGCTGTTCCGCGATACCACCACCGAGCTGGTGTCGCATCTGGGCGTGATCGAGCACGACATCCACCGCTTTGGCAGCGAGATCCAGCGCGGTGCGCAGACCGCCGGCACGGTGACCGCACGCATCGTCCATCTGGAAAAGGATGCGCAGCAGATCGGCGAGGTGATGCAGATGATCAAGAAGATCGCCGAACAGACCAACCTGCTGGCGCTGAACGCCGCCATCGAAGCCGCCCGCGCCGGCGAGGCCGGGCGCGGCTTTGCCGTGGTCGCCGACGAGGTGCGCAAGCTGGCCAACACCACGCAGTCGAACCTGGACGCCACCGGCGGCGCGGTGGACAACGTGATGAACGGGGTGCGCGATGTCGGCGGCGACGTGCGCGACATGGGCAGCCAGGTCAGCGGCTTTGCCGGCGAGATGGGCAAGGTGGTCGGCACCCTGCAGCAGCTGGCCGCCACCTCGCAGCACAGCAAGCTGCGCGTGGACGAGATGCTGGGCCAGACCGAGGCGCTGTACGAAAAAATGCGCGCGGTGGACAAGGAGCTGGACGCGATCCTGAAGCTGGAGCAGCAGTAAGCCTGGCGGGCGGCAGGGCCTGGGCGCCGGTGCTTGTGTGACGGTGTGTGACCGGCTTCACAAACCTTAACCAGCGCCTGATTGACGCTGGCATGAGGTGGCCGTTAGCCTTGCGGCCATCCTGGCAGGGCGTGTGTTCCCCTGCCGCCCTGCGCCGCGTTGTTGCCGGCGCCCTGCCGCAAGGAGTCCGCATGAGCCTGTCCCGCTATTCCGCCCTCATCTCCGCGGCGCTGCTGGCCGCCTGCGCCGCCACCACGCCGCAACCCGACGGCCGATGGAAGTCGGCCGGCGACAGCGAGCCGCCGATCGAACTGGAACTGAAAAACGGCCGCCTGTCGGTGTCCGGCGGCTGCAACCGCCTGTTCGGCACCGCCCGCGTCGAGAACGGCGTGCTGATCGTCGACCAGCTGGCCAGCACCATGATGGCCTGCGACGCGGTGTCGATGGCGCGCGACCGCGACCTCAGCCAGCTGCTCAACAGCCGGCCGACGGTGCGGCAGCAGGACGGCCACTTGTTGCTGGCCGGGCCGGGCAAGCAGCTGGAGTTGCGGCAGCAGGAGGATCTGTCGGCGGCGCCGACGCGGCTGATCTACGTCGCCGCCGAACGCCGGCCGTGCAGCGGCGTGGCGCCGATGCAGTGCCTGCAGGTGCGAGACAGCAAGGACGCGCCGTGGCAGCTGCACTACGGCGAGATCGAGGGCTTCCGCCCCGAGCCGGGCATCGCCTACCGCCTGCGCATCAAGGAAGTGAAGGTCGCCAGGCCGGCGGCCGACGCGCCGTCGCTGCGCTGGGTGCTGGACAAGGTGCTGGAACAGAAACTAGAACAGCAGCTGGTCGCGCCGTAAAGCGCGAGGTAGTTACATAAAAAACAGTGCGGCCAACCTTGTGCAAGGTTGGCCGCACTGTTTTGGCATCAGGAAAAACTCAGCGCCGCGCGATCAGCACGATGCCCATCCCGATCAGCAGCATGCCCAGCAGCTCGCCGCTGCCCGGCCATTCGCCGAGGCTGCCGGCGGCCATCGCCACCGCCAGCACCGGGATCACCAGCGCGTTGAAGCTGAGCGTGGACGCCGGCAGGCGGCGCAGCAGCCACAGCCAAGCCAGCCAGCCGACCGCGCTGGAGAACACGCCGGAGTAGATCATGCCCAGCACAAAGGCCGGCGACCAGTGGATGGCGGCGAAATCGGCGAACGGCAGCAGCAGCGGCAGCGGCGCGAGGCCGATCAGCGCCTGCCAGCCGGAGAAATTGAGGCTGTCGAGCTGGCCCTGCTGCGCGGTCTTCTTGGTCAGCACCGAGCCCAGCGCCCACAGCAGGCCGGCCAGTACCGCCAGCAGCATCGGCAGCACGCCGTGCAGCTGCCACGGCGCCACGATCAGCATCAGCCCGGCAAAGCCGGCGATCAGCGCCCGGCGCGCGTTGGCGGTGAACGGCTCCGCCAGCAGCCAGCGCGACAGCAGCGCCACCCAGAACGGCATGGTGAACACCAGTACCGAGGTGCGCCCGGCGGCGCCGGCCACCAGCGCCAGCGTCACCGTCAGGCCGTAGGCAAAGGTGGTGGTCAGCCCGACCTTGGCGGCCTCGCCCAGCCGCTGCGGGCGGATGCCGTGGCCGCGTGCCAGCAGCACGCCGAACAGCGTCAGGCTGCCGATGCTGGTGCGCAGGATCAGGTGCGTGATCGGCGTCGCCGCCTGCAGCGTCACCTTCATCACCACGTAGTTGTACGCCCACATCGTCACCAGTCCGGCAAACAGCGCGTAGGGCAGCCAGCGGCTGGTGGACAGCGCGGCAACATTGGCCGCCAGGCGGCGGGCGGGGTTGAGGGTGCTCATAGGAGGCTCCGGTGGCGGGCGTTTGCCCGATGCGATGCCTACAGTGTAGAAAGCCCGCCGTGGCCACTTGCTGCGTTATCATGCGCCACGGTGCAGCGACGCTGCTTTTGAACGGCCATTGACGCAGGATTCCTGAAATGCTGGATGCTTACGATCGCAAACTGCTTGCGCTGCTGCAGGAAGACGCGCGCCAGACCCACGACCAGCTTGCCGAGGCGGTCAACCTGTCGCCGACCGCGGTCACCCGTCGCCTGAAGCGGCTGCGCAGCGAGGGCATCATCCAGCGCGAGGTGGCGCTGGTCGATCCGGCGCTGTTCGGCCGCACGCTGCGGCTGGTGGTCAACGTGATGCTGCAGCGTGCGCAGGCACCGCTGGTGGACGCGTTCAAGGCGGCGATGGAAGCGGCGCCGGAGGTGATGGAGTGCTACAACGTGACCGGGCGGCCGGATTTCGTGCTGATGGTGCTGGTGCGCGACATGGGCGACTACGAGCGCTTCGCCCGCGCCCACCTGATGAACAACCCGCACGTGCGCGAGTTCGAGTCGCTGGTGGTGATCAATACCTGCAAGTACAGCACCGCGGTGCCGGCCGATCCGGGATGAGCGCCGCTGACAAAACCCCTGATCCTGCGTTGCGCCGCCTTGCCGTACGACTGGTACTGTCTGCGTCGGCGCGCCTTGGCTCAGGTGCGCTGCGAGGTTTTGTTAGCGGCGCTGAACGCGGCCCTGCAAATGAATGCGGCCAACCTTGATCAAGGTTGGCCGCAATGTTGTCGGGGCTGCGTTAACGCGCCGCGGCTCAGTCTTCGTGCAGCAGCGCGTGTTCGATCTCGGAGAACGCCTGCGGCACGCGGATGAAGTTCAGCGAGATGCCGAGCCGGCGCGCGATGTGCGAGGTGGAGAACAGGCCGCACACTTCCAGGTGCTTGCTGCTGCCGTTCAGCTCCACCACCAGCGCGTGCTGGCGGCCGGTGTGCTTCATGGTGGCGACCAGCTGGCCGATGCTGGCGTTCGCCACCTCGGCCATGTCCAGTGCCTCCAGCTCGCGGCGCGGCGTCATCACGTCGGAAACCAGCAGTTCATCGTGGCGCTTGCCGCGTTCCTGGATGCATTTCATCGGCCGCTCGCCGAGCACGTCGGAGGCGGTGAGCAGGCCGGTCAGCGCGCCCTCGCGGTCGGTGACGAACAGCAGGCGGATGCCGTGGCTGACCATGCGTTCGTGGGCGTCGTGCAGCAGCGCGTCCTCGCAGATGCTGACCGGGTCGATCACCTTCAGGTCGGTCATCACGTCCAGCGCCGGGCTTTTCAGCGACAGCGTGCGTTGCGGGCGCTGGTCGACGTGGATCAGGTCGGTGGTTTGCGGCAGGGAAAGGGTGGTCAGGGCTTGGTACTGGGTGTCCATGGCGGGCGCTCCTCGTCTGTTTTCTGGTTTTGCCGCGCGCCGGGCACGAGCTCCCGACGGCGGTGCGCAATACCGGGGGCAACACCATCACGCTTCCCCATTGGCACCCCAGTGTCTTTATCTAAGCACGCTTTGCCGGCGCCTGGCGCGTTTTTCGTGGCCGGCAGCTGATTTTCGTCAACCACAGGAGCTAGCCGGCTCCGTCTTTTGGCGTATCGGCAACAGTTGCCGCCGCCCGTACACTGCTAGTCCCGCCCCGTGTATCAGGATCGCCCGCCATGACCGCCATTACCGATTTCGCCAGCCTGCTGGCCGCCGCCCGCGCCCAGCCGACCCCGCAGCGCCTGCTGTTCGCCTTTTGCGAGCGCCGCCTGCACGACGACCACACGGCGCAGGAAGCAGAACGCTTCGCCGCCGGCGAAGGTGGCATCCTGCAACCCATCCTGTGTGTCGACAAGACCCCGGCCGAGCTGAACGATTTTGCGCAGCTGGCACAGGACGCCGACGCGCTGGACAAGCGCTGGCAGCTG
This sequence comes from Vogesella indigofera, assembly GCF_028548395.1. Lineage (NCBI taxonomy): Bacteria > Pseudomonadati > Pseudomonadota > Betaproteobacteria > Neisseriales > Chromobacteriaceae > Vogesella > Vogesella indigofera. Next base: position 901,464 of record NZ_JAQQLA010000004.1, on the reverse strand, counting down.
GTGTTCGTCGCCGCCATCGACAGCAGCAGTAGCGCCGACGCCGACGGCCCGCTGAAACGCATGGTGCAGACCATCCAGACCGGTGGCGACGTGGCGCGCTATCTGGCGTTCAACCGCGACGGCGCGCTGCTGCAGTTCCTGTAAACAGCATTACCGTGTCGAACGGCCCGGGCAGGGATTCCTGCGGCGGGCCGTTTTTGCGTGTGTACCGGCGCGCGGCCGGCCTCATCAGGAACGGGGATTACGCCGCCGGCAGCTGCGCCAGCAGCTGGTGCAGCGCCGCGTGCAGCGCGCTCACCGCACCGTCCATGTCCCAGTCGTCGTGTCCCGGCTGCACCACGTTGGAGATGGCGCGCAGCTCGATGAAGGGCACGTTTTCCTGCAGGCAGACGTGGAAGAAGGCGGCGCCCTCCATGTTCTCGATCTCCACCTCGCTGCTGTCCACGAACGGCGCCAGCGCCGCGTTCAGCGACAGGCTGCGCGCGCGGCGCAGGCTGCTGGTTGCCGGCAGGTGCGGGCAGTGCAGCGTGTGGCGGCGCTCGAACGCCATCTCCAGCGGCAGCTGCGCCAGATGGGTAAAGCCCTGCGGCGTGAAAAAGCCGAGATCGCCCTCCACCTCCGAGCTGACCAGCACCACCTCACCGATGGCCAGCCCGGCCTGTGGATACATGCCGGCGATGCCGGCCAGGATCAGCAGCGACGGCCGCTGCGCGTGGATCGCCTTCAGCGTGGCGTAGGCGGTGGCGGTCAGCCCGATGCCGCTGATCACGGTGTGCACCCCGGGGTGCTGGAACTGGCGCGCCTCGGTGGCGGTGGGAAACAGGATGCAGATGCTCATGGCGGCTCGCGGGCTGGTGAAAAGGGACAGCCGCCACTATGCCACAGCGGCCGGCGCGGCCGGGCGGCGGCGGCCTGCATTTAGTGGTGTTCTTTTCAGGAATTTGAGCCATTACTGAATAATCCCGTCGCCGGTGCCATTGCCATGGCCGATTCCGCCAAGACCCGACTGCCGTCCTCCTTCGTCCGTATCGGCCAGCCCTTGCCGGTCGATGTCTACCACGAGAGCGGCATCCTGCTGCTGAAGAAGGGCCACTACGTGCTGACCCCGGAGCAGCGCGAGCGCCTGCTCGCCGCCGGCCACGGTGACAGCGAGGCGGTGGCGGCGCGGCTGGAACGCGAGCAGCAGGAGCGCGCGGCGCGGCGGCAGCAGGACAGCCTGGCGCAGCCGTGCAATCCGCTGGTGGAGTTCGAATTCCTGCTGCACCGCACCGAGGGCCTGCTCAGTCACGGCCTGGCGGTGCGCGGCCTGGGCAACGCGCTGCGCGAGGTGCTCGCCAGCCTGCTGGAACTGAGCCAGCGCCTGCCGGACGGCATGCTGGCGGCCAGCCTGCTGCTGGATAGCCGCCTGCCCGCCGCCGCGCACGGGCTGCGGGTGGCGACCACGCTGGCGGTGCTCGGCCGCCGCCTGGGGCTGGATGCGGCGACGCTGCACAGCGCCTGTGGCGCGGCGCTGACCATGAACATCGCCATCGTCGGCCTGCTCGGCAAGCTGCGGCAGCAGGACGAGCCGCTGAGCGAGGCACAGGGCGCGGCCCTGCTCGCCCATCCGGTGATCGGCTCCGCCATCCTGCGCGAGGCCGGCATCGACGACGAGCTGTGGCACAGCCTGGTGCAGAGCCACCACGAAAAGCCGGACGGTAGCGGCTACCCGCAGGCGCTGCGCGGCGACGAGGTGCCGCCGCTGGCGCGCCTGCTGGCGCTGCTGGACCAGCTCGGGGAGCAGGTGGAAAGCGGGCGGCTGTTGCCGTCGCAGGCGCTGGCGACGCTGTTCCGCGATCCGGCCAGCGGCCACGATCCGGCGCAGCTGGCGGCGCTGGTGAAGGAGCTGGGTGTGTATCCGCCGGGCAGCTTCGTCGAGCTGGCCAGCGGCGAGATCGCGGTGGTCACCTACCGCGGCGACAGCGCCAACACGCCGCGGGTGGCGGCGCTGCGCCGTCGCGACGGCCCGCCCTACGCCGAGCCGCTGTTGCGCGACACCCGCCAGCTGTCATTCCGTATCTGCAAGGCGGTCGGCCGCGGCAGCACCGGCGTCAAGCCGGCCTATCTGATCCGGCTGTGGCAGCGGCGCTGAGCGCTGTGTCACGCACTGGCGCCCGATCGCTGATGCGGTGATCCGGCCTGAAGTACGATCCCAAAATGCACCGCGACCACTTGTAAACATCGCTTGCGCAGCCGTTTTCACCTGCCCTGACGTTGGCACGCCAGCGGGTGATGCCGTGGCGGGTGGCAACGCCCGGTTCGTCGGCTACCGGCGTGACGCTCCGCCCGCTCAGGCGCCGCGCAGCGCCAGCCGTGGCTGCCAGCGCAACACGGCACTGGCGGCGACGCCGGCCAGCAGCGCCCACAGCGGCGCGCCGATGCCGGCGATGCTGACGCCGGACGCGGCCACCACGAAGGTCAGCAACGCCGCCTCGCGCTGGCTGTCATTGCCGAGCGCCGCGGTCAGCGACGAGGCCAGGGTGCCGAACAGCGCCAGCGCCGCTGCCGCCATCACCAGCGCCTTGGGCAGTACCAGCAGCAGCGCCACCAGCGAGCCACCCACCGCCGCCACCAGCAGGTAGCTCAGCGCCGCCACCACGCCGGCCTTCCAGCGTTGCTGCGGATCGGGATGGCATTCGGGGCCGGTGCACATCGCCGCGGTAATCGCCGCCAGCACCACGCCATGGCCGCCGAACGGCGCCAGCAGCAGCGACACGCCGCCCAGCAGGCTGACCGGCACCCGCGCCGGCAGCTGGTAGCCGTCGTTTTTCAGCACCGCCATGCCGGGCAGGAACTGACCGGTCAGCGCCACCAGCGCCAGCGGCAGTGCGATATTGCTCAGGCCGGCGACGCTGAACTGCGGCGTGGTCCACAGCGGGCCGCTGGCCGTTGCGGCCAACGTTGGCGTGGCGGCAAAACCGCCCTGCAGCGCCAGCAGCACGCAGCCGAGCAGCAGCGCCGCCATCAGCGCGTAACGCGGCCACAGCCGGCGGCCGGCAAAGAACGCCAGCGCCATCGGCAGCACCAGCGCGGCGTGATCGCGCGCCGCCGGCACCAGCTCCACCACGAAACGGAACAGGATGCCGGCCAGCAGCGCGGCGGCCAGCGCCGGCGGAAAGCGCTTCATCAGCGCGTCGAAGGCGCCGCTGACGCCGACCAGCCATACCGCAAGGCCGGCCAGCACGAAGCCGCCGACGGCCTCCGGGTACGGCACGCCGGGCAGGGATGCCAGCAGCACTGCGGCGCCGGGCGTCGACCACGCGGTAATCACCGGCATCTTCCAGCGCCACGACAGCCACAGCCCGGCGACGCCGGAGCCGAGCGACACCGCCCACAGCCACGAGGCCAGCTGCGCCGGGGTCAGCCCGGCCTGCTGCGCGGCGTGCACGATGATGAGAAAGGGGCCGGTGTAGCCGACGGCAATGGTCAGCACACCGGTGATCAGGGTCGATGGGGGTAGGTGTTTGAGCATGGTAGTCCTTCAGGTCAGAGGCCGCCGCCGGCCGCAGGTGAGTGGTGCGGTGGGCGGCATCCGGCGTCGGTGGACGCTGCCGGTGCGGGTAGCGCGGCGACCGGACTGCCGTGGTGTTGCCACTGTACGGCGTGGCGTTGCGGCCAACCTGCCACAGCCGGCTACAACAGGCTGGCGCATCGCGCCACTGTTCTATATAACAGCGGGATGAACCCGAGCGCCCTCCCCGTTTACCGCCACATCGCCCATACCCTGACCGCCAGGCTGGACAGCGGCGAATTCCCACCCGGCAGCCGCCTGCCGGCGGTGCGCGCGCTGGCCGCCGAATTCGGCGTCAACACCCTCACCGCGCTGGCCGCCTACCGCTATCTGGAACAGCAGCAGCGGGTACTGGCGCGGCCGCGCGCTGGCTACTTCGCCGCACTGCCGGCGGCGCCGTCATCGCCCGGTGCCGCCGCACCGCTGCCCAGCGCCGCGGCGCTGGTCGATGTCAGCAGCCGCATGTCCACCCTGCTGCAGCTGGGCGACGAGCGCATCCACACCCAGCTGCACATGGCCGAAGCCGCCGCCAGCCTGTATCCGGCCGCCGAGCTGGCGCGGCGCCTGCAACTGACGCTGACGCGGCAGCCGGAGCTGATCGGCGCCCACTTGCCGGCCGGCGAACAGCGCCGGCTGCTGGCAGCGCTGGTGCGCCTCGGCCACGAGCGCGGCCTGGCGCTGGACGAAGGCGGCATCCTGCTCACCCACGGCATTACCGAGGGCATCAGCCTGGCGCTGCGCCACCTGACCCGCCCCGGTGACACCGTGGCGATGGAAACGCCGGTCTATTTCGGCCTGTTGCAGACGCTGGAAGGGCTGGGGCTGAAGGCGCTGGAAATCCCGTGCACGCCGGAGGCCGGCCTGTCGCTGGAGGCACTGGAATTCGCGCTGCACCACGGCCCGGCGGTGAAGTGCCTGGTGTGCGTGCCCAACTTCCAGAACCCGACCGGCGCGCTGATGCCGGACGACAACAAGAAGCGGCTGCTGGCACTGGCGCGCAAGCACGGCGTCACCATCATCGAGGACGACGTGTTCGGCGACCTGCACTACGGCAACGTGCGGCCGACGCCGCTGAAGGCGTGGGACCGCGACGGCGAGGTGATCTACTGTGCCTCGTTCACCAAGAGCTTCGCGCCGTCGTTCCGCCTCGGCTGGCTGGCCGCCGGCCGCCACCACGGTGCACTCTCAAGGCTGTGCGCCAGCAGCACACTGGTGTCGTCGCCGCTGCTGCAGGTGGTGCTGGCCGACGTGCTCGACAGCGGCGACTACGCCCGCATCAGCCAGCGCCTGCGCCTGCAGCTGGCGGCGCAGATGACGGCCACCGCCGATGCGGTGCTGCGGCACTTTCCGCGCGGCACCCGCGTGCGGCGGCCACAGGGCGGCGTGGTGCTGTGGGTGGAGTGCCCGGAGACGGTGGACAGCACGCGGCTGCTGCAGCGCGCGCTGGCAGAGGGCATCAGCTTTGCGCCCGGGGTCGCGTTCTCGGCCGCGCCGCGTTTCGGCCACTGCCTGCGCATCAATTGCGGCCAACCTTTCACCCCGGCGCTGGCGGCGGCGATCGCGCGGCTGGGGCAGCTGGCGCTGGGAAACTGAGCGCACTGCGGAACTTGCCTGGTTTTGCCCGCTCTATCGCGGGCATCTTTTAACCGGAGAATCAACAACATGCGTGCAGTCATCGTCGTGTTACTGGCCAGCCTGGGGCTGGCAGCGTGCAGCGAGCAGCAAACCGCGAAATTGCAGCAGGATGCCTCCGCCGCCATCGGCGGCGTGCATCGGGTGGTGGCGGACAGCAGTGCGCCACTGGGCGCGTTGCGGCAGCAGGCCGGCCAGCTGGCGCAGGACGCCAGCGCGGCGCTGGGCGTCGCCACGCGGGTGGGCAAGGCCGCGGCGGCGCTGGATCCGGAGCTGGGGCAACAGCTGGACGAGGCCCGGCAGCAGGTCGATGCGGTGAAAGAGGCGGCCTCGGCGCTGAAACCGTAAGCCGCGGCGCCAGGGTTGGCCGCAACCTGCAAAAAAGCCGCGTCGGACCGACGCGGCTTTTTGTCGTTGTTGCAGCGGCCGTTTACAGCGCCAGACGCTGGCGCAGCTCGGCGACCCAGTCGCGGCTGGCGAAATCGGCGCCCATCACCAGCACCAGATAGCCGTCGCCGCCGAAGCGCGAGTCGACCTCGACCAGCACGTGGGTGTCGTGGCCGTGGGGGATGAAGGTGAGCTCGATCTCCTGGATGCGGAAATTGCCGCCGCGCGGCTTGAGCTCGAATTCCTGGTAGCAGCCCAGCGTGCTCGTCACGTTGCCGACGCGGGCGGTGCCAACCTCGACGTCGGTGCTGTACAGGGGCCAGCCCAGCTGCTCGAAGGCGGCCAGCAGGGTACCGATCTGGGCCGTTGGGTGGATCTCCAGCAGGTCGCGGTCGTTGGCGTCGACGGCGGCGGCGATGGCGAGGTCGGTATGGATCCACACCGGCAGCGGGCGGCCGTAGTGCGGCAGCGCGTTGACCGGCGTTTCCGCCGGCAGCAGCAGCTGGAGCGGCAGCTGGCGTGTTTCGCCGGCGCGGATGGTGAAACGCTCGGCGACGCGGATCACGCCCAGCGCGATGGCGCCGCGCGCCTCGTGGTCGCCGGCTTCCTGCTCCGCCTCGGTCATCAGCACCAGTTCGATTTTCTCGATGTCCTGGTCGGCGTTGCCGCCCTGCACCAGCACGTGGCCGGACAGCACCTCGCCGGGACGCAGCCGCGGGTTGTCGAGACGGGTATCGATTTTGGCGCCGCCGACGCCGATGGAAGCTAGCAGTTTCTTGAACATGGTTGATCCGTGAAATGAAAGAGAGGCAGCGTGGCAGACCATGCCGCCGTCGTCAGGTTCCGCCGGCGGGCTACCGGCGTCAGCGTGGCGGCATGGTAGCGGAAATTCCCCGCCCGCGGCAGCGGTGTGGCCGCCGGTACCCGCCCGGCTTTACCCCCGCGCAGCATCAGGGTAAAACAGCGCCACGACAACGGAGACAGCGATGGAAAAAGTCGATTGCGTAGTGATCGGTGCCGGGGTGGTGGGCCTGGCGATTGCCCGCGCGCTGGCGCAGGAAGGCCGCGAGGTGATCGTGCTGGAGGCGGAGGCCGCCTTCGGCCAGCACACCTCCAGCCGCAACAGCGAGGTGATCCACGCCGGCATGCACTACCCGGCCGGCAGCCTGAAAGCGCTGCACTGCCTGCGCGGCAAGCGGCTGCTGTACCAGTACTGCCGCGAGCGCGGCATCGGCCATCGCCAGACCGGCAAGCTGATCGTGGCCGTCGATGACAGCGAGATGCCACGGCTGGTGGCGTTGCAGGAAAAGGCGCTGGTCAACGGCGTCACCGACCTGACCTGGATGGACCGCCGCGTGCTGGCCGAGGTCGAGCCGGCGCTGCAGGCGCACGCGGCGCTGTACTCGCCCAGCACCGGCATCGTCGACAGCCACGCGCTGATGCTGTCGCTGCTGGCCGACGCCGAGGCCGCCGGCGCGGTGCTGGCGTTGCAGTCGCGCGTCATTGGCGGCCAGGAAACCAAGGACGGCATGCTGCTGTTCGTCGACGGTAGCGAGCTGCTGGCCGGCACCGTGGTCAATGCCGCCGGCCTCACCGCGCACGTGCTGGCGGCGAAGATGCGCGGTGTTCCACATGAAACCATCCCGCGCGTGCGCTATGCGCGCGGCGTGTACTTCACGCTGTCGGGACGGCACCCGTTCTCGCACCTGATCTATCCGCTGCCGGAGCCGGGCGGCCTCGGCACCCACCTGACGCTGGATCTGGCCGGCCAGGCGCGCTTCGGCCCGGACGTGGAGTGGATCAACCACATCGACTACCGCGTCGATCCCGACCGCGTCGACGGCTTCTACCACAGCATCCGCCGCTGGTGGCCGCAGCTGCCGCAGGGCGCGCTGTCGCCAAGCTACAGCGGCATCCGCCCCAAGGTGATCAACGAGGACAAGCCGGAGGGCGACTTCCTGATCCAGGGCCAGGAGGGCCACGGCATCCGCGGCCTGATCAACCTGTTCGGCATCGAATCGCCCGGCCTCACCGCCTGCCTGTCGCTGGCCGACGAGGTGCTGCGCCGCTGCCGCCAGTACTGGTAGTCAGCCGCGCTGGCGGCCAAGCCGGCTCATGGCTGCGCCTCGCTGCCGTAGCGGGCGAAGATTACCTGGTACTGCGGGCTGGCCTTCAGCGCGCGGATGCGGGCATCCACCCGCGCGCGCAGGCCGCTGTCGCGGAACAGTATCCCGGCCTCCTTCGGCGGCAGCAGCGGGTAGATGCGCAGCGGCGGGGTGTGGTCCTGTGCCGCCGGGTACAGCTGGCGACGCTGCCACTCGAAGATCAGCCGGTCGCTGAGGATGACGTCGACGCGGCCGGCCAACAGGTTGAGCAGCTGGTGGCCCTGGTTGCCGGCTTCCAGATAATTGCCGTCGGCCAGCGCCAGCAGCCGGTCGTAGCCGGCCGGCAGCGAATTGCCGGCGCCATCCCACGCCATCACCCGCCAGCGCACCAGATCGCCCAGCTGCTCGATTTCCAGCTGGCGACGGCCGAGCGCGACCGCGACATTGTCGAAGCTGTGCAGCGGCTGGCTGATGCTGCCGTTGAGCTGTTCGTACTGCTGCTGTTGCGGGCTGATGTCGTACAGCGCGTCCAGCTGGCCGCGGCGGTAGGCCTGCAGCCGCCGCGCATAGGGCTGCTGCACGCTATGCAGGTGCAGACCCTCGGCCTGCAGCGCGCTGCGCAACAGCTCGATGGCGATGCCGGTGCGGCCGCCGGCCTGCACCCACGGCGGAATCGACTCCGGAAAGCCGACGTACACCGCGCGCGCGGCGCTCGCACTGCCGCCGCCCAGCAGCAGGCCGAGCAACAGCGCGCCGGCCTTAATCGAAGGCCAGCGCACTGTCCAGCACCTCCACCGCATCGCCCAGCTGCAGCGTGCCGCTGTTGCGCGCAATCACGTTCACGCCGAAGCACACCCCCTCCGCCAGCCGGCGGTAGCCGAGCAGCGTTGCCAGTGGCTGCCGCTGCGGATCGGGCTGCGCGCTGTCCGGATCGACGGTGGTCAGCACGCAGCGGGTGCAGCGGCTGACCACCTCGAACTCGATGGCGCCGATGCGGAAGCGGCGCCACTCGTCTTCCTCAAAGGCGAAGGTGTCGTCCACCACCAGATTGGGGCGGAAGTGGCGCATGCTCACCGGGCTGTCCAGCCGGCTGTTGAGATCGGCCAGCGATGCCTCGCTCAGCAGCAGATAGGGATAGCCGTCGGCGAACGACAGCCTGTCGGCGGTAGTTTTCTGCACGCGGGTGGAGTCGCCCAGCCACAGCAGCCGCAGCGGTTCGCCGAGATAGTGGCTGAGCCAGGCGTCGGCCGCCGCGTCGCCGTGCAGCGCGCTGAACGTGGATTTCCACACCGTGGCCGGCACCCGCTGCCGGTAGCTGGCCGGGCTGGTCAGCAGCGGCGGCATTCCCGGCGCGGTGAAGCACCACTGACCGTCGTCCTGCCGCGTGACGCCGACCTGCACCAGCCGCGGGTGGCTGCGCGCGCTGATGAACTGGCCGTCGGCGCGGCTGGCCAGCCACACGCGGTCGTCGCGCAGCCCCTGCGGCGTGACCTCGGCGTGGTGCAGCGCATTGCCGCGGCAGGATTTCAGCGGATGGACGAACAGTTGGGTGAGGGCCATGACGGGCTCCGGACGCAGGATCGAAGCGGCAAGCTTAGCCGCTGTGCGGCGTCATCACAATGCCGCGCGCATGAAATGGGTGGCGCCGCTGCGGCGATGACGCAGCCATGGCGAGTTGCGGTGGGCTGGCGGCCTGCCCCGTCCTCGCCCTTGCTGCGCACCGCGCCGTTTGTCGCACCCAGCCAGCGCTGGCTGGCGGTCGTCAGCATCACCCATGTCGTTCATGGCAGGCCGAAACAAGGTTGGCCGCAACACCGTGACGGCGTGCGGCCAACCTTGCTGTTGCTGCGTGGTCAACGCCGGGCGGCTCCAGCCGGCCCGCCCAAGTTGGCGTGTTGGCGCGCAAGGGAAAATGCTATAACCCAGGTGCCAACAAGCAAGAACCCATCACAGTATCGGGGTGTCGCCATGCGCATGGTGTGCACGTCCCCGAGGGGGCCGAGGAACAAATCATGGCCAGGAAACTCATCGACTGCCGCGAACACAGCGGCAGCCCACCACAATGCACCGTCTCGATTGCCGCCGACAGTGAAGACGAACTGCTCGCCGCCGCCGTACAGCATGCGGTAACGGTACACGGCTATCCGGACACACCGGAAATGCGCGAGCAATTACGCCAGATGTTCAAGGACGAACCCGCCGCGCACTGACACGAGGCCGGCACGGCAAACCACAACCAACGGCTCCCGCGGGAGCCGTTGTCATGTCTGACGGCGGCTTGTTTGCCTGTCGCGGGTCTAGCCCTCGCCCCAAAGGTTGGCCGCAAGGCGGTGATGGCTTGCGGCCAACCTTTGCCATTCATCCGCAGTGAGCATTGGGCCTCCGGGTGAGTGGACTCCCCGGATGCGCCTGCGGCTTATCCAGGCTACGTGTCTACAGACCTGACTTGCCGTGTTCGACCCGCTAGTCGGCTCCGAACCGGCGTGCCCCGCTCCCGTTGGTGCCGGCCGTAAAAACGGCCGCCAGCCCGGAAACAAGCCGCCCCCTTTTGAGCGCAGCGTATGGGCGGCGCCGGGCTGGTGACCGTTTTTGCGGGAATTCCGGCGCCTTCGGGTCGCCTTTTCTTTGCTTCCTTTCTTTTTGGCGAAGCAAAAGAAAGGGAGCCGCCGCCGCGCGGAAAGCGGCAGATAAAAACATCCGCGCAGCGGAGTCGCTAGACAAAAACAAGGTTGGCCGCAAACCCGTGACGGCTTGCGGCCAACCTTTGTATTGCTGCGCGGTGAAAGCTGGGTTTGGAAAAATAAGCACTAACCTGCATGGCCGACTTACCACGTTGCCAAATTTTGATGTAATGCGGTGAATATTAGGCGGTGCTTTTTTATTTATATTTTTCCATTAGGTGATTGGTTTTTATTGCCAGCATATTTTTTTAATTTACTGTTGATATATGATTCTGAATAGTTTTGGCTTTTTAAATAAGAGATTAATTCTTCGTTAGAGAGTTTTCCAGCATTAATCATGCTCAAAATTCTTTTCTCAATATGAAAGTCATCATCCGAATTGAAATGATTTTCAGTGCTTGTGTGGATCGATTTGCTATTAACTTCCATTTCAAGATCACGAATTCTTCTGGCCATGTTTCTAGTGTTGGCAAGAATTTCTGAAAGAATATCTTCTTCAGATCTAGGTGGTGAAACTTCACCTAATGGATTTTCGGTTAATGCTAGTTTAAATTTTTTATCAAATTGATCCCAGTATGTATCAAAAACTTGTCTCAATATTCTTTCGTCAAGTGACTTTTCATCAAGGCAATTATTAATTGTTCTAACTAACTCCCATACACTACTAGACTCTGGAAGTGTATGATTAAATTGAGCTAGGGGGTCTTGCAAATCACTAGGCTGCAGATCAATTAAAAAAGTACATACCCTGTTTGTTGTCAGCCCCTTAGTAAGTGCTCCAGTTTCAAAAAGAATCCATGGCTTATCCTTATTTTCCTGAGTTAAACAAACAATCCCAACCGACACATCTTTTAGTTTGTCATTGATTTCAGAAAACCATATTGCACCACGATCAATATCTCTGGTTGATATCCATGGTTGGGATGCCTGAATGACACATTTCAACCAGTCACTTATCAGTTCTGCAATTGCCCGGCTACGTTTTCCAGACCAACTTACAAATATTTTCATCGTAAACCCTTATATTATGATTGAAAAACAATACTAAATTTATATTCTATATGGTTCATTTCGTAGTCTAGATAAGGCATAGTATGGGCCCCTCAACGCAGCCTTGCCATCTCCCGCCAAAGCCTCCTCTCGGATGCACCTGTGGTTGATCCGTGCTACTTATCTACCTATTGGTTTTTCCTGTCACCCAGCTATCATAACCGTTAGTCACAACAAAAGGGCAAGCCCTCATCAGGCTTGCCCTTGTTCACATCACGCTGCGGCCAACGTTGGCCGCAAGCTACCCCACCCTTACAGCGACGGCAGCAGGCCGTCGATGGCGAAGCGGTTGTACTCGGCACGCTGGATCAGTGCGCAGGCTTTTTCGATGTCCGGAGCGAAGTAGCGGTCTTTGTCGTAGAACGCTACTTCGGCGCGCAGCATGGCCTTGGCGCTTTCCAGCGCGTCGGCGGCCTTGTTCGGGGCGCGGAAGTCCACGCCTTGGCAGGCGGCCAGCAGCTCGACGGCCAGGATGCCGGCGGTGTTGTCGGCCATGTCGCGCAGGCGGCGGCCGGCGAAGGTGGCCATCGATACGTGGTCTTCCTGGTTGGCGGAGGTCGGCAGGCTGTCGACGGACGCCGGGTGCGCCAGCGACTTGTTCTCGGAGGCCAGTGCCGCACCGGTAACCTGGGCGATCATGAAGCCGGAGTTCACGCCGCCGTTGTTGACCAAGAACGGTGGCAGCTTGGACAGGTTGCTGTCGATCAAGAGCGCCATGCGGCGTTCGGACAGCGAGCCGATTTCGGCAATCGCCAGCGCCAGGTTGTCGGCTGCGAACGCTACCGGCTCGGCGTGGAAGTTGCCGCCGGACAGGATGTCGTTGTCGTCGGCGAATACCAGCGGGTTGTCGGAAACGGAGTTGGCTTCCACCAGCAGCACTTCGGACGACTGGCGGATCTGGGTCAGGCAGGCGCCCATTACCTGCGGCTGGCAGCGCAGGCTGTACGGGTCTTGCACCTTGCCGCAGTTGGCGTGCGAGTCGGCGATCTGCGAGCCGGCACCCAGCAGCGCGCGGTATTGCGCGGCGGCGTCGATCTGGCCCTGATGGCCGCGTACCTGGTGGATGCGGTCGTCGAACGGGGTGCGGCTGCCCTGGGCGGCTTCCACCGACATCGCGCCGGCGACGGAGGCCGCAACGTACAGGTCTTCGGCGGCGAACAGGCCTTCCAGCGCGAAGGCGGTGGACGCTTGGGTGCCGTTCAGCAGCGCGAGGCCCTCTTTCGGGGCCAGCACGATCGGTTCCAGACCGGCGGCGCGCATCGCGTCACCACCGTGTACGCGGTCGCCGTTCACGAAGGCTTCGCCTTCGCCGATCAGCACCGCGCTCATGTGCGACAGCGGTGCCAGGTCGCCGGAGGCGCCGACGGAACCCTTCTGCGGGATCACCGGGTAGATGCCCTTGTTGAACAGGGTGATCATCGCTTCCAGCACCAGACGGCGGATGCCGGAGAAGCCGCGCGACAGCGAGTTGATCTTCAGCGCCATGATCAGGCGCACGGTGGAGTCCTTCATCGGCTGGCCGATGCCGGCGGCGTGCGACAGCACGATGGAGCGTTGCAGCAGTTCCAGCTCGTCGGCGGCGATCTTGGTGTTGGCCAGCAGGCCGAAACCGGTGTTGATGCCGTACACGGTACGGTTTTCGGCCAGCACGCGCGCCACGGTGGCGGCGGAGGCGTCGATGGCGGCGTGGGCGGCCGGGTCCAGTGCCAGTTGCACGGAGGCGTCACGGGCGATCAGGCGCAGTTGGGCCAGCGTCAGCTTGCCCGGGGTAATGGTGATGGTGGTCATGATGGTCCTTCCTTTGCGCGGCGACAGTTTGGCCGCGACAGATGTGTCGGTGCTGCGGCCAACCTTGTGGGCTGGCCGCACGCGGATTTACTTGATCATCGGCAGCTTGAGGCCGAAGCGCTTGGCCGCGGCAATTGCCTGCTCGTAGCCAGCGTCGGCGTGGCGCATCACGCCGGAGCCGCAGTCGTTGACCAGCACGCGCGCCAGGCGCTCGGCGGCGGCGTCGGTGCCGTCAGCCACGATCACCATGCCGGAGTGCTGCGAGTAGCCCATGCCCACGCCGCCACCGTGGTGCAGCGATACCCAGCTGGCGCCGCCGGCGGTGTTCAGCAGCGCGTTCAACAGCGGCCAGTCGGATACGGCATCGGTGCCGTCCTTCATCGCCTCGGTTTCGCGGTTCGGGCTGGCCACCGAGCCGGTGTCCAGGTGGTCGCGGCCGATCACGATCGGCGCCTTCAGCTCGCCGTTCTTGACCATCTCGTTGAAGGCCAGGCCGGCGATGTGGCGTTCGCCCAGACCCAGCCAGCAGATACGTGCCGGCAGACCCTGGAAGCTGATGCGCTCGCGTGCCATGTCCAGCCAGCGGTGGGTGTGCTTGTTGTCAGGGAACAGTTCCTTGATCTTGGCATCGGTCTTGTAGATGTCTTCCGGATCGCCGGACAGTGCCACCCAGCGGAACGGACCCTTGCCTTCGCAGAACAGCGGACGGATGTAGGCCGGCACGAAGCCCGGGAAATCAAACGCGTTCTTCACGCCCTTGTCGAAGGCGACCTGACGGATGTTGTTGCCGTAATCGACGGTCGGGATGCCCATCGCCTGGAAGTCCAGCATCGCCTGTACGTGCACCGCGCAGCTGTTGGCAGCTTCGTCGGTGAGGCGGGCGTGCAGTTCCGGCTCGCGCTGCGCGTCTTTCCACTGTTCCACCGTCCAGCCGATCGGCAGGTAGCCGTTGATCAGGTCGTGGGCGGAGGTCTGGTCGGTCACCAGATCCGGCTTGATACTGCCAGCCTTCGCACGTTTCACCAGCTCCGGCAGGATGTCGGCGGCGTTACCCAGCAGCGCGATGGACACCGCTTCCTTGCGGGAAGTGTGTTCCTTGATCAGTTCCAGCGCGTGGTCGATGTCGCGCGCCTGCTTGTCCACGTAGCGGGTACGCAGGCGGAAGTCGATGCTGCTCTGCTGGCATTCGATGTTCAGCGAGCAGGCACCGGCCAGGGTAGCGGCCAGCGGCTGGGCGCCACCCATGCCGCCGAGGCCGGCGGTCAGGATCCACTTGCCCGACAGGTCGTTGTTGTAGTGCTGGCGGCCGGCTTCTACAAACGTTTCAAAAGTACCTTGCACGATGCCCTGCGAGCCGATGTAGATCCAGCTGCCGGCGGTCATCTGGCCGTACATGAACAGGCCCTTGCGGTCCAGTTCGTTGAAGTGTTCCCAGTTGGCCCACTTCGGCACCAGGTTGGAGTTGGCCAGCAGCACGCGCGGGGCGTTGGCGTGGGTCTTGAACACGCCGACCGGCTTGCCGGATTGCACCAGCAGGGTTTCGTCTTCGTTGAGGTCTTTCAGCGATGCCAGGATCTGGTCGTAGCACTCCCAGTTGCGTGCGGCACGGCCGATGCCACCGTACACCACCAGCGCCTGCGGGTTCTCGGCGACGTCCGGGTCGAGGTTGTTCTGGATCATGCGGTAGGCCGCTTCGGCGATCCAGTTCTTGCAGTGCAGTTCGGTGCCGTGCGGGGCACGGATTACGCGGCTAGCGTCAAAACGCGGGTCAGTCATGGGAGTTGCTCCTATCGGGTCTTGCTCTGTCAGGTGTTGTTCACTACGTAAGCCGCCGCCGGTTTGCGCCGCACAGCGGAATGCTGTCAGCGCCGCAGTTGGCGCGTGATCGACCATGCCAGTCGCGCGGCGGCCTTGGCGCCGTGGCTGTCCTGGTCAAAATTGGGGTTGAATTCCACCAGATCGGCACCGACCAGCTTGCCGCTCTTGGCGATCTTGCCGACCAGCGCTTCCACCACGCTGATGTCGACGCCGTAGCCGGCCGGGGCCGACACCGCCGGCATCTGCGCCGCCGGCAACACGTCGAGGTCGATGGTCAGGTACACCGCGTCGACGCTGTCGATGAACTCGGCCAGCTGGTGGCGGGCATCGGCCAGCTGCCAGGCGGTCATGTCGCTGTCCAGCCGCCACTCGGCGCCAAGGTTGGCCGCAGCGTCGAACAGCGCGCGGGTGTTGGCGGTTTCGGCGACGCCCAGGCACAGGTAGCGGAAGTGCTGGCCGCGCTTCGCACACTCGGCGGCGATCTGCGCGAACGGCGTGCCGCTGGTGGCTTCGTCGGCGGTGCGCAGGTCGAAGTGGGCGTCGAAGTTCACGACGCCGATACGCTTGTCCTGATGCGCGTCGGCGAGGCCCAGCCAGTGGCCGAAGGCGGTCTCGTGGCCGCCGCCCAGCACCAGCGGCAGGTGGCCGGCGTAGACGATGGCGCTGACGCGTGCGGCCAACCTTTGGTGTGCGGCGTCCAGATCGCCGTCGTCGCAGCTGATGGTGCCGGCGTCGTACAGCGGCAGCGTCGGGTGGTAGGCCAGATTGGCCAAGGCCTTGCGCAGTGCCTGCGGGCCGGCGACAGCGCCGGTGCGGCCCTGGTTGCGGCGCACGCCTTCGTCGCAGGCGAAGCCGAGGATGGCGATGCCGGGCGCGGCGCCGGCGGCCAGCGGCTGCACTACCTGGTGCCAGCGGCGGGCGGCGTCGCCTTCGGCGGCGTCAATGCGGCCAGTCCACATGCTCATGTCGATAGTCATGGTTTATCCCTCGTGCTGCACCACGCCACGGAACACGCGGCGGGTCAGCGGGTTGGTGCCGAGGCCGTATACGATCTCGGCCGGATGGTCGATGTCCCACAGCAGCAGGTCGGCGACAAAGCCGGCGGCCAGCTGGCCGTGGGTGGCGCCGCGACCCAGCGCCTGCGCCGCGTGGCGGGTGGTGCCGCGTAGCGCCTCTTCCGGCGTCAGGCCGAACAGCACGCAGGCCTGGTTCATCGCGAGGCGAATGGAGGCAAACGGGCTGGTGCCGGGGTTCAGGTCGGTGGATACCGCCATCGGCACCTTGGCCGCGCGCAGCTTGTCCACCGGCGGTTTCTGCGTTTCGCGCAGGAAGTAGTAGGCACCGGGCAGCAGCACCGCCACGGTGCCGGACTTGGCCAGCGCGGCGACGCCGGCGTCGTCCAGGTATTCGATATGGTCGGCGGACAGGCCGCCAAACTCGGCCACCAGCGCGGCGCCATGCAGGTTGGACAGCTGCTCGACGTGACCTTTCACTTTCAAACCATGCGCCTGCGCCGCCTCGAACACCTGGCGGGTCTGCGCCGGCGAAAAGCCGACGCCTTCGCAGAACACGTCCACCGCCTCGGCCAGCTCTTCCTGCGCTGCGGCGGGGATGATGACCTCGCACACGTGGCGGATGTAGCCGTCGGCGTCACCGGCGAATTCCGGCGGCAGCGCGTGCGCCGACAGCAGCGTAGTGGCCACTTCCACCGGCAGCGCGGCTTCCAGCCGGCGCGCGGCGCGCAGCTGCTTCAGCTCGTCCGCCAGCGTCAGGCCGTAGCCGGACTTCATCTCGATGGTGGTCACGCCTTCCTTCATCAGCGCCTTCAGGCGCGGCAGGCTCACCAGTGCCAGCTCGTCCTCGTCCAGGCCGCGGGTGGCGCGCACGGTGGAGATGATGCCGCCGCCTTCGGCCGCGATCTGCTGGTAGGGCACGCCGGTGAGGCGCTTTTCCCATTCCGCGGCGCGGTTGCCGCCGTACACCAGGTGGGTGTGGCAGTCGATGAAGCCGGGGGTGATCCACGCACCCTTGGCGTCGCGCACCTCACCGCTGCCGGCGAAGGTGGCCAGCGCCTGCGTTTGCGGCAGCACGGCGTGGATGCGGCCTTCACGCAGCCACAGTGCGTGGCCGTCCAGCGCGCCATAGGGCGCAAGGTTGGCCGCGTCGAAGGTGGCGAGACGGGCGTTGATCCACAGGGTGTCGGGGCTGCTGCTCATGGTGGTGTCCGCTGTTTTGCGATTAATTGTATATACATTTAGTTGATCGCAAGGCGGGCGTCAAGATTTTTCTGCGGCCGGATCGTTTGCCGCGCGCTAGGCGACGGGCCGGAAAGGTGGTGAAAAACCCAATAAAAACAAAAGGCCACGCGCTGGCGTGGCCTGTTTCCGGGTGTTGCGTAAATGTATATACATTTACTATTTGCGTACCCGCGTCTGCGAGCGCAGCTTGTAGCCGGCGCCGGGGTGCAGCAGCCGCGCGAAGCTGACTAGGTGCTTGCCGGACCAGGTGCGGCGCAGCACGCGCAGGCAGGGTTCGCTGGGGAGCAGCCCCAGCAGGCTCTGCGCCTCTGTGTCCGGCAACACCGCCTCGACGGTGTGCTCGACATCGGTCAGCGGGCAGGCGCGCATCAGGTAGGCGTTCGGCGTCTCGCGCTGGAACTGCTGCGCCAGGTAGTCCGGCGCCCACTGCGGGTTGATGTAGCGGTCTTCGAGCTGGATCGGGGTGTCGTCCTCGAAGTGCACGATCAGCGAGTGGAACACCGGCATGCCGACGCCCAGCGCCAGTCGCAGCGCCACTTCCTCGCTGGCGGCTTCCTCGCGCACGAAGTGCACCTCGGCGCGGTAGGCGTGGCCGCGGCTGGCGATCTCCTCGGCGATGTTGTTGACGTCCAGGAGCGGCGATTCCGCCTTGCGCTCGGCGACGTAGGTGCCGTCGCCGGCGTAGCGCAGCAGCACGCCGGCCTCGGCCAGATCGCGGATCGCCTTGTTGACGGTCATGCGCGACACGCCGAACTGGCGGGCCAGCTCCACCTCGGGTGGAATCTTGGCGCCGGGGGCGAAGCTGCGGCTCTTGATACCGTCTAGAATGAAATCGCGGATGCGCAGGTAGTGCGGCTTGGAGGCGGGTTTGGGCGTGCTCATGCAGCGATTGTAAGCTGAAACGGACGGAAAAAGGCGCGGCCGCCGGCGGGCGGCCGCGCGCGGTGCTTCAGTCGAGGTGGGCGGCGAGAAACTGCAGGCTGCGGCCGTGCGCCAGTGCCGCGGCGCGCTGGTCGTACATCGGCCGGCCCCAGCAGTTGAAGCCGTGGTCGACGCCGGCGTAGTCGTGGAACACCGCGTTCGGCTTACCGGCAAACGCCGCCTTCACCGCCGCCACCATGTCCTGGCTGATGTGGCCGTCCTGCGCCGCGTAGTGGAACAGGATAGGCATGGTGATGTCGGCGGCCACGTCCAGGTGCTGCTGGATGCCGCCGCCGTAGTAGCACACCGCGGCATCGGCCTGGCTCAGCGCCGCGGCGCGATAGGCCAGCTGGCCGCCGAGGCAGAAGCCCAGCGTCGCCACCTTGCCGTCCACTTGCGGCAGGGCGCGCAGGGTCGCCACCGCCGCCGCCACGTCGGCAGCCGCCAGCGCGGTATCCACCCGCTGGTAGTAGCCGAAGGCCTGCTGCGTGCCGGCGTCGTCGTAGGCGAGGTCCACGCGCGGGCTCAGCCGCCAGAACACGTCCGGCGCCAGCACCACGTAGCCGTCCAGCGCGTACTGCTCGGCCACGGCGCGGATGTGTTCGTTGACGCCCCAGATCTCCTGCACCAGCACGATGCCGGGGCCGCTGCCGGTTGGCGGTAGCGTCAGGTAGCCGGAGAAGGTTTCGCCTTGTGCGGTTTGAATGTCGATCCAGCGTGAATTCACGGCATCACTCCTTGGTACAGGGTTGGAACGCAGAACGCCGGCGGCATGGCGCGCTTGGCAAGCCGGCAGGAACTGTTGCATTGTAGCCGTCACACCGCTACTACGCCTGCAAGGATGTCATCATGACCCACCCTGTCCATCCCGACCTGCTGCCCGCCGGCGTGCGTGCCATCGAACTGGCCCCCGGCATGCCCGGCCTCGCCTTCAGCCACCCGGATTTCAGCGCCGTGCTCAGCCTGTATGGCGGCCAGCTGCTCGACTTCATCCCCGCCGGCGGCCAGCCGCTGCTGTACCTGTCGCCGCAGGCACAGCTGCAGCCGGGCAAGGCCATTCGCGGCGGCATCCCGCTGTGCTGGCCGTGGTTCGGCCCCCACCCGACCGACAGCAGCCGCCCGCAGCACGGCGTGGCGCGCACTGCGCTGTGGACGGTGAACGCGGTGGTGCGCAGCGACGACGGTTTCCACCTCAGCCTCAACGGCCCGCGCGAGGGCGAGCTGCAGGCGTCGCTGACGCTGCTGCTGGCCCCGCAGCAGCTGTCGCTGACGCTGACCACGCGCAACCTCGGCAAGACGCCGCAGCCGCTGAGTCAGGCGCTGCACAGCTATGTCGCGGTCAGCGACATCCGCCAGCTGCGCCTGCTGGGCCTGGCGCAGGCGCCGTACCACGACAAGCTCGACGGCCAGTTCAAGAGCTGGCCGGACGGCGACTGGACGCCGCAGGCGGCCACCGATGCGGTAGTGGCCAGCGCCGCGCCGCTGCAACTGCACGATGCCGGCTGGCAGCGTCAGCTGCAGCTCTCCAGCAGCGGCAGCGCCAGCACCGTGCTGTGGACGCCGTGGCAGCAGGGTGCGGCCAAGCTTGCCGACCTGCCCGCCGACGGCTGGCAGCATTTCCTGTGCCTGGAGGCGGCCAATGCCGGCGCCGACGCGCGGGTGCTGGCCGCCGGCGAGGCGCACAGTCTGACGCAGCAGCTGCGCGTCGCGGCGTTATAATCGCGCTTTACCTGATTCACCGGAGCGTGACGAGTATGCTCAAGCCCGATCGACTAGATCGATTCCTGCCGCAGGTGTTCCCCAGCGGCGTCAAGGTCAGCAGCTTTGCCAAGCACTGCCCGCACTGCAAGAAACTGGTCAAATCGCCGGCCATGCACGGCGTGGCGCTGCTGGTGGTCGACCGCGTGTTCATCCTGGCGCGCGCCGAATGCCCGCAATGCGGCAACCGTTTTGAAGTGAAGTGCATGTTCGACGACAGCAAGCAGGTGCACCCGGTGCTGCTGCCGACGCTGATGGTGCGTTGGCTGATGCTGTGGCATGCGCGGCAACTGCGCCGGCGCGGCATCCCGCTGAAACCGCTGGCGACGGTGGTCGGCGACGAGCAGGACGCGGTGGCGACGCAGGAGCGCGTCGGCCTGCTGCTGGCCGACAGCGAGGTGACCAAGTCGCCGGAAACGGTCGGCAGCTATCTTGGCCTGCCGATCGTGGCGTGGATCGAATACCAGGGCCAGCGCTATAACTACGACCGCGCGGTGCCGGAAGAGGGCCAGTTCCGCCTCAGCCAGTACGAGGCGCTGTTTGATCGGCGCCTGATCTACCGCCGCAGCGGGCACTGAGCGGCGAGTGACAGACAAGCAAAACGGTGGCACGCAGCCACCGTTTTTTATTTGACGGGGTGCCCGGCGACGGGCGTGGCGGCCAACCTTGCCGCGGGCCTTGCTCAGGCCCAGGGTTGGCCGCAGTGAAAGTGGAGCGCGGTCTCAGGCGTCGTAGTCGCCCCACACCGTCTGCATCGCCGCCGCCGCCGCCAGTGCCGCGGTTTCGGTGCGCAGGATGCGCGGGCCGAGCTTGAGCGGGGTCCAGCCGGCGCCGATCGCCGCCGTCTCTTCCGCCGCCGACAGCCCGCCTTCCGGCCCCGCCATCAGCCACGCCTTGCCGGGTGCGGTGGCAATGTCGGCCAGCCGCTGCGTGCCCAGCGGTGACAGCACCAGATGCGCGTCGCCGTCCGGCTTCGCCGCCAGCCACTGCTTCAGCGTCAGGATCGGCAGCACCTCGGGGATGGTATTGCGCCCGCACTGCTCGCAGGCGGAGACGATGATCTCCTGCCAGCGCGCAAGACGCTTGTCGGCACGGTCGCCGGCCAGCTTGACGATGCTGCGCTCGGTCATCAGCGGCTGGAACACGCTGACGCCCATCTCCACCCCCTTCTGCAGCGTGAACTCCATGCGGTCGCCGCTGGAGATCGCCTGTGCCAGCCCCAGCCACAGCGGCGACTCGCGGCTGCTGTCGTCGAAGCGGCTGATGTCGCAGTCGGCATCGCGCTTGGCGATGGCGGTGAGCGTGGCCTGGTACTCGCCGCCACGGCCGTCGAACAGGGTGATGGCGTCGCCTTCTTTCAGCCGCAATACCTGCACATGGCGCACGACATGGTCGGGAAGGGACAGCGAACGCAGGCCGGCGAGGGGTGTGGCAACAAAAAACCTGGGCATGGTGTGTTGAAAGTCTGTGGTGATGGCGGTATTTTGCTTGTTTTGCTGCAATTGCAACAACCACTGTTTTCAATTCGCCCCCGCGGGGGACGGCTTGAGGTGCGGGCCCACCGGCCTGCCAACCGTGTTAACCCGTCCGCTGACCGGCGGACGCGCCAGGAGAAGCGCATGCAGGTGGTCGACGAGGTCATCCGTACCGTTCGTAACGTGGCCCAGACCGAGGTCATGCCGCGCTTTTTGCGCGTCGGCAAGACGCGCAAGGACGACGGTTCGCTGTTTACCGAGGCCGATCTTGGCTGCCAGCAGGCGTTGCAGCGCGACCTGCCACAGATCCTGCCGCACCCGGTGCTGGGCGAGGAAATGACGCGCGAGGAGCAGGACGCGCTGTGGGCGGCCAATCCGGACGGGCTGTGGGTGGTCGACCCCATCGACGGCACCACCAATTTCGTCAACGGCCTGCCCTACTTCGCCATCTCGGTGGCGCTGATGGTGAACGGCATCAGCGAGCTGGGCGTGATCTACAACCCGGTGGCCGACGAGATGTTTTACGCGCGGCGCGGCAAGGGCGCCTACCTCAACGGCAACCGCCTGCCGCTGAAGACCACGCGCAACAGCATGGGCGACGCCATCGCCGCGGTGGAGATCAAGTACCTGCGCTCCGGCAAGCTGGCGGCGCGCATGAACAGCGTGGCGCCGTTCGGCAGCCAGCGCAGCATGGGCTCCAGCACACTGGACTGGTGCTTCCTCGCCGCCGGCCGCTACGATCTGTACCTGCACGGCGGCCAGCGGCTGTGGGACTACGCCGCCGGCGCGGTGATCCTGGAGGAAGCCGGCGGCCGCATCGCCAGCCTCAATACCGATGACTACTGGACGGACACGCTGTGGAAGCGTTCGGTGATCGCGGCGCTGGACCCGGAGCTGTTCGGCCACTGGCACCGCTGGGTGCGCGCCAACCAGTAAGCCGGCGCACACCCGGAAACGTTGCGGCCAACCTTGGGCAAGGTTGGCCGTTTTGTTTTTGCGCGCGGCGGCCGTCAGCGTGCCACGAGCAGCATGCTGCCGACGACGCTGGTGGCGGCACCCAGCCAGGCCAGGGCCGGCGGGCGTTGCCGCAGCACCGCCCACAGTAGCGGCAGGATCAGCACCGGCGTCATCGCCGACAGCATGCCGACGCTGGCGACGTCGCCCTCGCGCAGCGCCAGCATGATCAGCGTCATGCCCACGCCCTGGCCGATCACGCCGTTGAGCACGGTCTGGCCGAACAGCCGCGGCGACAGCGGGCTTTGCAGCCGCGCGTGGCGGTTGCCGCTGGCCCACAGCAGCCAGTGCGCGCCGCAGCTGACGGCGATGCGCAGGCCGTTGGCGGTGAGCGGATCGACGCCGCCGGCCATCACCGGCTTGGCCAGCAAGGTGCCCAGCGCCTGGCATAGCGCCGCGCCCAGCCCCAGTGCCACCCCCAGTTTGATACCCTGCCCGCTCTCCCACTGTGGCTGCTCGCCATCGCGGCGGCCAAAGGCGATCGCGCACAGCACGCCGGCGAATACCAGCCCGCTGCCGATGGCGGCGCGGGCGCTGAGCGTTTCGCTGAGCAGCATCACCCCCAGCGCCACCGAGAACACCGCATGGGTGGCGAACAGCAGGCCGGTACGGCGCGGGCCGAGGCGGTTCATGGCGGCGAACATCAGCGTGTCGCCGAGGAAGATGCCGGTCAGGCTGGACAGCAGCAAGAGGCCAAGGTTGGCCGCCGCCAGCCCCTGCCAGCCGCCACCGGCGAGGCTGAGACCGCCCAGCAACAGCGTCAGCAGACTGAGGCGGATGCGGGTAAAGCCGAAGGAACCCAGCTGCCGCGACGGCGTGGCGCCAATGACGGCGCTGATGGCCCAGCAGGCGGCGGCGCCCAGCGCCGCCAGATCGTAGAGCAGCATCTCAGTTTTCCTGTTGCGGGGTGTCGTCCAGCAGCGTGATTTCCACCCGCTCCTTGCCGCGGCCGACGTTCTTGCGCTTCAGCGCGATGCGGCCAACCTCGGCGGTGTGCCTGAGGTGGGTACCACCGCACGGCACGCGGCAGTAGCCGGGCACTTCCCAGTAGCGGCGCTCGTTGGCCGCATCGGAAAACGCGCTGACAATGGGGGAATCGTTGTCGATCAGCGCCTGTACCCTGGCGGTGATGGTGGCCAGCTGCGTGGTAATCGGCTGCGGCAGCGCAAAGTCGATGCGCGCCTTGTGCTCGCCGATGTGGGCGCCGATCTTTTCCACGCCGTCGACGTCGCGGCAGATGGTTTCCAGCGTCAGCTCGGCGGCGAAGTGCAGCCGCATCAGCCGGTAGCGCCGTGGCCAGTCGATGCGCACCGTCACCGCGTTGCCCGGCTGCAGGCCGTGGCCGGCAGCCAGGGTGTAGACGATGTCCTGCCCCTGCTTTTCCGCCAGCAGCACCGGCTGGCCGGCGATGCTGCCGGTGTCGCTTTCCTGGCCGCCGCTCTCGGCATAGAAGATGGTTGCCTGCAGCGTGACGCGCTCGCCGTCGACCGTGGCGACCTGGGTGGCCAGCTCGCTCAGGTAGGGATCGTCCCAGAACGCCTTGTGCGTCATGCCTGCTGCTGTTCGCCGGCCAGCCGCCGGTAGACGTCCGGGTCCCGCTTTTCCATGATCCACTCCGGCGTCCCCAGCGCGGCAAAACCGTACTGCGCGTACAGACCGTGGGCGTCGGCGGTGGCCAGCATGAAGCGGCGCAGGTTCTGCAGCTGCGGATGGGCCTGGATGTAGGCCATCAGCGCCTTGCCCGTGCCCTGGCCGCGCACGCTGTCCAGCACGAACACGTCGCCGAGGTAGGCGAAGGTGGCGAAATCGCTGATCACGCGCGCAAACGCCACCTGCTGGCCGCGTTCGTCGTAGCCGCCGATGCACAATGCGCCGTCCAGCGAACGCTCGAAGATGTCGCGCGGCAGGCCGCGTGCCCAGTAGGATTCGCCGCTCAGGTAGCGGTACACCATGTCGCGGTCCAGCCGCTGCTTGTCGGTATCGAATGTGATGCTCATGTCTGCCTCCCTTGCAGCCTGTCACGCTACTGCCGGCTGGCCGTGGCGGCAAGCGGGGTGGGCAGAACACTGTGTGAAGCGGCCTGCCAAAAGCAATGCGGCCAACCCTGAACCAAGGTTGGCCGCATGTTCCTTGCCCTGCGCCTGCTTACGCCTGCTGCAGGCGGCGTTGCTTCCAGTAGCTGAGCAGCCCGGCGCCGGAGTACAGCGCCAGCCCGCTCCAGATCAGCGCGAAGCCGACGGCGCGTTCCGGGCCGAACGGCTCCTGGTACAGCAGCACGCCCAGCAGCAGCTGGATGGTCGGGCCGAGGTACTGGATCAGGCCGACGGTGGCCAGCTTCAGCCGCCGCGCGCCGCTGGCGAACAGCAGCAGCGGGATGGCGGTGACGATGCCGCCGCCGACCAGCAGCAGGTCGGTCGCGAGGCCGAGGTGGCCGAAGCCGCCGTTGCCGCTGATCTCGAACCACAGCAGCGCGGCCGCCGCCAGCGGCAGCATCAGGAAGGTTTCCAGCGCCAGCCCTTCCAGTGACGGTAGCGACGCCTGCTTGCGCAGCAGGCCGTAGACGCCGAAGGAGCCGGCCAGCCCCAGCGCCACCCACGGCAGGCTGCCGACGCCGATGGTGATCCACGCCACGCCGAGGGTGGCGAGGCCGACGGCGCTGGCCTGCGGCCGCGTCAGCCGCTCGCCGAGGAAGAAGCGCCCCAGCAGCACGTTGACCAGTGGATTGATGAAGTAGCCGAGGCTGGCTTCCACCACGCGGCCGTCGTTGACCGCCCAGATGTAGATTAGCCAGTTCAGCGACAGCAGCAGCGAGGACAGCGCAAAGATGCCGAGGCGGCGGGTGTCGCGCACGCTGTCGGCCAGCCAGCCCCAGTTGCGCTGCAGTAGCAGGATCAGTGCCACGAACACGGCCGACCACACGATGCGGTGGCACAGGATCTGCAACGCCGGCACGTCGTGCAGCAGCTTCCAGTACAGCGGGAACAGGCCCCAGATGAAAAAGGCACCGACGGCATACAGCACGCCGCGCGAGGTTTCCTGACGGGAGGTAGACATGGGAGGCACCGCAAAGGTTGGCCGCAGGCCGGCTTGTGGCCGGTGGCGGCAGGGTCAAGGGTGCACTCTACCGCCCGCCGCTGGTCTACTCAATGGCGGGGGCGAAACGCTGTGTTCTGCGCCCGGCGGCGGCCGCGCATGCTGCACTGGCACATAAGCCGCACCTGCTGCGGTGAAACGACAATTATGTTGACGTTTACGTTTACGTCACCTAGTCTGCGCCCTGTGCCGCGCCGCCACCTGCGTGCGCCGGCCACCGCCACAAAAAGACGCCACAGGCGCTACAACTAGAGATAGAGATTGCCAGCAAGCGCCGCTCACAAGGCCGGCCTCGCCCCGTTGCCACAAGCACAGAATGATGGAGGAGAAACCATGTCGATTCGCCATGTCGCACTGGAAGACAAATACACGGCAGCTACCGGACAGGTATTGCTGAACGGCATCCAGGCGCTGGTGCGCCTGCCGATGATGCAGCAGGAGCGCGACCGCGCCGCCGGCCTCAATACCGCCGGCTACGTCACCGGCTACCGCGGCTCGCCGCTGGGTAACGTCGACCAGAACATGCAGAAGGCGGAGAAATACCTCAAGGCGCACAATGTGGTGTTTCACCCCGGCCTCAACGAAGATCTGGCCGCCACCGCGGTATGGGGCACGCAGCAGGTCAACATGTTCGACGGCGCCAAGTACGAAGGCGTGTACGCCATGTGGTACGGCAAGGGCCCGGGCGTGGACCGCTCCGGCGACGTGATCAAGCACGGCAACGTGGCCGGCACCAGCAAGCACGGCGGCGTACTGCTGATTTGCGGCGACGACCACGCCGCCAAATCCTCCACCTTCCCGCACCAGTCCGACCACATCCTGGCCGCCAGCATGATCCCGGTGCTGTCGCCGTCCGGGGTGCAGGAGGTGATCGACTATGGCCTGCACGGCTGGGCGATGAGCCGCTACTCCGGCTGCTGGGTGTCGATCAAGGCGATCACCGACACCATCGAAAGCTCGGCAGTGGTCGACATCAGCCCGGATCGTGTCAACTGCGTGATTCCCGACGACTTTCCGCTGCCGGCCGACGGCCTGTCCATCCGCTGGCCGGACACCCCGCTGGCGCAGGAAAAGCGCGTGCTGCACCACCGCCTGTACGCGGCGCTGGCCTACGCGCGCGTCAACAAGCTGAACCACGTGACGCTGGATTCGCCGAAGGCGCGCTTGGGCATCATCACCTGTGGCAAATCCTATCTCGACGTGATGCAGGCGCTGAACGACCTAGGCATCGACGAGGCGCTGGCCGCCGATATCGGCCTGCGCATCTTCAAGGTGGGCATGGTGTGGCCGCTGGAGCCGGAAGGCGTGCGCGAATTCGCGCAGGGGCTGGACGAGATCCTGGTGATCGAGGAAAAACGCCAGATCATCGAATACCAGTTGAAGGAACAGCTGTACAACTGGCGCGACGACGTGCGCCCGCGCGTGGTGGGCAAGTTTGCCGAAAAAGGCGAATGGGCGCTGCCGCACGGCGACTGGCTGCTGCCGGCCGCCGGCGAGCTGACCCCGGCGATGATCGCGCGCGCCATCGCCAGCCGGCTGGCCAACATCTTCGACAGCCCGGTGATCCACGACCGCTTGAAGTTCTACGACGACAAGGAAGCGCAGCTGGTGCAGCCGCGCGAGGCGATCAACCGCATTCCGCACTACTGCTCCGGCTGTCCGCACAATACGTCGACCAAGGTGCCGGAAGGCAGCCGCGCGGTGGCCGGCATCGGCTGCCACTACATGGCGCACTGGATCGAGGGCGACAGCACCAAGACCTTCACCCAGATGGGCGGTGAAGGCATCACCTGGCTGGGCCAGGCGCCGTTCACCACCACCAAGCACATCTTTACCAACCTCGGTGACGGCACCTACTTCCACTCCGGCCTGCTGGCGATCCGCGCCGCAGTGGCCGGCAAGGTGAACATTACTTACAAGATCCTGTACAACGACGCGGTGGCAATGACCGGCGGCCAGCACGTCGACGGCTACCTGGACGTGCCGATGATCACCCGTCAGGTGCACGCCGAAGGGGTTGGCCGCATCGTGATTACCAGCGACGATCCGGACAAGTACCGCACCGCGCACGGGCTGAAGGAAGGCCTGGCGCCGGGGGTGGAAGTGTTCCACCGCCGCGAGCTGGACCGCATCCAGAAAGAGCTGCGCGAGCTGGAAGGCGTCACCATCCTGATCCACGACCAGACCTGTGCCGCCGAGAAGCGCCGCCGTCGCAAGCGTGGCGAATTCCCGGACCCGGACCGCCGCATCTTCATCAACGAGCGCGTGTGCGAGGGCTGTGGCGACTGCAGCAAGAAATCCGGCTGCCTGTCGGTGCTGCCGGTGGAAACCGCGCTCGGCCGCAAGCGCAAGATCGACCAGAGCAGCTGCAACAAGGACTACAGCTGCGTCGAGGGCTTCTGCCCCAGCTTTGTCAGCGTCTCCGGCGCCAAGCTGAAAAAGTCCAGCGGCAACAAGACCGGCCTCGACAGCATGAGCACGCTGCCGGAACCACGGCTGCCGGCGCTGCACGAGCCGTACGGCATCATGATTACCGGCGTCGGTGGCACCGGCGTGGTCACCATCGGCCAGGTGCTGGCGATGGCCGCCCACCTCGACAACAAGGGCATCACCGTGCTGGACATGGCCGGCCTGGCGCAGAAAGGTGGTTCGGTGTGGTCGCACGTGCGTATCGCCGACAGCCAGGACAAGCTGCACGCGGTGCGTATCGCCGCCGGCGACGCCAATCTGGTGCTGGGCTGCGACCTGGTGGTGACCGCCGCCGAGGAAGCGCTGGCCAAGATGCGCGAGGGCTTCAGCCACGTGGTGGTCAACAGCTACGAATCGCCGACCAGCGCCTTCCTGAAGAACCCGGACGTGCGTTTCCCGGCGCGGGCGATGAAGGACGCGATCATCGAATCGGTTGGCGGCAGCCACTTTGCCGAGGTCAACGCCACCCGCATCGCCACCGCGCTGATGGGCGACGGCATTGCCGCCAACATGTTCATGCTCGGCTACGCCTGGCAGCAGGGGCTGGTGCCGGTATCGCTGGAAGCGATCATGGCGGCGGTGGAGCTGAACGGCGCCGCGGTGAAGTTCAACCAGGATGCCTTTACCTGGGGCCGCCACGCCGCGCACGACCTGCAGCGCGTGGAAACGCTGGTGTCGCCATCGGCGGTGGTGCAATTCGTTCCACGTGAAACCGTGGACGGCGTGCTGCATCACCGCAGCAAGGAGTTGGTGGCCTATCAGGACGAAAAACTGGCCGCCCGTTACAAGGCGCTGGTGGCAAAAGTGCAGGCCGCCGAAGAGCAGGCCCATCCTGGCAGCAGCGCGCTGGCACTGGCAGTGGCGAAGAACTACTACCACCTGCTGGCCTACAAGGACGAGTACGAAGTGGCGCGCTTGTACAGCGACGGCGTGTTCCAGCGCGAGCTGGCGGCGCAGTTCGACGGCGAGCTGAAGCTGACCTTCCACTTCGGCGCCAGCTGGATGACCGGCCACCAGCCGCGCAAGATCAACCTCGGCCAGTGGGCGCTGAAGGCGATGGGCGTTATCGCCCGCTTCAAGAGCCTGCGCGGCACCGCGCTAGATCCGTTCGGCTACCAGGCCGACCGCAAGCTGGAACGTGTGCTGATCGGCGAGTTCGAGACGCTGGTGGACGAGTTGTGCGGCAAGCTGACCGCGGCCAACCTGGCCACCGCCACCGAGATGGTCAAGCAGTACGAAGGCATTCGCGGCTTCGGCCATGTCAAGGACGCCGGCCTCGCCAGCGCCCGTGGCAAGCTGGCAGAACTGCGGCAGGCGTTCGAGGCGTTACCGCACACCGGCAAGGGTGCAGTGGCGTAACGGGCAATGTTTGAGGGTGTTTGAGCGGGCCGCTGGCCCGCTTTTTTTATGGCGCCGGCTCAGGACGGAAACAGGCTCAGCCGGCGCGCGCCTTCCACCGCCTGCTCCATATTGTTGCTCTCGTCCTGCCACACCCACACCTTGTGCAGCGGGTCGAACGCTTCCACCAGCCACAGCCGGCCGCCGGTGCCCAGCGCGATCAGCCGCGCGCGGGTCGGGCGCTGGTAATTGAACACCACCGCGTCGCTGGTAACCGGGGGTTTGCTGCTGCTGGCAAACAGGGATTGCATGGCAAGACTCCATCGGGACAGTGCTGTTGCAATGCAAAAGCCGTGCCAGGATCAGACCGGCATGAGCCTTGCCACCGCTGGCTGTGCTGCGGTGCTGCGGTGCTGCGGTGCAGCAGGTGGCGTCCTGCACCGGGATAAGGCACGACTACGTCTTCTGGCGCCTTGTATTTATATCGTAATACGATATATTTCAGAAGAGGACGCGCCCTGTCGTGCCCGTCCGTCACGTCAGCAAGGAGTGTCACCATGACCCCGCTTACCCCGCTTCGCATGTTGCTGTCCTCGCATCACGGCTGGGACGAAATCGCCAACCACCATGCCTCGACCGCCCGGTCCTTTTTCCGCATCGTGCTGCCGGCCTCGTTGTTCGCCGCCGCCATGCTGCTGTATGCCGCCTATTTCAACGGCGAGGTGTACGCGCCGCAGGTGCCGCTGGCACAGTGGCAGGCGGTGATCGTGCTGTTCCTGCTGCTGAACTGGTTCAGTGTGCATCTGATGGCCAGCTTCATCCGGCTGGCAGTGCACGCCGAGGTGCGGCCGCCGTACGCCGACTGCTACCGGCTGGCAGCGCTGGCTCCGCTGCCGATCTGGCTGTCGGCGCTGTCGCTGCTGGTGCCGCTGCCGTTCTTCAATATGGCGATCGGCCTGCTCGGGCTGCTGGCTTCCGGACTGCTGATCTATCACGGGCTGGATGCGCTGTTCGAGCATGAGGACTCGGTGCGCACCGAGTCGCTGGCCTACACCGTGTTCACCGTCGGCGCCCTGTTGTGGGCGGTGCTGGTGGCGCTGATCGCGGTACCACTGCTATGAGGGCGCCAGAGATGAGTTCCGCCATCCAGCTGTTGCCGGCCAGCCAGTGTCCGGCGCAACGCGACAACGTGTTCCTGCTCGCCGCGCGCTGGCCGGCGGCGCTGCCGCGCGGCAGCCTGCCGCGGGCACAGTGGCTGCCGCGCGCGCTGCCGGCGCCGGGGCTGCTGGCCTGGCTGCGCCGTGACCCGCTGCGCTACGCGCTGTTCTGCGACACCTACTGGGCCGATCTGGCCGCCAACCCGCCGCGCTGGCAGGCGCTGCTGCAGGCCGCCGCCGCGGGCGGTGTGGTGCTGCTGTACGACGGCGAGGACGGCCTGCTCAACCCGGTGCGTGCGCTGGCGCGCTTCCTCGAGGCTCGCCTGGCGGCGCAGAGCTACTGGCAGGACGCCGCGCAGCGCAGCTCGCCGGTGTGCTACGCCGGCCGGTCGCACTGAGCATGGCGACGGCATCGCCCGAACGCGCCGCCACGGCGGCGGTACGGAAATCTGCTACGCTGGCGGGCTTGTTGCCTGGTATTGCCACGATGAACCCTTCCCCTCCGACTCCGCTGTCCAAGGACGACTTCGAGCGTCTGGCCGATTTCCGCTACCGGCTGCGCCTGTTCCTGCGTTTCAGCGAGGAGCTGGCGCAGAGCAACGGCATCACCCCGCTGCAGTACCAGCTGCTGCTGCAACTACGCGGCTACCCCGGGCGCGACTGGGCGACGGTGGCGGAGCTGGCGCAGCGGCTGCAGTCGCACCACCACAGCGTGGTCGGCCTGGTCAGCCGTTGCGAGGCGCAGCAGCTGATCGTGCGCAATCCGGGACGCGAAGACCGCCGCTGTGTCGAGATCAGCCTGGCGCCGAAGGGCGAGGAGCTGGTGCAGCAGCTGGCGCGCGCGCACCGCGACGAGCTGCTGGCGCTGCGCCAGAGCAGCGGCAGCCTGTCGCTGGACCTGCTGCTGCAGGCGGCGCAGAGCCTGGTGCCGGACTGAGGCGGCAACGCTCGTCGCCGCGCCAATCCGGCCGTCATGACGGTGCCGCTTGTTGCGCTGCGATTGTTGTTTTTTGCACGTTGCCGCTGCCAATCCGTCATTGCGGCCAACCTTCTGCTACGCCCTCGCCATAAATCGGTATATAAATTCAGCCATCTGAATCCCCGGTGGTTTTTATGATTGGTGCTGACAAATCCCGTGACCCGGCGCACGCATCGCGTCGCCGCCAGCCGGCGACCACCGTGCTTGCCGCGGCGACTACGGCCGGCAGCACGGGATCGCAGCGCCAGGCCCTGTTGCGCTTGTTGCGCACCGCGCGCGAAGCCGGCAGCAGCGGTCGGCACCATCACGGTTTGCAGGCGGCGGAAACGGCGCTGCAACTGGCCGGCGAACATGGCTTCGAGCACCTGCGCAGCGAGGCACTGGCCCTGCTGGCGCTGCACCGTTTCCGCCTCGGCCAGCTGGCCGACGCCATTCCGCCGGGGCTGGAAGCGGCGTCGCTGCTGGAGCGGCCCGCCGATGCCGCCGCCCGCGCCGAGGTGCTGTGCACGGTGGCGATGGCCTGCAATGAGCTGGGGCTGGCGCACGACGGCCTGAAGTACGCGCTGGAGGCGCTGAGCGCCGCCCGCCTCTGCCAGCAGCCGCTGATGCTGAGCTGGGCGCTGAACCGCGCCGGGCTGTGCACCTTCAGCGCGGTCGGCGATCTGGAGCAAAGCGTGGCGCTGTTGCAGCAGGCGCGCGAGCTGGCGGTGCAGCACGGCCATCTCATCGCGCTGTTCAGTGCGATCAACAATCTCGGCTCCAGCTACCGCACCGCCGGCCAGCTGGCGCAGTCCCTGGCCCAGGCCGGCGCCGCGGCACTGCTGGCGCAGTCGCTGGATTATTTCCAGCAGGCGGCGACGCTGTCGACCACGACGGACAACCCGCACCTGCAAGCCAGCG
Source organism: Vogesella indigofera (assembly GCF_028548395.1). Taxonomy (NCBI): domain Bacteria; kingdom Pseudomonadati; phylum Pseudomonadota; class Betaproteobacteria; order Neisseriales; family Chromobacteriaceae; genus Vogesella; species Vogesella indigofera. The sequence goes on along the minus strand of NZ_JAQQLA010000004.1, from coordinate 869,091 downwards.
CCATCATCAATCTGGCGGAAATCCTCACCGATCTCGCATGCTACGACGAGGCGCTGACCGAGCTGGCGCAGGGCCGCGAGCTGGCGCGGTGTGGCGACTTCGCCGCGTTGCAGCACCGTGCCGACCTGGCGGAGGCGATCATCCTGCACCGTACCGGGCAGCTGCCGGCGGCGATCGCGGTGCTGAAGCGGGTGCTGGCGCTGCCGGCCGAGCAGATCGAATACGAGATGCGGGTGCTGGCGCACGAGGCGCTGTACCGCGTGTACAAGGACGGCGGCCAGTTCGAGCCGGCGCTGCGGCAGCTGGAGCGGTTGCGCCAGCTGGAACAGTCGCTGGCCGACAAGCGCAGCAGCACCCAGGGCTGGGCGATCCGCAAGGAGCTGGAAATCACCAGCGCGCGGCTGGAAACCGAGCGCGAACGGCTGAAGGCCGAGCACGAGCGTCTGCGCGCGGTGCGGCTGGAGGCAGAAAAATCGGTGGCCGAGGCGCGCATGAGCGAGCTGGAACAGGCGGTGCTGGTCGACGCACTGACCGGGGTCGGCAACCGCCGCTGCCTCGACCGCGAAGGCCCGGAGCGGCTGGCGCAGTTGCAGGGCGGCTTTGACGGCATGGCGGTGGTGGTGCTGGATCTGGACTACTTCAAGTCGATCAACGACCGCTTCGGTCACGCCGTCGGCGACGACACCCTGCGCAAGGTGGCGCAGCTGGTGGTGCTGCACACCCGTTCGGTCGATCTGGTGGTGCGCTATGGCGGCGAGGAGTTCGTGCTGCTGCTGATGGAGACGTCGCAGGAGGCGGCGGTGGCGACCTGCGAGCGCCTGCGGCTGGCGCTGATGGACTACGACTGGAGCACGCTGCACCCGCTGCTGCACGTCACCACCAGCCTCGGCATGGCGTGGCAGAACCAGCCGCAGGACTGGGAGCGCACGCTGCGCGCCGCCGACCTGGCGCTGTACCAGGCCAAGCACAAGGGTCGCAACCGGCTGGAGGTGGCGCCGGCGCTGTAGCCGGCGGTCACGGCGCGGGCGCCGCTACGGGTCAGGCCGGAGTCAGCACCTTTTCCAGCAGCCGGTAGTGGGTGCCGCCGAGGCCGGCCTCGGCAAAGCCTTCACTGTGGTACAGCGTGCGCCCCACCGCGTTGTCGTCGCGTACTTCCAGCGTCAGCTTGGCGCAACCGCGCTGGGCGGCGGCGCTGGCCACGGCCTGCAGCAGCAGGCGCCCCACGCCCTGGCCGCGCGCGGCGGACAGCACCGACAAATCATGCAGATTGCACACCGGCGCCGCGTAAAAGCTGGAAAAGCCCAGCACGCACAGTGCGTGGCCGACCGCCTCGTCGCCCTGCTCCGCGATCAGCGCGAACAGGCCGGGATGACCACCCAGTGCCTGCGCCAGCTGTTGCTGGCGCGCGGGCGTCAGCCCCTCGCCACCACCCATCGCATCGCGGGCGTAGGCATCGGTCAGCCGTGCCAGCAGCAGGCAGTCGCCGGCGTCGGCAAGGTTGGCCGCACGCAGTTGCAGTGCGCTCACGGCGCGGTCTGCTGCTGGCCGGCCGGGGCGGGCAGATACAGCGGACCCTTGAAGCCGCAGGCGGTGACAACGGTGGCGACAAGGACAAACATCAGCGCAGTACGCATACGGAATCCGGTAGCTATGGCAAAATCGCAGTCTAACAGGCGCGAGCCTCCCACCCCAAGCCATGCGGCCAACCTTTAGGACTTTTCCATGACTGAAAGCGAATTCCTGACCCTCACCGACGGTATTTTCACGCGCATCGAAGCAGCACTGGATGAGGCGGAGCTGGATCTGGACTGCCTGAGGATGGGGAATGTGCTGGAAATCGAGTTCGACAGCGGCGAGAAGGTGGTGGTCAACCGCCACGTGCCGAACCAGGAACTGTGGATCGCGGCCAAGAGCGGCGGTTTCCATTTCGCGCTGCGCGACGGCCAGTGGCTGGCGGCGCGTGACGGCAAGGAGTTCGGCACCACGTTGTCGGCGGTGGTCGGCCACGCCGCCGGCTGCGACTTCGTGTTTGCCGTCTGAGTGAGTAGCTGGCTGCTGCTGGGCGGCCTGGCGGCGTCGGCATTCCTGTCCGCCACCGTGCTGCCGGGCAATTCCGAGCTGGCGCTGGGCGCCTTGCTGCTGCAGCGGCCGGAGCTGTTGTGGCCGGCGCTGCTGGTCGCCACCGCCGCCAATGCGCTGGGCAGCGTCAGCAGCCTGTGGTTGGGGCGCTGCGCGCCGCCCAGGCCGCTGCCGCCGCGAGCGGCGGCGTGGTTCGCCCGTTTCGGCCCGGCGGCGCTGTGGCTGAGCTGGGTGCCGCTGGCCGGCGATGCGCTGCCGCTGGCCGCCGGCTGGTTGCGGCTGGCGTTCTGGCCCTGCGTGCTGTGGATTACGCTGGGCAAGGCCAGTCGTTACGCCTTGCTGGCGTGGGGAATGCTGGGCGTTATCCGGTGAGGCGTACGCGCCGGCCGGTCGCTGTCCGGATTTCCGGACGCCATGCCGGCTGCGACATCACCATGGCGTTGTACTGGCGCGCGGCACGATCGCCGCTATGCTTGAGTTAGAACTTTATCTTTGTGCGACAGTATTTGCCCGCCATCGCCGGCCGAGCCTGTCGCCGTTTTTCATCCAGAAAGTAGCAATGAGCAAACACATTCCGCGCAAGCGCTTCGGCCAGAACTTCCTGCAGGACAGCAAGGTGATCGAGGACATCGTCAGCGCCGTCGGTGCCCAGCCGGGCGATGTGGTGATCGAGATCGGCCCCGGCCTCGGTGCGTTGACCAAGCCGCTGCTGCAGCGTCTAGACCATCTGCATGTGGTGGAGATCGACCGCGACATCATCAGCCGCCTGCGCGGCGAGATCTCGCCCAAGCGGCTGACCATCCACGAGGGCGACGCGCTGGCCTTCGATTTCGGCAGCGTCTGCGACGGTCCGTTCAAGCTGGTCGGCAACCTGCCGTACAACATTTCCACCCCGCTGCTGTTCCACCTCGCCTGCTACGGCAACCGGGTCACCGACATGCATTTCATGCTGCAAAAAGAGGTGGTCGACCGCATGGTGGCGGCGCCGTCGACGCCGGATTACGGTCGTCTGACAGTGATGTTGCAGTACCGTTTCGACATGGAACAGATCTTGCTGGTACCGCCGGGTGCATTCTACCCGCCACCGAAAGTGGATTCCGCGGTGGTAAGGATGATTCCTGATGCCGGTCGCTGCGGCGTGGCAACCGACGAGGCGCTGCTGGAAGAGATCGTGGCGCAGGCCTTTGGCCAGCGGCGCAAGACCTTGCGCAACAACCTCAAGGGCGTGATCAGCGACGAGGCCTTGCAGTCGCTGGGTATCGACCCGGCCGCCCGTGCCGAGACGCTGAGCGTGCAGCAGTATGTGGCGCTGGCCAACCATCTGGCCGCCGCGCGCGGCTGACCATGTTGCGCTGCGGCTTGCTGTACCAGGTTGGCCGCAGCACAATCCGTATTGAATGATGCGGACCGTGCCGCACCACGATGCTGGCTGTCACAGGAATTAAAGGAAAAGCGATGATTCGTTTCAACAATGTCCACAAGTGGTTCAAGGACTTGCACGTACTGAACGGGATTGACCTGCAGGTGGCGCAGGGTGAAGTGGTGGTGGTGTGCGGGCCGTCCGGCTCCGGCAAGTCGACCATGATCCGCACCGTGAACCAGCTGGAAAGCATCAACGAGGGCGAGATCTGGGTCGATGGCAAGAACGTCGCCGATCCGAAAACCGATCTCAACGCGCTGCGCGCCGAAGTCGGTTTCGTGTTCCAGCACTTCAACCTCTACCCGCACCTGTCGGTACTGGACAACATCACGCTGTCGCCGATCAAGGTCAAGGGCATGGACAAGGCTGCCGCCGACAAGCAGGCGGTGGCGCTGCTGGAGCGGGTCGGCCTCGCCCACAAGAAGGATGCCTTCCCGGCGCAGCTGTCCGGCGGCCAGCAGCAACGCGTGGCCATCGCCCGCGGCCTGGCGATGGAACCGCGGGTGATGCTGTTCGACGAACCGACCTCCGCGCTGGACCCGGAGATGATCGGCGAAGTACTGAAGGTGATGAAGGATCTGGCCGAATCCGGCATGACCATGATGGTGGTCACCCACGAAATGGGCTTTGCCCGCGAAGTGGCCGACCGGGTGGTGTTCATCGACCACGGCAAGATCGTGGAACAGGCGCCGCCGGAAGAGTTTTTCAAGAACCCGCAACACGAACGGGCACAACAGTTTTTACGGCAATTGCTCACCCCGATGAGCTGATTGCCTGCCGGCACTGCCGCAGTGGCGGTGCCAGGTTTCCGGGCCATACCTAGCCGGTACGGCTTGATAAAAGCAGCAAAACCCAAGAGAAAATGGAGAAACCAATGCGTTTTACGACTCGTCTGCTGACTACTGCTGTCATCGCTTCCGCCTTTGCCGCCCCGGCCATGGCCGAAGGCACCCTGGACAAGATCAAGAGCTCCGGCGTGATCGTGCTCGGTCACCGTGATGCCTCGATCCCGTTCTCCTACCTGGCGAACGATCCGACCAAGCCGATCGGTTACTCGCACGACCTGCAGCTGAAGGTAGTCGAGGCGGTCAAGAAACAGCTGAAGATGCCTAACCTGCAAGTGCGCTACAACCTGGTGACCTCGCAGACCCGCATCCCGCTGGTACAGAACGGCACCGTGGACCTGGAGTGCGGCTCCACCACCAACAACCTGGAGCGCCAGAAGCAGGTTGCCTTCTCCGTCGGCATCTTCGAGATCGGTACCCGCCTGATGACCGCCAAGACTTCCGGCGTCAAGGACTTCCCGGACCTGAAGGGCAAGAACGTGGTGACCACCGCCGGTACCACTTCCGAGCGTCTGCTGAAGGCGATGAACGCCGAGAAGCAGATGGGCATGAACATCATCTCCGCCAAGGACCACGGCGAATCGTTCCTGATGCTGGAATCGGGCCGTGCCGTCGCCTTCATGATGGACGATGCGCTGCTGTACGGCGAAATGGCCAAGGCCAAGAACCCGGGCAACTGGGTCGTGACCGGCAAGCCGCAGTCGTTCGAAATCTACGGCTGCATGCTGCGCAAGGAAGATGCCGCCTTCAAGAAAGTGGTCGACGACGCGATCAAGGCCACCTTCAAGTCCGGCGAAGTGAACAAGATCTACAGCAAGTGGTTCATGGCACCGGTACCGCCAAAAGGCCTGAACCTGAACTTCCCGATGTCCGACGAGTTCAAGGCGCTGGTGGCCAAGCCGACAGACAAGTCTGCCGAGGAAATGTAAGCAGCTTGTTGGTAATGACGGAGCGGGTTTTCTGAAGCAAGCGTGAAACGAGACCGGGACCGGGCGGCAACGCCCGGAAACCCGCTCCCGGAGGGGCGCTGCTGGCGCCCCTTTTCTTTTGGAGAAGTCAATGAATTACAACTGGGACTGGAACATCTTCTTCAAGTCCACAGGCATCGGCAGCGAAATCTACCTGGACTGGTTCGTCTCCGGTCTGGGCTGGACCATCGCGGTGGCGCTGCTGGCCTGGATCATCGCCCTGCTGCTGGGGTCGGTGCTGGGCGTGATGCGCACCCTGCCGGGCAAGGTGCTGCCGGCGATTGCCACCGCCTATGTCGAGCTGTTCCGCAACGTGCCGCTGCTGGTGCAGCTGTTCATGTGGTATTTCGTGGTGCCGGACTATCTGCCGGAGCCGCTGCAGATCTGGTTCAAACAGGACCTGAACCCGGCGACCTCGGCCTATGTTTCGGTGGTGGTGTGTCTGGCGCTGTTTACCGCGGCGCGGGTGTGCGAGCAGGTGCGTACCGGCATCCAGGCGCTACCCAAGGGCCAGAGTGCCGCCGCGCTGGCGGTCGGTTTCAGCATCGGGCAGACCTATCGCCACGTGCTGCTGCCGCAGGCGTTCCGCATCATCATCCCGCCGCTCACCAGCGAGTTCCTCAACATCTTCAAGAACTCCTCGGTGGCGTCGCTGATCGGCCTGATGGAGCTGCTGGCGCAGACCAAGCAGACCGCGGAATTCAGTGCCAACATCTTTGAAGCGTTTACCCTCGCTACGGTGATCTACTTCGTGCTCAACATGAGCCTGATGACGCTGATGAGCCTGGTGGAGAAGAAAGTGCGCATTCCCGGCATGATGGGAGGGGCCAAATAATGGATTTCAGCCAGATTATCCCGTCGTTGCCCAGCCTGTGGGACGGCATGAAACTGACGCTGCAGCTGCTGTTGCTGGCGGTCGCGGGCGGCATCGCCCTCGGTACCGTGCTGGCACTGGCGCGCATGTCCAACAGCGCGGTGCTGTCCGGTTTCGCCAAGGCCTACGTCAACTACTTCCGCTCCATCCCGCTGCTGCTGGTGATCACCTGGTTCTACCTGGCGGTGCCGATGATCCTGAACTGGATCACCGGCGAGTTCATCGCCGTCGGCGCCTTCACCTCCTGCCTGGTGGCGTTCGTGATGTTTGAGGCGGCCTACTACTGCGAGATCGTGCGCGCCGGTATCCAGTCGATCTCCAAGGGGCAGATCAACGCCGCCTACGCCGTGGGCATGACCTACAGCCAGGCGATGCGCCTGATCATCCTGCCGCAGGCGTTCCGCAAGATGACCCCGCTGCTGCTGCAGCAGACCATCATCCTGTTCCAGGACACCTCGCTGGTGTATGCAGTCGGTTTGATCGACTTCCTCAATGCCGCGCGCGCGCGCGGCGACATCATGGGGCAATCGCACGAGTTCCTGATTTTTGCCGGTGCGGTGTACTTTGTTATCAGTTTCGGCGCGTCCACTCTGGTGAAGCGTCTGCAGAAGAGGTTGGCAGTATGAGCATGATCGAGATCAAGAACGTCAGCAAATGGTACGGTGACTTCCAGGTGCTCACCGATTGCACGACCGACGTCAAGAAAGGCGAAGTGGTGGTGGTGTGCGGCCCGTCCGGTTCCGGCAAGTCCACGCTGATCAAGACCGTCAACGCGCTGGAGCCGTTCCAGAAGGGCGACATCATCGTCGACGGCATCTCGGTGGGCGATCCGAAGACTGACCTGCCCAAGCTGCGCGCCCGCATCGGCATGGTGTTCCAGAACTTCGAACTGTTCCCGCACCTGTCGATCACCGAGAACCTGACCATCGCGCAGCAGCGCGTACTCGGCCGCAGCAAGGACGAGGCGATGCAGAAGGGCATGCACTACCTCGACCGTGTCGGCCTCAAGGCGCAGGCTAACAAGTTCCCCGGCCAGCTGTCCGGCGGCCAGCAGCAGCGCGTGGCGATTGCCCGCGCGCTGGCGATGGACCCGATCGCGATGCTGTTCGACGAACCGACGTCGGCGCTGGACCCGGAGATGGTCAACGAGGTGCTGGACGTGATGGTGGAGCTGGCCCACGAAGGCATGACCATGATGTGCGTGACCCACGAGATGGGCTTCGCGCGCAAGGTGGCCAACCGCGTGATCTTCATGGACCGCGGCGCCATCGTCGAGGACTGCGAGAAGGAAGAATTCTTCGGCAATATCGACGCCCGTTCCGAGCGCGCGCGCCAGTTCCTGTCCAAGATCCTGGCGCACTGAGCAAGCGCCTGGCCGCCGCCGTTGCGGCCAACCTTGCACCGACAACGCCACCCTCGCGGTGGCGTTTTTTTACGCCTGCGGTCGCGGGTGTGGTTTTTTCCCCCGTCATGGTTGCGCTGGGTCATGCCTGACATCGGCCGGTCATGATCGCGGTTTTGTTTGACGATGGCATCCGCTAATATCGCCGACATGTACACCACCATCTATCTTGGCCGCCAACCGATTGTCGATGTCCAGCAGCAGCGCGTGGCCTACGAACTGCTGTTCCGCTCCGGGCCGGAAAACCGCGCGCTGTTCCAGGATGACGTCAACGCCACCGCCTCGGTGATCCGCCACACCTTCATCGATCTGGGCATGTCGCGGGTGCTGGAGGGCTGTCCCGGCTTCATCAATGTCAATGAACGGCTGCTGAAAAGCCCGGTGCTGGACTTGCTACCGCCGGAGAGCATCATCCTCGAGATCCTGGAGAGCGTGCCGCTGGACGATTCGGTACGCGAGCGCTGCCGCGAGCTGCAGGCGCGCGGCTACCGGCTGGCGCTGGACGACGTCAGTGACATCACCCCGGAAATCCAGGCGATGCTGCCGCTGGTGTCCTACCTGAAGATCGACCTGCAGCAGGTATCGCTGGCGCGACTACCGGCGCTGCTGCAGCGGCTGCAGGGCTACCGCGGCCAGCTGCTGGCGGAGAAGGTGGACAGCTACGAGCAGTTCGAGCGCTGCCGCGAGCTGGGCATCCGCCTGTTCCAGGGCTACTTCTTTGCCAAGCCGACCGTCATGCAGCAGAACCGCGCCCATCCGCACCGCGCGCTGATGCTGCGCCTGCTGGGACTGGTGATGCAGGACGCCGAGCTGCTGGCGCTGGAAGAGGTGTTCAAGGGGGCGCCGGACATGGTGGTCAGCCTGCTGAAGCTGGTCAACGCCGCGGAAAACTACGGCCGCCCGGTGCGCTCCATCCGCGAGGCGCTGACCATGCTCGGCTCGTCACGGCTGAAGCGCTGGGCGCTGGTCATCCTGTTCGCCGCCGATTGCCGCCCGGACAGCGGCCCCAGCCCGCTGCTGGAAATGGCGGCGGTGCGCGGCCGCATGATGGAGCTGCTGGCGCCGCCGGCCGAGCGCGACGAGGCGTTCATGACCGGCATCCTGTCGCTGGCCGACAGCCTGCTGGGCATGAGCATGCAGTCGCTGGTGGCGTCGCTGTCGCTGCGCGACAAGGTGCTGCAGGCGCTGCTGTACCGCGAGGGCATGCTCGGCGACCTGCTGGCGCAGACCGAGCTGGCCGAGTGTCGCGAGGCGCAGGCACCACTGCCGACGCTGGCGGCGGACAACTTCAACCAGGTGCAGCTGGAAGCGCTGGAGTGGGTACGCAAGATGTGGAGTGACGACTTTCTCACCTGAGCGGTGGAGCCGGACGCGCGCCGGGAGGGTGCAAGGTTGGCCGTAAGCCGGTGCGGCCAACCTTGTGCTTACACGATGTCGAGGTGATCGAGTCCGCCCAGCGGATCGCTGTGCTTGCTCTCTTCGCCGTAGAGCTTGATCTTCAGGCGCAGGTCGTTGACCGAGTCGGCGTTGCGCAGCGCGTCCTCGAAGCTGATCTGGCCGCTTTCGTACAGCTCGAACAGCGCCTGGTCGAAGGTCTGCATCCCGGTTTCGCGCGAGCGCCCCATCACCTCCTTGATGCTGGATACCTCGCCCTTGAAGATCAGGTCGGCGATCAGCGGGCTGTTGAGCAGGATTTCCACCGCCGCGACGCGGCCCTTGACCTGCTTCAGCGGAATCAGCCGCTGCGACACGATGGCGCGCATGTTCAGCGACAGGTCCATCAGCACCTGCTGGTGGCGCTCCTCCGGGAAGAAGTTGAGGATGCGGTCCAGCGCCTGGTTGGCGTTGTTGGCGTGCAGCGTGGCCAGGCACAGGTGGCCGGTCTCGGCGAACTGCAGGCCGTACATCATCGACTCGCGGTCGCGGATCTCGCCCATCAGGATCACGTCTGGCGCCTGGCGCAGCGTGTTCTTCAGCGCCACCTCCCAGCTCTCGGTGTCCACGCCGATCTCGCGCTGGGTGATGATGCTCTTCTTGTGCTGGTGCACGTACTCGATCGGGTCTTCCAGGGTGATGATGTGGTCGGCCGCGGTGCTGTTGCGCCAGTCCACCAGCCCCGCCAGCGAGGTGGACTTGCCGGAGCCGGTGCCGCCGACGAAGATCACCAGCCCGCGCTTGATCATCGCCACGTCCTTCAGCACCGCCGGCATTTTCAGCTGGTCCAGCGTTGGGATCTCGGTGTTGATCTTGCGCAGCACCATGCCGGCCTTGCCCTGCTGCATGTAGGCGCTGACGCGGAAGCGGCCGATGCCGGGCGGGCTGATGGCGAAGTTGGCCTCGGAGCTGGATTCGAACTCCTCCATCTGCCGGTCATTCATCACCGAGCGCACCAGCTCCTTGCAGTGCTGCGCGGTCAGCGCCTGCGGCGCCACCGGGGTGATCTTGCCGTCGATCTTCATCGCCGGCGGAAAGTCGGAGGTGATGAAGATGTCGGAGGCGTTCTTGCTGGCCGCGTGCTTGAGCAGATCGTGGATGAATTTTGATGCCTGGTCCTTTTCCATGCGCTACTTCCTCGCTTAGAACGCGTCCTTGTTGGAAGCCTTTTGCCGGGCTTCCTGAATCGAAATCACATTGCGCCGCACCAGTTCCTGCAGGCACATGTCCATGGTCTGCATGCCGTACTGCTGGCCGGTCTGGATCATGGAGTTGATCTGCGCGATCTTGTTTTCGCGGATCAGGTTGCGGATCGCCGGGGTGCCGATCATGATTTCATGGGCGGCGACGCGACCGCTTTCGTCCTTGGTCTTCAGCAGCGTCTGCGAAATCACCGCGCGCAGGCTTTCCGACAGCATCGCGCGCACCATTTCCTTTTCGCCGGCCGGGAACACGTCGACAATACGGTCGACGGTCTTGGCGGCGCCGCTGGTGTGCAGGGTGCCGAACACCAGGTGGCCGGTTTCGGCGGCGGTCAGCGCCAGGCGGATGGTTTCCAGGTCACGCATCTCGCCGACCAGGATCACGTCCGGGTCCTCGCGCAGCGCGCTCTTCAGTGCGTTGGCGAAGCTCTGCGTCTGGGCGCCGAGTTCGCGCTGGTTGATCAGGCCCTTCTTGCTTTCGTGCACGAATTCGATCGGGTCTTCCACCGTCAGGATGTGCGAATACTGGTTCTCGTTGACGTAGTCGACCATCGCCGCCAGCGTGGTGGACTTGCCGGAGCCGGTGGGGCCGGTGACCAGCACGATGCCGCGTGGCAAGTCGGCGATCTCGCGGAAGATTTTCGGCGCGTTGAGGTCTTCCAGCGACAGCACCTTGGACGGAATCACGCGGAACACCGCGGCAATGCCGCGGTTCTGCTGGAACACGTTGACGCGGAAGCGGGCGATGCCCGGCAGCTCGAAGGAGAAGTCGCACTCGAAGGTCTCTTCGAAGGCCTTGCGCTGGTGGTCGTTCATGATGTCGTACACCATGTCGTGCACGTCATTGTGCGCCATCGGCGGCAGGTTGATGCGGCGGATGTCGCCGTGTACCCGTATGATCGGTGGCAGCCCGGACGACAGGTGCAGGTCCGATGCCTTGTTTTTGACCGTAAAGGCCAGAAGTTCGGAAATTTCCATATAATTTCTCCGCGTCCGCAACAATGCCGGGTTCATCGAGTGATGCGGACGATTGTAACGCCGCCGGGTGCCGCTGCCCACTGAGGCTGCGGCCAACGGCGGGAGAGAAAGCGAGCAGACGATGACAGATATCAGCAGCGCGCTGCAGCGGGTGAGCGCGGCGATCGGCAGTGCGGCACAGGCCGCCGGCCGCGAGGGCGACAGCGTGACCCTGCTGGCGGTGAGCAAGACCTTTCCGGCGGCGGCAGTGCGCGAAGCCTACGCCGCCGGCCAGCGCCGCTTTGGCGAGAACTACGTGCAGGAGCTGCAGGCCAAGGCCGCAGAGCTGCAGGATCTGGCGCTGGAGTGGCATTTCATCGGCCCGCTGCAATCGAACAAGACGCGGCCGGTGGCAGAGCTGGCGCACTGGGTACACTCGGTGGAGCGGCTGAAGATCGCCGAACGGCTGTCGGCGCAGCGCCCGGCGGCGCTGCCGCCGCTGAATGTCTGCATCCAGGTCAATGTTTCCGGCGAGGACAGCAAGAGCGGCTGCGCGCCGGACGAGGTGCTGCCGCTGGCGCAGGCCATCGCCACCCTGCCCGGCCTGCGCTTGCGCGGGCTGATGTGCATTCCGGAGCCGACGCAGGAGGCGGCAACGTTGGCCGCACGCTTCGGCGTGCTGGCGACGCTGCAGCAGCAGCTGGCGGCGGCCGGCATTGCCACCGACACGCTGTCGATGGGCATGTCCGCCGACATGGCGGCGGCGATCGCCGCCGGCAGCACCATGGTGCGCGTCGGCACCGCGATCTTCGGCGCGCGTCACTACGGCTAACCATCCAACCATGTTTCGCCAGCGGGCGAAGCACCAGAACCAGGGGAAAACCATGCGTATCACGTTCATCGGTGGCGGCAATATGGCCTCCTCCATCATTTCCGGCCTCTGCCAGCAACCCGGCCAGCAGATCAGCGTGGTGGAGCTGCACGAAGACAAGCGCGCCAGCCTGCAGGCCGAGTTCGGCGTCACCGCGCTGGCGACGCTGCCGGCCCGCTTTGCCGCCGACGAGGTGGTGCTGCTGGCGGTCAAGCCGCAGGCACTGCAGGCGGTATGCCAGCAACTGGCGCCACGGCTGCACGGCGCACTGGTGGTGTCGATCGCCGCCGGGGTGCGGCTGGACGCGCTGAGCCGCTGGCTGGGCAGCTCGCGCATCGTGCGGGTGATGCCCAACACCCCGGCCATGGTCGGCAAGGGCGTGTCCGGGCTGTACGCCGCCGCCGACATCGGTGAGGCGGATCGCCGCACCGCGGAAGGCATCATGCAGGCGGTCGGCATCACCAGCTGGCTGGAGACCGAGGGCGGCATCGACGACATCACCAGCGTCTCCGGCAGCGGCCCGGCCTACGTGTTCTACTTTATCGAGAGCATGATCGAGGGCGCCTGCCAGGTCGGCTTCAGCGAGCAGGAAGCGCGGGCGCTGGTACTGGGCACCTTCGAGGGCGCGGTGGAGCTGGCCAAGCAAAGCCCGCTGCCGGTGGCAACCTTGCGCACCAACGTGATGTCCAAGGGCGGGACCACCGAGCGCGCCATCGCCCGTTTCGAGGCCGAGGGCGTCAAGGCGGCGATCATCGCCGGGGCGCTGGACTGTCGCGCCCGCTCGGTGGAGCTGGGTGACCTGTTGAGCAAGGACGACGAATGATGCTGCTGGAAACACTGCAATTCCTGATCAAGACCATCAGCGAGCTGTTCGTGCTGGTGCTGCTGATGCGCTTTTACCTGCAGGTGGCGCGGGCGCCGTTCAAGCATCCGCTGACCCAGTTCGTGATCGCGGTCAGCAATTTTGCGGTGTTGCCGTTGCGGCGCTGGATTCCGGCGTGGCGCAGTTATGACACCGCCACCATGGTGCTGGCCTGGGTGGTGTCCCTGCTGGCGCTGATCAGCATCCTGCTGCTCAACCCGCTGCCCTACGACCTGCTGCACCCGCAGAGCTGGCTGGCGCTGACGCTGCTGGCGCTGCTCGACGTGTTCCGCCTGTCGCTGTACCTGTTGATGGGCGCGGTGTTCGTGCTGGCGATCCTCAGCTGGGTCAATCCCTACAACGGCCTGCGCCCGGTGCTGGAGGCGCTGACCCGTCCCTACCTGCGACCGTTCCAGCGCGCGGTGATCGGCGGTGTCGACCTGTCGCCGCTGGTGTTGCTGCTGGTGATCCAGGTGATCCTGATGCTGCCGGTCCGGATGCTGGAAATGTCTTTCTTGATGCAACTCAAGATGGCAGTATGAGCATTCGGTTATCAAGTGGAGTCGCCTGCCTGGCTACGGAGTCAGGTCAGGAGTTTGATCCTGTGGAGAACTTTGCATGAAGAAAATGCTATTGGCCGCTGTGGCCCTGGGCGTGCTGGCCACCCCCGCTTTTGCCAACCTGCAGCTGGCGCAGAAATACGCCTGTGTCGCCTGTCACGCGGTAGACAAGAAGATTGTCGGCCCGGCATACAAGGATGTTGCCAAGAAATACGCGGGCGACAAGAGTGCCGAAGCCAAGCTGGTGGCCAAGGTCAAGGCCGGCGGTTCCGGCGTCTGGGGCCCGATCCCGATGCCGGCTCACCCGCAGGTCAGCGATGCCGATCTGAAAACGCTGGTGAAATGGGTATTGAGCCAGAAGTAATCATGTTTTATGCAACATAAAGCGCCGTCAGGCGCTTTTGTTGCGTTGGCACGGTGCCTTTTGCCGCCGCGGCCGCTTTCCGTGTTTCTTGCCAATGTCTTAAGTCGGGCCTTAATCGGCCTGCCCTCTTGAGTTCACCCCCGTTCGGCACTATATACACAAGATAAAAGACAGTTGCGACGGAGATGGCGTACGGATTGTGTTGCACTTTCCTTATGCCGTCGGTAATCTTCCACGCCTGTTGCCACAACTTTATAGCTGGAAGCATCAAACTATGGCCAAGCTGACTGAACAAGACATCATCAACTGGTCCGGCGATGACTACATGAACGCCGACCATCTTGAGTTCTTCAAGGAGCGCTTGTTGAACATGCAACAAGAGCTGTTGAGCAACGCCAGTGCCACGGCTAGCCACCTGCAGGAGCAGGAAGCCACGCCCGATCCGGCGGATCGCGCCACACTGGAAGAAGAGTATGCGCTGGAGCTACGCACCCGCGACCGCGAGCGCAAACTGCTGCAGAAGATCCAGTCCACCCTGCGTTTGATCGAAGACGGCAGCTACGGCTATTGCGAAGACACCGGCGAGCCGATCGGCCTCAAGCGCCTGCTGGCCCGCCCGACGGCATCGCTGTCGGTGGAAGCGCAGGAGCGTCGCGAACGCATGAAGCGCCAGTACGCCGACTGAGCACCAGGTTGGCCGCATTGCCCAACGAAAGCACCCTTATGGGTGCTTTTGCTTTTTATAGGCCATTATTTTGGCAAAGCCTGCCAATGGCGCTGTTTTATGGCCGGCCGTTTGGCAGGTCATGCCGCTGCGGCGTGGCGCAGCCGCACCAAAAAATCGCCGGTCGCGATACGGTTTAGGGCTTGGCATGGCTGGGTGAAGCGGGTAATGTTGCTATGCAAACAAAAGAGACCAAGGACACAGCAATGCACCGCCAGACCGACGACGTCAGAATCCGAGACATCAAAGAACTGCTCCCGCCGATTGCTCACCTGTACGAGCTGCCGATCAACGAATCCGCCGCCGAGCTGATCTTCAACGCCCGTCGTGACATTGCCCGTCTGCTGCGTGCCGAGGACGACCGCCTGCTGGTGGTGATCGGCCCCTGTTCCATCCACGATCCGGCCGCGGCGGAAGAATACGCCCGCCGCCTGCTGCCGCTGCGCCAGAAGTACGCCGCCGACCTGCAGATCGTGATGCGTGTCTACTTTGAAAAACCGCGCACCACCGTCGGCTGGAAAGGCCTGATCAACGATCCGCACCTCGACGAGTCCTACGACATCAATACCGGCCTGCGCCTGGCGCGTCGCCTGCTGCTCAACCTCAATAGCATGGGCATGCCGGCGGCCACCGAATTCCTCGACATGATCACGCCGCAGTACCTGGCCGACCTGATCAGCTGGGGCGCCATTGGTGCGCGCACCACCGAATCGCAGGTGCACCGCGAGCTGGCCTCCGGCCTGTCCTGCCCGGTCGGTTTCAAGAACGGCACCGACGGCAACCTCAAGATCGCTGTCGACGCCATCCGCTCCGCCAGCGTGTCGCACCACTTCCTGTCGGTGACCAAGACCGGCCATTCCGCCATCGTGGAAACCGGCGGCAACCCGGATTGCCACGTGATCCTGCGTGGCGGCAAGGAGCCGAACTACGAAGAACGCTTCGTCAAGGCCGCCGCCGCCGAGCTGGCCGCCGTTGGCCTGCCGCAGAAGCTGATGGTGGACTTCAGCCACGCCAACAGCCGCAAGGACTACCGTCGCCAGATGGAAGTGTGCGACGACATCGCCGCGCAACTGGTGGCCGGCGACCAGCACATCTTCGGCGTGATGGTGGAAAGCCACCTGGTGGAAGGCCGCCAGGACCTGAAACCGGGCTGCGAACTGACCTACGGCCAGAGCATCACCGACGCCTGCATCGGCTGGGACAATACCGAAGCGCTGCTGCAGACGCTGGCCGACGCGGTCCAGGCCCGTCGCGCCAAGGTCGGCGTGCCGTCCGGCAAGTAAGCCTGCCGCCGACAGAAAAGCCCGGAGCACGCTCCGGGCTTTTTTCATTCAGGCGCGGACGCGTTTCAGTCCTTGCCGTCCAGGATATTGCCGAGGCCGCCGAGCAGCGAGCCCTGTTCGCTGCTGTTGCCACCGGCCTTGGGACTGGCGGCGACGATGCGGTCGGCCAGCCGCGATAGCGGCAACGACTGCAGCCACACGCGGCCGGGGCCGGTCAGCTTGGCGAAGAACAGCCCTTCGCCGCCGAACAGCGCCGACTTCAGCTTGCCGACGTACTCGATGTCGAAATCCACCGTCGGCTGGTAGGCCACCACGCAGCCGGTATCGACGCGCAGCACCTCGCCCGGCTGCAGCTGGCGGCTGGTCAGCGTGCCGCCGGCGTGCAGGAACACGTAACCGTCACCGTCCAGCTTCTGCATGATGAAGCCCTCGCCACCGAACAGGCCGGTGCCGATCTTCTTCTGGAACGCGAGGCTGAGGCTGACGCCCTTGGCGGCGGCGAGGAAGCTGTCCTTCTGCGCGTACAGCGTGCCGCCCAGCTCCAGCAGGTGCACCGGCACGATCTTGCCGGGATAGCTGGCGGCAAAGGCGACGCGGCGCTTGCGCTGGCCCTGGTTGAGGTAGACAGTGGTGAACAGCGATTCGCCGGTGATCAGTCGCTTGCCGGCGCCGAGCAGCTTGCCCAGCAGCCCGCTCTGCGCCGCCGAACCGTCACCGAAGATGGTGTCCATGCTGACATCGTCTTCCATGTAGTACAGCGCACCGGCCTCGCCGACCGCGGCCTCGCCGGGGTCCAGCTCCACTTCGACGTACTGCATGTCGTCGCCGAAGATCTGGTAGTCGATCACATCCATTGCCATCTTGTTCTCCTTGAGCGCCATTGCCGGCATGCGTTCATGCTAGCGGCTGGCCATGCCAAATGCAAAGCCGGGCGCGGCGGGAGCGCCGCTTCAGTGCGGCTCGAGGTCCTGCGCTGGTGGGGTGGCGTCGGCCGGCGGCTGCTTCGGTGGCCGCAGCAGCATGATCCACAGGTGGAACACGATACCGGCCAGCGGCACCAGGCCGAGGATGACCACGAAGACCCATTCGAGGGGGGAGAAAAGTTCGCTCATCGGCATAGTGTACGCAGCGCGGCGCCGGCGGCCAAGCGGCGGATGCGGGTCGCAAAGTGGCAAACCAAATACATCTTCAAATATAATGGCGGGATGATGACCTCTCTTGCCTTGTTGCCGGCCGGGCTGCGCCGGCGTCTGCAGCGCTGGTGGCCGGAGCCGCTGGTGATCGGCCGTCGCGAACAGCTGGCGGTGGCTGCCGCCGCGCTGTTTGCCATCGCGCTGACCGGCCTGCTCACCGCGCTGACCCTGGGACCGGCGCCGTTGCTGGTGGCGTCGATGGGCGCGGCGGCGGTGCTGCTGTACACGCTGCCCAGTAGCCCGCTGGCGCAGCCGTGGCCGCTGCTGGGCGGTCACCTGGTGTCGGCCGCCATCGGCGTCGCCTGCGCGCAGTGGCTGCCGTGGCCGTGGCTGGCGGCCGGCGTCGCGGTCGGGCTGGCCATCTTCGCCATGATCGCCTTGCGCTGCCTGCACCCGCCCGGTGGCGCCATCGCGCTGAACGCGGTGGTGGGCGGCCCGGCGGTGCAGGCGATGGGCTACGGCTTTGTCGCGCTGGTGCTGTGCAACGCGCTGCTGATGCTGGCGCTGGCGTGGCTGCTCAACAATTACCTGCTGCGCCGCCCCTATCCGCGCGCGCTGCCGCCGCCCAACCGTCACCTGATCCGCGATCCGGCGCCGCTGGCGCGGCTGGGTATCCGCGAGGAAGACATGGAAGCGGCGCTGGCCGGCTTCAACCACCTGCTCGACATCAGCCGCAGCGATCTGGAACAGGTGATGACGCTGGCGGAAATGCACGCCTACCGCCGCCGGCTGGGCGACATCCGCTGCCGCGACATCATGTCGCGCGACGTGATCAGCCTGCGCCCGGATACCGCGCTGGCAGAGGCATGGCGGCTGCTGCGCCAGCACAAGGTGCGCGCCTTGCCGGTGGTTACCGACGCCGGCCAGGTGCTGGGCATGGTGTCGCTGGTGGACTTCCTCAAGCGGCTGGACGGCTCGCCGCAGGGGCTGCGCGAACGGCTGGCGCGCCTGCTCAGCGGCCGCGCCGGCGACAGCCGGGTGGCGGCAATCATGAGCAGCACCCTGATCAGCGTGCGCGACGACCTGCACCTGGTGGAGCTGGTGCCGCTGTTTGCCGACCGCGGCCTGCACCATGTGCCGGTGCTGCACGACGACGGCACGCTGGCCGGCGTGATCAGCCAGTCCGACCTGATTGCCGCGTTGTTCCGCGACCGCCTGTCCGGCGCCTGATGCGGCCAACGTTGGCCGCAAGCCAAAAAAAACGCCACTCCGCGGAGTGGCGTTTTGCATGGCGGGTGCAGCTTACTTCACGATCTGCGCCAGCTGGCCTTTCAGGTACAGGTTGGCCATGGTGTCCAGGCTCACCGGCTTGATCTTGCTGGCCATGCCGGCGGCGCCGAACGCCTCGTAGCGGGCGATCACGATGTCGCGCATCGCCACGGTGCTGGCGGCCAGGTATTTGCGCGGGTCGAACTCTTTCGGGTTCTGCGCCAGGAAGCGGCGGATGGCGCCGGTGGAGGCCAGACGCAGGTCGGTGTCGATGTTGACCTTGCGCACGCCGTGCTTGATGCCTTCCACGATCTCTTCCACCGGCACGCCGTAGGTCTCGCCCAGCTCGCCGCCGAACTCGTTGATGATCTGCAGCCACTCCTGCGGCACGCTGGAGGAGCCGTGCATCACCAGGTGGGTGTTCGGGATGCGGGCGTGGATTTCCTTGATGCGGTCGATACGCAGCACGTCGCCGGTCGGCTTCTTGCTGAACTTGTAGGCGCCGTGGCTGGTGCCGATGGCGATCGCCAGTGCATCCACGCCGGTGTCCTTGACGAACTGGGCGGCTTCTTCCGGATCGGTCAGCAGCTGGCTGTGATCGAGCACGCCTTCGGCGCCGACGCCGTCTTCCTCGCCGGCCATGCCGGTTTCCAGGCTACCCAGGCAGCCGATCTCGCCTTCCACCGACACGCCGCAGGCGTGGGCGAAGTTGACCACGGTGCGGGTGACGTCGACGTTGTAGTCGTAGTCGGCCGGGGTCTTGCCGTCGGACTTCAGCGAGCCGTCCATCATCACCGAGGAGAAGCCGAGCTGGATCGAGCGCTGGCAAACGTCCGGGCTGGTGCCGTGGTCCTGGTGCATCACCACCGGGATATGCGGGAATTCTTCCACCGCCGCCAGGATCAGGTGGCGCAGGAACGGCGCGCCGGCGTATTTGCGCGCACCGGCCGAGGCCTGCACGATCACCGGCGCGTCGACCTTGTCGGCGGCTTCCATGATGGCGCGCATCTGTTCCAGGTTGTTGACGTTGAAGGCCGGTAGGCCGTAGCTGAATTCTGCCGCGTGGTCCAGCAGCTGACGCATCGAAACGAGTGCCATGGGTGAGTCTCCAGTAGTTGAATGCTTGTCGCGCCCGCCGTGGCCGGCGCGGAAAAAGGTTGGCCGCAACGGCCGGTGGTTCAGGCGCGGCTGACGGTGCTCAGCGCCACGCCGGCCGCCATGAAGGAGCCGCCTGCGAAGCGGTTCATCAGGCGCTGGCGCAGCGGGCTGGTGATCCAGTGCTTGAGCTTGGCACCGCCGAAGGCGTACACCACCTGCCAGCTGCTCTCGATCACGTAGAAGGTGCCGGCCAGCACCACCAGTTGCGGCATTTGCGGTGCATCGGCGCGCATGAACTGCGGGAACAGCGCGGCAAAGAACACGAAGGCCTTCGGGTTGCTCATCGCCACCAGGAAGCCGGTGCGGAAGCGCTGCCAGTTGCTGACGGCGGCTGCGCCGTCGTCGTCACCGTCGCTGCCCATGCGCTCGCTGACCGGCGCGCGCCAGGCCTGGTAGCCCAGCCACACCAGGTAGGCGGCGCCGGCGTACTTGACGAAGGAGAACAGCTGCTCCGAGGCGGCCAGCAGCGCGCCGAGGCCCGCGGCGGAACCGCCCATGATGATGCCCAGCGCCAGCAGCAGGCCGGCCATGGTCGGCAGCGCACCGCGCAGGCCGAAGCGGATGCCGTGGCTCATCGCCAGCAGCATGTTGGGACCGGGGGTCGCCGACACGAAAAACACGGTGACGACGAAGATCAGCCAGGTATCGAAGGCCATGGGCGCTGCTCCTTGCATCGGTAATGGGGGGGTGTTGCCGAGTCTAGGCGCAACGCCTGTACCCGGCAAGTTACAACACCGCCGCTGCGGCCAACATTGGCCGCAGCAACGACCTGCTGCGCTTTGCGCGATACCGCGTTGAAACCGGCTTCGGCATGCTCATTGACGCCATGTCAATTCCGCTTCCTCAGCCGTTTTCGCCTTGTCTCGCGCAAGCTCGCGAGGTCGTTAGCCGGTTTTCAGGCGCGTGCGGCCAGCATTGCCACCGCCGGCAGTTCCTTGCCTTCGAGGAACTCGAGGAAGGCGCCGCCGCCGGTGGAGATGTAGCTGATCTGCTCGGTCAGGCCGTACTTGGCGATCGCCGCCAGGGTGTCGCCACCGCCGGCGATGGAGAACGCCGCCGACTTGGCGATGGCCTCGCCCAGCGCCTGGGTGCCGTGGCTGAACTGCTCGATCTCGAACACGCCGACCGGGCCGTTCCACACCACGGTGCCGGCCTTGGCGACGATGTCGGCCAGCACCTTGGCCGAGTCCGGGCCGATGTCGAGGATCATGTCGTCGGCGCCCACCTCGGCCACGTTCTTCAGCGTGGCGGTGGCGCTTTCGGAGAACTCGCTGGCGCACACCACGTCAGTCGGCAGCGGCACATCGCCGCCGCGGGCGCGGATCTTGGCGATCACGCGGCGGGCGTCATCGACCAGATCGGCTTCGGCCAGCGACTTGCCGATGGCACGGCCTTCGGCCAGCAGGAAGGTGTTGGCGATGCCGCCACCGACGATCAGCTGGTCAACCTTGTCGGCCAGCGCCTCGAGGATGGTGAGCTTGGTCGACACCTTGGAACCGGCGACGATGGCCACCAGCGGGCGCGCCGGTGCCAGCAGCGCCTTGCCCAGCGCGTCCAGCTCGGCTGCCAGCAGGATGCCGGCGCAGGCGACCGGCGCGAACTGGGCCACGGCGTGAGTGGACGCTTCGGCGCGGTGCGCGGTGCCGAAGGCATCGTTGACGAAGATGTCGCACAGGCCGGCGTAGGCACGGCCCAGCGCTTCGTTGTTCTTTTTCTCGCCCTTGTTCAGGCGCACGTTTTCCAGCATCACCACCTCGCCGGCGGCCAGCGTCACGCCGGCTTGCCAGTCGGCGGCCACGGTCACGGCCTGACCCAGCAGCTCGGACAGGCGCGCGGCCACCGGGGCCAGGCTGTCTTCCGGTTGCGGCTCGCCTTCGGTCGGACGGCCGAGGTGGGTCATCAGGATCACGCTGGCACCGGCCTTCAGGCAGTGCTCGATCGACGGCAGGCTGGCGCGGATGCGGGTGTCGTCACCGATGACGCCGTTCTTGAGCGGCACGTTCATGTCGACGCGGATCAGTACGCGCTTGCCGGCCAGCGCCAGGTCGGTCAGTTTCTTGAATTGCAATTTCATCTCCTCAGCTAGGTAGGGTGGGCGGTTCGGCCCACCATCGCCCGGAATGCGACGATCTGCCCGCAGGCAGATCGTCGCATTGCCGTTCAAACAACGGTGTGGGCCGGACGTGTCCGGCCCACCCTACCAGGCATGCGGCCAACCTTGCGGCCGGCCGGCATGGTCTGGCTTTATTTTGCTGCAAACATCGCGCGCGCGGTCTTCAGCATCTGCTGACAGAAGCCCCACTCGTTGTCGTACCAGGCCAGCACTTTCACCATGTTGCCGCCGGTGACCTTGGTCAGCGTGGCGTCGAAGATGGAGCCTTCGGTGCTGTGGTTAAAGTCGCTGGAAACCAGCGGCAGGGTGTTGTAACCCAGGGTGCCCTTCATGCTGCCTTCGGACGCGGCCTTGACGATCTCGTTGATCTCGTCCTTGGTGGTGTCGCGGGAAGCGGTGAAGGTGAGGTCAACCAGCGACACGTTGATGGTCGGCACGCGCACCGAGAAACCGTCCAGGCGGCCTTTCAGTTCCGGCAGCACCAGGCCGACGGCCTTGGCGGCGCCGGTCTTGGTCGGGATCAGGTTGTCGGTGGCGGAACGGGCGCGGCGCAGGTCCTTGTGACGCACGTCGGTCAGCACCTGGTCGTTGGTGAAGGCGTGAATGGTGGTCATCAGGCCCTTCTTGATGCCGATGGCGTCGTTCAGCGCCTTGGCCACCGGGGCCAGACAGTTGGTGGTGCAGGACGCGTTGGACACCACGGTCATATCGGCGGTCAGCACGTCGTGGTTGACGCCGTAGACGATGGTGGCGTCAACGTCGTCGCCGCCCGGGGCCGAGATCAGCACCTTCTTGGCGCCGGCGTTGATGTGCGCCTGGCACTTTTCCTTGCTGGTGAAGGCACCGGTGCACTCCAGTACCAGGTCCACCTGCAGCTTGTCCCACGGCAGTTCGGCCGGGTTGCGGGTGGAGAAGAACGGGATGCGGTCGCCGTTGACGATCAGGGTGTTGTCGTCGTGGCTGACTTCGGCGGCAAAGCGGCCGTGCACGGTGTCGAACTTGGTCAGGTGCGCGTTGGTGGCCAGATCGCCGGAGGCGTTGACGGCCACGATTTCGAAGTCGTTGCGCAGGTTGTATTCGTAGATCGAACGCAGCGCCTGGCGGCCGATACGGCCGTAGCCGTTGATCGCGATGCGGATGGTCATAATTTTCTCTCCCAAGAAAATGTGAAACGGCCGTCCCTCTTAGCGGGGACGGCCTGGTGTGTTATGCGCGGATGACGTTCTTGGTCTTGGCGACGACATTTTCCACGGTAAAACCGAATTCCTTGAACAGCACGCCAGCCGGCGCCGATTCGCCGAAGTGGTCGATACCGATCACTTCGCCTTCCAGGCCGACATACTTGCGCCAGCCGTCGGTGACGCCGGCTTCGATGGCGATGCGCGGCACGCCGGCCGGCAGTACGCTGGCCTGGTAGGCCTTGTCCTGCTTGTCGAAGGCGTTGGTGCACGGCATCGACACCACGCGCACGGCGATGCCGTCGGCGGCCAGCGCTTCCTGTGCCTTCAGTGCCAGTTCCACTTCCGAACCGGTGGCGATCAGCACCGCCTTGGCATCGGCCGCATCGCGCAGCACGTAGCCGCCCTTCTTCACGCCGGCGATCTGTGTCGCATCACGGCTGACGAACGGCAGGTTCTGGCGGCTGAAGATCAGGCACGACGGGTGGTCCTTGGCGGCCAGCGCGTCGGCCCACGCCACCATGGATTCCACGGTGTCGCACGGACGCCATACCGCCATGTTCGGGATCAGGCGTAGGGTGGCGATCTGTTCCACCGGCTGGTGGGTCGGACCGTCTTCGCCGAGACCGATGGAATCGTGGGTGAACACGAACACCGGGTTGATCTTCATCAGCGCCGCCATGCGCAGCGCGTTGCGTGCGTATTCGCTGAACATCAGGAAGGTGGCGCCGAACGGCTTCACGCCGCCGTGCAGGGCCAGACCGTTCATGATCGCGGCCATGCCGAATTCGCGCACGCCGTAGTGGATGTAGTTGCCGCCGGCTTCCGGGGTCACCGCGACCGAACCCGGCCAGTTGGTGAGGTTGGACGGCGTCAGGTCGGCGGAGCCGCCGATCAGTTCCGGCAGTACTTCGGCCAGCGCGGCGATGGCGTTCTGCGACGCCTTGCGGGTGGCGATGGTCTCGCCCTTGTCGTTGGCGGCGGCGATCTTGGCGGCGACGTGCGCGTCCCAGCCGGCCGGCAGCTCACCGGCCATGCGGCGGGTGTACTCGGCGGCCAGTTCCGGATGCGCGGCGGCGTAGTCGGCGAACAGCTGGTTCCAGCCGGCTTCCAGCTCGCTACCCTTGGCGCGGTAGTTCCACGCGTCGTAGATGTCCTGCGGGATCACGAACGGCTCGTACGCCCACTTCAGGTTGGCGCGCGCGGCGGCGATTTCGGCACTGCCCAGCGGGGCGCCGTGCACGTCGTGGCCGCCCTGCTTGTTCGGCGCACCCTTGCCGATCACGGTCTTGCAGCAGATCAGCGTTGGCCGCGCGGTTTCCTTCTTCGCGGTGGCGATGGCGATCTGCAGCTCTTCGGCGTCGTGACCGTCAACGTGGCGGATCACCTGCCAGCCGTAGGCTTCGAAACGCGCCGGGGTGTCGTCGGTGAACCAGCCTTCGACGTCGCCGTCGATGGAGATGCCGTTGTCGTCGTAGAACGCGATCAGCTTGCCCAGGCCCCAGGTGCCGGCCAGCGCGCAGGCTTCGTGGCTGATGCCTTCCATCATGCAGCCGTCACCGAGGAAGCTGTAGGTGTGATGGTCGACAATCGGGAAGCCGTCGCGGTTGAATTCGGCGGCGAGGATCTTCTCGGCCAGCGCCATGCCTACTGCATTGGTGATGCCCTGGCCCAGCGGGCCGGTGGTGGTTTCCACGCCCGGTGCGTAGCCGTACTCCGGGTGACCCGGGGTCTTGCTGTGCAGCTGGCGGAAATTCTTGAGATCGTCGATCGAAAGGTCGTAGCCCGAGAGATGCAGCAGGCTGTAGAGGAGCATGGAGCCGTGCCCGTTGGAGAGCACGAAGCGGTCGCGGTTGGACCAGTCTGGATTGACAGGGCTATGCTTCAGGTGATCGCGCCACAGTACTTCGGCGATATCCGCCATGCCCATCGGGGCGCCGGGGTGACCGGATTTGGCCTTTTCCACGGCGTCCATCGACAGGAAGCGCACGGCATTGGCAAGCTCGGTTCGGGAGACCATTCGGGAAGAACCTCAATTTGTAGGGAACCGGAACAACAGTGACGCCATCGCTTTTGCCGACGGGGTAACCGTTGCGAAATCATGGAATTATCGCTGAATTCGGGCTTTTCAGGCAACCTTGGCCGCAGGCTGCGATACGGCAAAGGACGTGATTTTCGGCAGGAAGGTGGTGCCAGCAGGTATAACCATGCCAATGGTGAGTCATTTGTCGGGGCTTATGCCGCCACTGTGCACAGGCGGGGGGCCATCACATCAACAACAGGGGAGTTGTCAGCCGTGGAGTCCGTATCCATTCCGGTGCCGCACAAGGTGCCGTTTCGCCAGGGTGCCACCTGGGTCCAGCATGCGTTTTTCCTGGTGCGCGAACAGCCGCTGACCTGGCTGCTGTTTGCCGCGATGTACGGCATGATCCAGCTCACCGTGGCGGCGCTGCCGGTGGTCGGCCAGTTCCTGAGCATGGTGCTGGTGCCGGTGTTCGCCGGCGGCTTCGTGCTGGCGGCGGCCAAGGCGATGCGCGGCGAGCAGCTGCGCCCGCTGGACCTGTTCCTGATGCTGAAGCCGCACTGGCAGCGGCTGGTGATGCTGGGTATCGCCTACTTCGGCCTGCTGGTGCTGTTGCTGATGATGATGGCGGTGCTGCTGTTGCTGCTGTTCGGCGACACGCTGCAGACCGGGCAGGCGTTCGAGCGCTCGCCGGTGCTGATGCTGCTGATGACGCTGCTGCTGGGCGGCAGCCTGTTCGTCGCGTCGCTGAGCTACTGGTTCGCGCCGGCGGAAATCGTGCTGCGCGACGGCGAACCGCTGCCGGCGATGCGCTACAGCGCGCGCGCCGGCATGGCGAACTGGGGCGCGATGCTGTACTGCGGCCTGATCCTGGCGGTGTTGTTCGGGCTGGCGCTACTGCCGTTCGGCCTCGGCCTGCTGCTGTGGCTGCCGGTGATGTTCGTCACCGTGTTCATGGCCTGGCACGATGTCTGCGGCGACGGCATGCCGCGCCACCGCTAGGCGGTTGCGGCCAACCTTGCGCCGGCGGCCGCGTCAGGCGCAGGCGTTGTGGCGGCGCATGTCCAGGTGCAGGATACCGCCGTCGTCGTAGGGCTCGGACAGCACCACGAAGCCGAGGCCCTCGTAGAAGCGCTGCAGCGAGGCCTGCGCCGACAGCATGATGGCGCGCCCCGGATACAGCTGTTCGCAGTGGTGGATCGCCTGCTGCACCAGCTGCCGCCCCAGCCCGCCGCCACGGCGATAGGGCGCGATCACCACCCGGCCGATGGCCACCGCGTCCGGATACTTGACGCCCGGCGCCAGCAGCCGGGCGTAGGCCACCAGCTGCTCGCTGCCGTCGCGGCCGCTGAGATGCCAGCAGCGCTGGTCGAGACCGTCCAGGTCGCCGTAGATCGACTGCTGCTCCACCACGAAGACCTGATCGCGCAGCTGCAGTACCTCGTACAGCTGCTGCACGCTGAAATCGCCAAAACCGTGGCAGTGCCACTTCACTTGACTTGCCATAGTACAATTTGCCCCATTGCCAGTTTTGTGACCCACACCATAGCACGATGTGCTGACTGCACGCCGTACGGACCCTTATGAATCACGACGATCTGTTTGCCGGCACGCTGCCCGACGCCAGCGTGCCCCCTGCCCCGCCCGCGCCGCCGGCGGCCGATCTGGTCGACGACGACGGCCAGCTGGCGCTCGACCTGTACGCCGAGCGCGCCTATCTCGAATACGCGATGAGCGTGGTCAAGGGCCGCGCGCTGCCGGAGGTGGCCGACGGCCAGAAGCCGGTGCAGCGCCGCATCCTGTACGCGATGCGCGACATGGGTCTGGTGCACGGCGCCAAGCCGGTGAAGTCCGCCCGCGTGGTCGGCGAAATCCTCGGTAAATACCATCCGCACGGCGACAGCTCCGCCTACGAGGCGCTGGTGCGCATGGCGCAGGACTTCACCCTGCGCTACCCGCTGATCGACGGCCAGGGCAACTTCGGCTCGCGCGACGGAGACGGCGCCGCGGCGATGCGTTACACCGAGGCGCGGCTGACGCCGATCGCCGAGCTGCTGCTGGGCGAGATCGACATGGGCACCGTGGACTTCGTGCCCAACTACGACGGCGCCTTCGAGGAGCCGGCGCTGCTGCCGGCGCGCCTGCCGATGATGCTGCTCAACGGCGCCTCCGGCATCGCGGTGGGCATGGCCACCGAGATCCCGCCGCACAACCTGAAGGAAGTCGCCTCCGCCGCGCTGGCGCTGCTGGCCGATCCGGATATGAGCACCGCCGAGCTGATGCAGCACGTGCCGGGGCCGGACTTCCCCGGCGGCGGCCAGATCATCACCGCCCACGACGACATCCTGGCCGCCTACGAGGTTGGCCGCGGCAGCGTGCGCGTGCGCGCCAAGTGGGAAGTGGAAAAACTGGCGCGCGGCCAGTGGCGCATCATCGTCAGCCAGCTGCCGCCCGGCTCCAGCGCACAGAAGGTGCTGGCCGAGATCGAGGAGGCCACCAACCCGAAGCTGAAATCCGGCAAGAAGGCGCTGACCCAGGAACAGCAGAACCTGAAGAGCCTGATGCTGTCGCTGCTCGACCGCGTGCGCGACGAGTCCGACAGCGAACAGCCGGTGCGGCTGGTGTTCGAGCCGAAGTCCAGCCGCCAGGACCCGGACGAGTTCATCAACATCCTGCTGGCGCAGACCAGCCTGGAAGGCAACGCCTCGATGAACCTGGTGATGATCGGCCTCGACGGCCGCCCGGCGCAGAAGGGGCTGAAAGCCATCCTCGCCGAGTGGCTGTCCTTCCGCCAGCACACCATCACCCGCCGCCTCAACTACCGTCTCGGCCAGGTCGACAAGCGCATCCACATCCTGGAAGGGCGCATGATCGCCTTCATCCACATCGATGAAGTGATCCGCGTGATCCGCGAATCGGACGAGCCGAAGCCGGACCTGATCAAGGCCTTCGGTCTGTCCGAGGCACAGGCCGAGGACATCCTCGAGATCCGCCTGCGCCAGCTGGCGCGGCTGGAAGGCTTCAAGCTGGAGAAGGAGCTGGCCGACCTGCGCAAGGAGCGCGACAACCTGCGCCACCTGCTGTCCAGCGAGGCGGCGCTGCGCGGGCTGATGGCCGAGGAAATCCGCAGCGATGCGGTGAAGTACGGCGACGTGCGCCGCAGCGAGATCAAGGTCGCCGAGCGCGCGGTGCTGACGCAGACCACCGCCGACGAGCCGGTGACGGTGATCCTGTCGCAGAAGGGCTGGATCCGCGCCCGCGTCGGCCACAACGTCGACCTGTCGGCGCTGACCTTCAAGGACGGCGACGGCCTGCACACCGTGGTGGAGACGCGCACGGTGTGGTCGCTGATCGTGCTCGACAGCCGCGGCCGCGCCTACACCATCGACCCGGCCGACGTGCCGACCGGGCGCGGCGACGGCGTGCCGGTGGCCAGCCTGGTCGAGCTGCAGGACGGGGCCAAGCCGGCGCAGCTGTTGTCCGCGCCGGACGCCACCCGCTACGTGGTGGCCGGCAGCGGCGGCTACGGCTTCATCGCCAAGCTCGGCGACATGAGCGGCCGCGTCAAGGCCGGCAAGGCCTTCCTGACGCTGGACGCCGGCGAGACGGTGCTCTCGCCGGTGCGCATTGCGGCCAACCTTGACGGCCTGCGCTTGGTGGCCGCCAGCGACGGCGGCCGTGCGCTGGCGTTCCCGGCCGGCGAGCTGAAGGAGCTGGCCAAGGGCCGCGGTCTGATGCTGATGTCGCTGGCGACGGACGAGGCACTGACCGCCATCGGGCTGGTGGCCGGTGACAAGGCGTTGCTGGCGACGCTGTCGGTGCGCGGCAAGAGCGCGGACGAGAAGCTGGCGCTGGCTGAGTTCGATGGCAAGCGCGGCGCCAAGGGCAAGCTGCTGCCGAAGAAATGGACGGTCGGCGCCATCCGCCAGCCGGACTGAACGCGATGACGCCGCCGCCCGCCGCGCTGTTGTCGACCCGCAAGGCGCTGCGCTTTTTCAACCTGTTCCGCATCGCGCTGGTGGTCGTGCTGCTGCTGATGACGCAGTGGGTGCTGCCGGCGCAGGTGCTGGATCACGGCGCGCTGTGGCTGTGGGCGCTGGCCTACGGCGCGCTGGTGGTGGCCGGCGCGGTGGTCGGCCGTCTGGCGCTGCCGCTGTCGTGGCTGCTGACGGCGACGTTGGCCGCCGACATCGTGCTGATCAGCAGTTTCACCCATCTCTACGGCGGCGTGAAAAGCGGCTTCGGCATGCTGCTGCTGCCCTTCCTGGCGGTAGCCGGCATGCTGGTCAGCGGCCGGCTGGCGCTGTTCTACGCCGCGCTGGCCACCTTCAGCCTGTTTGCCAGCGTGGCGCTGAACGCCTGGCACGACGGGCTGGACAGCAACCAGCTGCTGCAGGCGGCGCTGCTGGCGATCGCCGGCTTCGTCACCAGCGCCACCACCTGGCTGCTGTCGCGCAAGGCGCGGCAGTCGGAGCTGCTGGCGGCGCTGCGCGGCAGCCAGCTGGCCAGCCTCAACCGCGTCAACGCGCTGGCGCTGCAGGCGCTGCGCGAGGCGGTGCTGGTGCTGGACGCACAGGGTGTGCTGCGCCAGTTCAACGCCACCGCCAGCCGCCTGCTCGGCGAACTGCAGCGCGACCGGCTGCAGCCGGTGCTGCAGCCGCTGATCCGGCGCTGGCACCTGCAGGGCATGCCGCTGCAGGAACAGGAGATCGACCTGGTGCTGCGCGGCCAGCAGCTGATCGGGCGCATGGTGCCGCTGGCGGAAGACGACAGCCTGCTGCTGGTGGTGTTCCTGCAGCCGGCGGAACAGCTGGCCGCAGAGGCGCAGCAGCTGAAGCTGGCGGCGCTGGGACGGCTGACCGCCAATATCGCGCACGAGATCCGCAACCCGCTGGCGGCGATCAGCCACGCCGCCGAGCTGCTCGGCGAGGAGGCGGTGGCACCGGTCACGCAGCGGCTGAGCAGCATGGTGCGCGACAACTGCGCGCGCATCGAGCGGCTGGTGGCCGAGGTGCTGCAGCTTAACCGCCGCGACCGCGTGCACGGCGAGGTGTTCCTGCTGCGCCCGTTTGTCGACGAACTGATCGCCAGCTTCCTGCTGGCGCACCCGGAATACCACGGCCGCCTCGGCTGGCAGGTGGAGGCGACGGTGGCGGTGCGCTTCGACCGCAGCCACCTGCAGCGCATCCTCACCAACCTGCTGGCCAATGCCTGCCGCCACGGCAGCGCACAGCCGGGCGCGGTGCAGCTGGTGGCCACCGCGCAGCGGCTGACGGTGCTGGACGACGGCCCCGGGCTGGATGCCACCGCGCAGGGCCGCCTGTTCGAACCCTTCTTCACCACCGAAAGCAGCGGCACCGGCCTCGGCCTGTACATCGCGCGCGAGCTGGCGCAGGCCAACGGCGCGCAGCTGTCCTACCAGCCGCCCGGCGGCTGTTTTCAACTGACCTTTCCGGAAAGCCATGACCCCGACCTCCTCCTGCGTACTGATCGTTGACGACGAGCCGGACCTGCGCGAGCTGCTGCAGCTGACCCTGCTCAAGATGGGGCTGCAGGTGCTGGCCGCGGCCAACGTTGCCGACGCCTGCCGCCTGCTGGCGCGCGAGCGCTGCGACCTGGTGCTCACCGACATGCGGCTGCCGGACGGCGAAGGGCTGCAGGTGGTGCAGTACATCCAGCAACAGCAGCTGGACATCCCGGTGGCGGTGATCACCGCCTACGGCAGCACCGAGAACGCGGTGGCGGCGATGAAGGCCGGCGCCTTCGACTACCTGGCCAAGCCGCTGAGCCTGGCCGCGCTGCGCGCGCTGGTGAAGTCGGCGCTGCAGGTGCGCGAGCCGGCACCGGTCGCCGGCGGCGAGTCGCGCCTCCTGGGCGGCGCGGCGGCGATCCGCGACGTGCGCGCGATGATAGACAAGCTGGCGCGCACGCAGGCGGCGGTGCACATCAGCGGCGAGTCCGGCACCGGCAAGGAACAGGCGGCGCGGCAAATCCACGAGCAGAGCGCGCGCGCAAGCCAGGCTTTCGTCGCGGTGAACTGCGGCGCGATTCCGGAGACGCTGATGGAGAGCGAGTTCTTCGGCTACCGCAAGGGCGCCTTCACCGGCGCCGACGCCGACCGCGACGGCTTCTTCCAGCTCGCCCACGGCGGCACGCTGTTCCTGGACGAGGTCGCCGACCTGCCGCTGGCGATGCAGGTCAAGCTGCTGCGCGCGATCCAGGAAAAGAAGGTGCGCCGGCTGGGCGCGGCGCAGGAGGAGGCGGTCGACGTGCGCCTGGTCAGCGCCACCCACCGCGACCTGGTGCAGCTGGTGGAGCAGGGCCGCTTCCGTCAGGACCTGTACTACCGCCTCAACGTGATCGGGCTGGCGATGCCGCCGCTGCGCGAGCTGCGCGACGACCTGCCGCAGTTCGTCGCCCGCCTGCTGCAGCGCTTCAGCGCCGGCAGCGAACAGCCGCAGCTGGACGAGGCCGCGTTGCAGGCGCTGCTGGCCTACCACTACCCCGGCAACTTCCGCGAGCTGGAGAATATCCTGGAGCGGGCGGTGGCGCTGGCCAGCGACGGCTGCATTTGCGCCGGCGACCTGCAACTGGGCGCCAGCGGCGCAGAGGCGGCCGCGCCCGGCGCGCAGCCGCAGGACGGTGGCGAGACGCTGCAGGACTACCTCGACCGCGTCGAGCGCGCCGCCATCGACAAGGCGCTGCAGGCCAGCGACGGCAACCGCACCCAGGCGGCGCGGCTGCTCGGCGTCAGCTTCCGCTCGCTGCGCTACCGGCTGGAGCGGCTGGGCATGAAGTGAGTGCCGGTACCGCAGCGTTGCGGCCAACCTTGGCCGCATGAAAAAGGCGTTACCGCAGCGGTAACGCCTTTTTTGCTGCCTTTTTGCTGTTGTGCGTGGCGGTCTACACGCGGAAGCGTGCCACCGACTGCCGCAACTGCTGCGCCATCGCCGTCATCTCGCAGGCGGCCAGCGAGGCGTCGTGCGCCTTCTGGTGGTTCTGGTCGGCCTGCTGCGCCACCCGCTCCACGTTGTGGGCGATGTCGAAGCTGGCGGTGCTCTGCTCGCGCAGCGCGTCGGAGATACCGGCTACCGCCAGCTCCACCTGCTTTGCGCCGTCGCGGATGCTCTGCAGGCTGGCGCCGGCCTCGCCGGCCGATTTCACCCCCGCCTCCACCTGCACCACGCCGCTGCTCATGCTGTCCACCGCCTCGCGCGCCTCGCTCTGGATGCGGCCAACGGTGGCGCTGATTTCCAGCGTCGACTGCGTGGTGCGCTCTGCCAGCTTGCGCACCTCGTCGGCGACCACGGCAAAGCCGCGCCCCATCTCGCCGGCGCGCGCCGCCTCGATCGCCGCGTTCAGCGCCAGCAGGTTGGTCTGCTCTGCGATGTCGCGGATCACCGTCACCACGCGGCTGATCTGCTCCGAACGCTCGCCCAGCTGGGTGACGGTGGCGGCGGTGCTGCCCGACGCCGCCGCGATCTCGCGCATGGTGTCCACCGTGCGGCTGACGATGGCCTCGCCGCTGCGCGACACCTCGTCCGACTGCACCGCCAGCTCGCGCGCGCTGCCTGCGTGCTGGTTGACCTGCTGGATGCTCTGCGTCATTTCCTCGACGCAGGCGGCCATCGCCGACACCGCCGCGCTCTGCTCGCGCGAGCTGCCGGAGACGTCGTCGGACAGCGCCGCCAGGTTGTGCGCGTTGTGCGCCAGGCTGTCCACGCTCTGGTTCACCTCGCTGATCAGCTGGCGCAGCGCCTGGCACATGTGGTTGCTGGCGGCCAGCACCTCGCCGATCTCGTCGCGGCGCTGATTGTCGATGCTCACCGTCAGGTCACCGGAGGCGACGCGGCGCGAGATGTCCACCAGCTGCGCCAGCGGGCGGCTGACCCAGTAGCGCATGGAAAAGTACACCAGTACCACCAGCAGCAGCGTCACCAGCAGCGTGCCGAGCAGCATCTTCAGCTGCATCTCGTGCGGCTCGCGTACCAGTTCGTCCTGGTAGGCGCCGGTGGCCACCAGCCAGCCCCAGCGCTCATAGGTGAGGAAGGTGGCCAGCTTGCGGCGCGGCTCGCTGGCGCCCGGGTCCAGCCACAGGTAGCTGCTCTGCCCGTTTTTCTGCGCCAGCATGGTCTTGATGAAGGGATTGCCGTCGGCGTCGGTCTTGTCCAGCAGGTTCTTGCCGGCGGCCGACGGGTGGATCAGCAGCTCGCCGGGGCGCTGTCTGGCGTCCACCACGTACACGTAGCCGCTGTCGCCGATCTTCAGCGACAGGATCTTCTGTTTCAGCGCCTGCAACCCGTCGCTGTAGTCGATGCCGGCGAACATGGCGCCGACCACCGTGCCGTTGCCATCCTTCAGCGGCAGGTAGTGGGTCATGTAGTCGCGGCCGAACAGGTTGGCGGTGCCGGTATACGGCTGGCCGCCGCGCAGCAGCGGGTAGGCGGGATGGTCGTGGTCGAGGCGGGTGGCGACGGCGCGGGTGCCGTCTTCCTTCTTCAGCGACGAGGCGATGCGCACGAAGTCGTCGCCCTCGCGCACGAACAGCGTTGCCACGCCGCGGGTGGCGGTGCTGAAGCGGTCGACCAGCGCGTCGTTGCTGTTGAGCAGCAGCTCGCCGCCGTACAGCGCCGGGGTGCTGATGCCGCTGACGCTGACCGGGGCGCTGCTGTCGCTGCGCAGCGGCTGCGGCAGGCTGGCCGCCAGCTGCGCCGCGCTGTTGCGGGCATTGTTTTCCAGCACGCTGGCGTAGGCGTCAATGGTGTCCACCACCTGCTGGTTGGTCTGGCTCATGGCGGCGACCGAGCGCTGCTCCATGCGGTTGCCCAGCCAGCTGCTGATGACGATCCCGGCGACGCCGAGAACCACGAAAAGGGCGATGCTCAGCAACAGGCTGAGCTTTTGGGCCAGAGACAATCCGGCGAGTTGCAGACGGGGCATGGCGACATCCGGTGATGGTGGGTGGTTGTTGTCATAAAAATGCCTTGTTATGGCAACAATGGGCCGGATGCTAGCCGTGGTGTGACGATGGCATGTTGATTTCGGTCAACTGCGACTGCTTATCCTTTTGATTGGAAAGATTTTTCTCAAACGGGCGGCAGGCCGCGCATCAGGCTGCGCTTTCGCCGACTATCGTGGCACAAGCTGCCAACAGCCCGGCAAAGGCGTCCACCGCGGCATGGCGTTGCTGGCGACGGCGGATCAGCACGGTGTCGGCGATGGCGATATCGTCCGGCAGCGCGTGGCAGGTCACGCTGTCACCGGCCGGCATGCAGGCCAGCAGCGCCTGCGGCACCAGCGCCAGTCCCATGCCGCTGGCGGCGCAGCTGATCATCGCGTGGTAGGAATCCAGCTCCACGATACGGTCCACCGCGCAGCCGCTATGGCGCAGCCACAGCTCCAGTCGCTGGCGGTAGGCGCAGCCGCTGTCGAAGGCCAGCAGCGTGTGCGGCCGGTCTTCCAGCAGCGGCGGCCGCCCGCGCGCGCCGATCAGCAGCAGCGTTTCGCGGCAGAACGGCTGGCTTTCCAGCCGCGCGTCTGCCACCGGGCCGCACACCAGCGCGCAATCGAGCGTGCCGGCCAGCACTTCGGCAATCAGCCGCGCGGTGGCGCCGGTGCGCAGTTCCAGCTGCACCGCCGGATAGCGCTGGTGGAAGTCGGCCAGCAGCGGCGGCAGGCGCACCGCGGCGGTGTTTTCCATCGCCCCCAGCCGCAGCTGGCCCTGCGGCGCGTTGCTGATCACCGCGTCGCGGGCCTCCTGCGCCAGCCCCAGCAGCTGGCCGGCGTAATCCTGCAGGATGCGCGCCGCCGGCGTCGGCTGCAGCCGCTTGCCCTCGCGCTGGAACAGGCTGACGCCGAGGTCGTCTTCCAGCTGGCGGATGCGGGTGGTGATGTTGGACTGCACGCGGTTGAGGCGGCGCGCGGCGGCGGTGATGCCGCCTTCCTGCAGCACCGCCTGGAAAATGGCGAGGTCGCCGAGATCCATGATCGTTCTCTCCGGGAGATGATTTTTATCATATTAATTCATTTTTCAGGATGAGCACGCTGCGGCATAGTGGACGCCTGATTGTCGTTGCCGAAAGCCTGCCATGCCCGCTGCTGTCCCGCGTCGCGGTTACTTCTACATCCTGGCCTGCGTGCTGCTTTGGAGCAGCTTCATGCTGATCGCCCGCCTCGGCGGCAAGACGCCGCTGACGCCGTACGACGTGCTGGCGCTGCGGCTGGCCACCGCCAGCGCGGTGCTGTGCTGGCTGCCCAAGCCGCCGGCCGCCGCCTGGCGCGATGCGGCCATGTGGGGGCTGGCGCTGATCGGCTGTGTCGCCTTTTGCCTGCTGTGCTACGGTGCGGTGCGCTGGGTGCCGGCGGCGCACCTGGCGCTGCTGGTAGCCGGCCTGCAGCCGTTCCTGCTCGCCCTGCTGCTGCTGTTGTGGCGGCAAGGTTGGCCGCAACGCGCGACGTGGCCGGGCTACGCGCTGATGGCGCTGGGCCTGCTGCTGCTGGCGTGGCCGCTGTTTGCTGGCCAGGCGGCGCCGGGGCAGTGGCTGGGCGACGGCATGCTGCTGCTGGCCGGCGTGCTGTGGGCGCTGTACGCGCTACTGGCCAAGCGGAGGCCGTATGATGCGTGGCAGATGACCAGTTTCGTCACGCTGGCGTCGGCGCTGCTGTACTTGCCGGTCTACCTGCTGTGGCTGCCCAAGGGGCTGGCGCAGACGCCGTGGCCGGTGATCGCCGGCCAGGCGCTGTTTCACGGCATCAGCCCGGCGATCGTCGCCATGCTGTGCTACCTGCGCGCGGTGGCGCTGCTGGGGCCGTCGCGGGTGGCGGCCTTGATGGCGCTGATCCCGGTGGTGGCCGGGGTGGCGGCGGTGCCGCTGTTGCACGAACCGCTGACGCCGGCGCTGGCCGGTGCGTTGTTGAGTGTGTCGCTGGGCGCCTGGTGGGTGGCGCGCCCGGTCTCTGTTGAACGTGGTCGCGGCTTGCGGCCCACCCTTACCGAGGAGAAACCATGCCGTACGTGAATATCAAGATTACCCGCGAGGGCGCGACGCCGGAGCAGAAGGCGGAACTGATCGCTGGCGTCACCGGCCTGCTGCGCGACGTGCTGGGCAAGAACCCGGCCACCACCGTGGTGGTGATCGACGAGGTCGACACCGACAACTGGGGCATAGGCGGCGAGAGCGTCACCGTGCGCCGCGCGCGCGGCAGCTGAACGCCGGCGAAATGACACTGCGGCCAACCTTGTCCAAGGTTGGCCGCAGTGTTTTTGCTGCCGGTCTGCGTGTCTGGCGCGGGCGGCTTACGCCTTGCCGCTGGCCGCGTCGTCCGGCCGTTCGCGCAGCGCCAGCCCCTTCAGCAGGTAGCGCAGGAACTGGTCGCCGCAGGGGCGGAAGTGCTTGTGGTCGGCCTTGCGGAACAGCGCGCTGATCTCGCTGCTGGACACCTTGAAGTCGCTGCGCGCCATCAGCGCCTCGATGTCTTCCTGTTTCAGGTCGAAGGCGATGCGCAGCTTCTTCAGGATCTCGTTGTTGTTGAGGCGCAAGAGCGGCGCCGGTGCCGGCGCGCCGTCGCGGCGGCCGCGGCGTTCGATGATCAGGCCGTCGAGAAAGGCGCCGAGCAGCTCGTCGCTGCACTGGCGGAAGGCCGGATCGTCGTCCTTCTTCAGCAGCGGCGCGAAGTCGTCGTCGGCCAGCGGCTCGACGTGGCGCAGGATCGCCAGCATGCGGTTGTCGGGGCAATCGATGATGAAGCGCACGCTGCGCAGGATGTCGTTATTGATCATGGCTGTCTTCAGGGTTGGCCGCAGGCGGCCAACGTCGGGTTAGGGGGCGAGGCGCTGGCGCAGCCAGCTGCCGTCGGCTTGCAGGGTGTACAGCACGCGGTCGTGCAGGCGGCTGGGACGGCCCTGCCAGAATTCGACGCGGTCGGGCACCACCGCGTAACCGCCCCAGTGCGGCGGGCGCGGCACCGACAGCGGGTGCTTGAGGCCGAAGCCGGCGGCGCGGCTGACCAGCACCGTCTTGCTGTCGATCACGCTGCTCTGCTCGCTGGCCCAGGCGCCGATGCGGCTGGTGTACGGGCGGCTGGCGAAGTAGGCGTCGGACACCTCGTCCGCCACCCGCGCTACGCGGCCCTCGATGCGCACCTGCCGTTCCAGCTCCGGCCAGAAGAAGGTAATCGCGATATAAGGATTGCCGTCCAGCTGGCGGCCCTTGCGGCTGAGGTAATTGGTATAGAACACCAGTTGTCCGTGTTCCACCCCTTTCAGCAGCACGATGCGCGCCGACGGCCGGCCGTGTTCGTCGACACTGGCGACGTGCATCGCGGTCGGCTCGTTGACTTCGGCGGCGATGGCCTCGTGCAGCCACTGCTCGAACTGGGCAACGGCGTCCGGCAGGCAGTCGTCGGGTGAGAGTTCGTGTCGGCTGTATTCCAAGCGGATATCGGCGAGATTGAGCGCCATGACTGGCTCCTGAATGAATGACGGCGGTGGCCGCAAGGCGGCAAGCTTGGCCGCCATGATACCGCAGGCGGTCGCCACGATGGGCGCAGCCGGCTAGGGCAGCTGCCGCTGTGGCAGTTCGGCGGCGAGGAAATCGACCAGCATGCGCACCTTGGGCGACAGCTGGCGGTTGTGCGGGTACAGCGCCCAGATGCCCTCGTCCGGCTCCTGGTAGGCGCCCAGCAGTGCCACCAGCGCGCCGCTTTGCAGATGGCGCGCCACGTAGTAGTCCGGCAGCTGCACGATGCCGACCTGCTGCAGCGCGGCGTGCACCAGCGCGTGGCCGCTGTTGCAGCGCAGGCTGCCGCGCACGCGCAGCAGGCGGCGCTTGCCCTGTTCCTGCACGTGCCACACCTCGTTGCTGCCGAGCAGGCAGTTGTGCTGCTCCAGCTCCGACAGGCTGTTGGGGATGCCGTGGCGCGCCAGGTAGCCGGGCGCGGCGCAGATGAACTGCCGCCGCGACGCCAGCCGCCGTGCCATCAGCGACGAGTCGGCGAGGTGGCCGATGCGGATCGCCAGGTCGTAGCCGTCGTGCACCAGGTCCAGCAGCTGGTTGCTGAGGTTGAGGTTGATCTCCAGCGCCGGGTACTGCTGGCCGAAGGCGGTGATCAGCGGCGCGATGTGGCTCTCGCCGTAGGCCAGCGGCGCGGTCAGCTTCAGCGTGCCCTGCGGCACCGCCAGATGCTGCGACACCGCGCGCTCGGCGTCGGCCAGCGAATCCAGCAGCTGGCGGCAGTGCTGCAGGTACAGCTGGCCGGTCTCGGTCAGCGTCACGTGGCGGGTGGTGCGATACAAGAGCTGCGCGCCCAGCCGCGTCTCCAGCCGCGTCACCTGGCGGCTGACCTGCGCCACCGACAGCGACAGCGCCAGCGCGGCGCGGGTAAAGCTGCCCTGCTCGGCCACGCTGACGAACTCGCACACCCCTTCCCATGCCAGCATTGTTGCTCCCTGTAAAAAATCATTTACCGATAGTGGCGATTATCGGCGAAAAAAGCGGTAATACAATGCCGCTTTAGTCTGTCGCACTGTCAGCAAGGAGCACGTCGTGAGCGAAATCATCAAATGCAAGGCCGCGGTGGCCTGGGCCGCCGGCCAGCCACTGTCCATCGAAGACATCGAAGTGATGCCGCCGCAAGCCGGCGAGGTGCGCGTGCGCATCGTCGCCAGCGGCGTGTGCCACACCGACGCCTTCACCCTGTCCGGCGAAGATCCGGAAGGCATCTTCCCCTGCATCCTCGGCCACGAGGGCGGCGGCATCGTGGAGTCGGTCGGCGCCGGCGTCACCAGCGTCGCCGTCGGCGACCACGTGATCCCGCTGTACACGCCGGAGTGCGGCGAGTGCAAGTTCTGCAAGTCGGGCAAGACCAATTTGTGCCAGAAGATCCGCGCCACCCAGGGCCGTGGCCTGATGCCGGACGGCACCACCCGTTTCCGCAGCAAAGACGGCCAGCCGATCTACCACTACATGGGTACCTCCACCTTCTCCGAGTACACCGTGCTGCCGGAGATCTCGCTGGCCAAGGTGAACCCGGCGGCGCCGCTGGAAGAAGTGTGCCTGCTCGGCTGCGGCGTCACCACCGGCATGGGCGCGGTGGTGAATACGGCCAAGGTCAAGGCCGGTGACAGCGTCGCCATCTTCGGCCTCGGCGGCATCGGCCTGTCGGCCATCATCGGCGCGCGCATGGCCGGCGCCGGCCGCATCATCGGCATCGACATCAACGAGGGCAAGTTCGAGCTGGCGAAGAAGCTGGGCGCCACCGACGTGATCAACCCGAAAAGCTTCGACAAGCCTATTCAGGACGTGATCGTGGAAATGACCGACGGCGGCGTCGATTTCTCCTTCGAGTGCATCGGCAACGTCAATGTGATGCGTTCGGCGCTGGAGTGCTGCCACAAGGGCTGGGGCGAGTCGGTGATCATCGGCGTCGCCGGTGCCGGCCAGGAAATCAGCACCCGCCCGTTCCAGCTGGTCACCGGCCGCGTGTGGCGCGGCTCGGCCTTCGGTGGCGTACGCGGCCGTTCCGAGCTGCCGGACTACGTCGAGCGCTACCTGAACGGCGAATTCCGCCTCGACGACTTCATCACCCACACCATGCCGCTGCAGGACATCAACACCGCGTTCGAGCTGATGCACGAGGGCAAGAGCATCCGTTCGGTGATCCACTACGACAAGTAAACCATAGTCGGCTGCGGCCAACGTTGGCCGCAGCCGCCACCGGGAGAGACACGACAGATGAACCTGGAAATGATCGCCAGCAACAAGAGCTTCGGCGGCTGGCACAAGCAGTACCGCCACGATTCGGCGGTGCTGGGCTGCCGCATGCGCTTTGCCGTCTACCTGCCGCCGCAGGCCGCCAGCGGCCAGCCGGTGCCGGTGCTGTACTGGCTGTCGGGGCTGACCTGCACCGACGAGAACTTCATGCACAAGGCCGGCGCGCTGCGCGTCGCCGCCGAGCTGGGCATTGCCATCGTGGCGCCGGATACCAGCCCGCGTGGTGACGACGTCGCCGACGACGCCGGCTACGACCTCGGCCAGGGCGCTGGCTTCTATGTCAACGCCAGCGAGGCGCCATGGATGCGCCACTACCGCATGTACGACTACGTGAGCCAGGAGCTGCCGGCGCTGATCGCCGCCCACTTCCCGGTCAGCGGCCGTCGCGCCATCGCCGGCCACTCCATGGGTGGTCACGGTGCCTTGATCTGCGCGCTGAAACGGCCGCAGGACTACGTGTCGGTGTCGGCGCTCAGCCCGATCGCCAACCCGGTCAACGCGCCGTGGGGGCAGAAGGCGTTCAGCGCCTACCTCGGTGCCGACCGCGCCGCGTGGCAGGAATGGGACGCCAGCGTGCTGATGGCCGCCGCCAATGCCGACGCGCGGCTGCCGTGCCGGGTCGATATCGGCCTCGCCGACGGCTTCCTCGCCGAACAGCTGCAGCCGGAAGCGCTGGAACGCGCCGCCGCCGCCAGCGGCTACCCGCTGCAGCTGCACCGCCACGACGGCTACGACCACAGCTACTACTTCATCGCCAGCTTCATCGAGGCGCAGCTGCGCTTCCACGCCGGCCACCTGTTCGCCTGATGCAGGTCAAGCCGCCGCCGGCCACGGCTGGCCGTCGCGCGGCCGGCGCCCTCGCCGCGGCGGTTTTGGGCTAGAATAGCCCGTTTCCCACTGCGGCTTTTCCTTGCACTCATGCACCTGGTTGCCTTTGGACTGAACCACCACACCGCCCCGCTGGCGATACGCGAACGGCTGGCCTTCCCTGCAGAAACCCTGCCGGGCGCCTTGGCGCAGCTGGTGGATTCGCAGGCCGCGCGCGAGGCGACCATCGTCTCCACCTGTAACCGCACCGAGCTGTACTGCGCCACGCAGCAGCCGGACGCGGCACTGGCGTGGCTGGCCAACTACCACGGCCTGAGCCTGGACGAAGTGCGTCCCTACCTGTACCAGCTCGACGCCGCCGAAGCGGCGCGCCACGCCTTCCGCGTCGCCTCCGGGCTGGATTCCATGGTGCTGGGCGAAACGCAGATCCTGGGCCAGATCAAGGACGCGGTGCGCACCGCCGAACGTGCCGGCACCCTCGGCAGCCTGCTCAACGGCCTGTTCCAGAAAACCTTTGCCGTGGCCAAGGACGTGCGCAGCCAGACCGCGGTCGGCGCCAGCTCGGTGTCGATGGCCGCCGCCGGCGTGCGCCTCACCGAGCAGATCTTCGCCTCGGTCGGCGAGCTGAACGTGCTGTTCATCGGCGCCGGCGAGATGATCGAACTGGTCGCCACCCACTACGCCGCGCGCAACCCGGCCTGTATCACCGTCGCCAACCGCACGCTGGAGCGTGGCCAGGCACTGGCGGCGCAATTCGGCGGCAACGCCATCACCCTCGCCGAGCTGCCCGATCACCTGCACCACTACGACGTGGTGGTCAGCTCCACCGCCAGCCAGCTGCCCATCATCGGCAAGGGCATGGTCGAGCGCGCCATCAAGGCGCGCCGCCACCGCCCGATCTTCATGCTCGACCTGGCGGTGCCGCGCGACATCGAGGCCGAGGTCGGCGAGCTGTCCGACGTCTACCTCTACACCGTCGACGACATCGCCGGCATCGTCGAAGTCGGCCAGCAGGCGCGCAGCCAGGCGGCGGAAGAAGCCGAAACCATCATCGCCCACCGCGTCGGCGAATTCACCGACTGGCTCAAGCGCCGCGAAAGCGTGCCGCTGATCCGTGCGCTGCGCGACGAAGCCGAACGCACCCGCCGCAACGCGCTGGAGGCCGCCATGAAACAGCTGGCCAAAGGTGCACCGCCGGAAAAAGTGCTGGAAGTCCTGTCGGTACAACTGACCAACAAACTGATGCATCCGCCGACGCAGGCGCTGTCTTCCGGCAGCGGCGCGGCGCACGACGCACAGGTGGCGCTGATCGCCAGCCTGTATCGTTTGCACCCGGAGTCGTAATGAAACCCTCGATTGCCGCGAAACTGGCCCAGCTCGATGACCGGCTGGAAGAAGTCACGCAACTGCTGATGTCCGAACAGGCCACCGCCAATATGGACACCTTCCGCAAGCTCACCCGCGAACACGCCGAATTGACCCCGGTGGTCGAGGCGTTCAACGCCTACCGCCAGTGCGAAGCCGACATCGCCACCGCCAGCGAACTGCTGGACGACCCGGACATGAAGGAATTCGCGCAGGAAGAAATTGGCGACGCCAAAAACCGGCTCGCCGCGCTGGATGTCGAGCTACAGAAACTGCTGCTGCCGAAAGACCCCAACGACGACAAGAACATCTTTCTTGAAATCCGCGCCGGCACCGGCGGCGACGAGGCGGCGCTGTTCGCCGCCGACCTCTTGCGCATGTACACCCGCTTTGCCGAACGCAACCGCTGGCAGGCCGAGATCGTCTCCGCCAGCGAATCCGACCTCGGCGGCTACAAGGAAGTCATCGTGCGCCTGGTCGGCCAGGGCGCCTATTCCAAGCTGAAATTCGAATCCGGCGGCCACCGCGTGCAGCGCGTGCCGGCCACCGAGACCCAGGGCCGCATCCACACCTCCGCCTGCACCGTGGCGGTGATGGCCGAAGCCGACGAGATCGCCGAAGTGGTGCTCAACCCCGCCGACCTGCGCATCGACACCTATCGTGCCAGCGGCGCCGGCGGCCAGCACATCAACAAGACCGATTCCGCGGTGCGCATCACCCACCTGCCCACCGGCATCGTCGCCGAATGCCAGGACGGCCGCTCGCAGCACGCCAACAAGGCCAGCGCGATGCAGGTACTGGCGGCGCGCATCTACGACATCCAGCTGCGCGAGAAGAACCAGAAGGAAGCCGCCGAGCGCAAGAGCCTGATCGGCTCCGGCGACCGCTCCGAGCGCATTCGCACCTACAACTACCCGCAGGGCCGCATCACCGACCACCGCATCAACCTCACCTTGTACAAGCTGGATCAGGCGATGGACGGCGACCTGTACGAGCTGACCGACGCGCTGGTGGCCGAGCGCCAGGCGGAGCTGCTGGCGCAGCTGTCGGAGGGCAGTTGAGGGATTGAGCTGGCGGCCGAGGTTGGCCGCAAGCGGTAACAGAAAAGGGCAAGCCGTCACGGTTTGCCCTTTTGTCATTGTGAGCAACATAATGCCTTTGGAGTATTTTGGATTGTAAGTTAGACTTAGTATGATGTAATCAGAATGGTAGAAGCCATTAGGTTGAACAAAATGAACCGGGGGGCGAATCAGAAGGAGGTCATCCATATCTATTGGCATGAATTGAAATATATATATTTCAAATATAAAAAGCTCGAAGTGACGTCAGTTAAATGATCTAAACAGCCGATTGAAGGCTTGCTGAGTTCTTAAATGCAGGGTGGCTTAATGGAAGTCTTAAAGTTTGGATTTGATGTTTTATTTGAACTTCTTTGTGGAGGTTATTATTATTTTTGTGGGTTGATTGTTGTTGGAGTTGTTATCGGGTGTGTTTTCCCTAGATTGCAAGAAGTGAAAATCTATCGACGAATTTTAATGTCCGCTGTGATTTTCCTTGTGATTGGATTTTTGTTTGCAGTTGGTTATTATGTTTATTTTCAGCATGAATATTATAAATTCGATCTCGATGGAGACGGATTTATTGATGAGCTTGAATATTTGAATGTGCCAAAATGGGGAAGAGAGTCGAGTGGCGCAATATTTTTGAGTTTGTGGGTGTTGTTTGGTACTTGGATGCTGCCGATTATTGGTTTTATTATTGAAATAATGTCCTCGCTTTTTGTTTTTATAATTAATAAGTCATGTTTTTTTAACAGGCACGGTAGGTTGGACTGAGCTTGCTAAGCTAAAGGGTTACCGCGATTGAATGAGCCAAGAGGGAGTCAAGACATAAAAGTTCGCTATCCATAAGGGGTTGTTATGATTGCAAGAAAAAATGTGCGAGAGTTTGATATTTATACGAGATTTGGAGTGGTTGAATGCCCATTTTCAGAGGCTGATTGTAGGCATCTGGAAATGCAACTTATGGGTAGGGTTGAATTAATAGTAATTAGTCAAATTGTTGGTGATGCTGATGTTATTAATTTGAAAATGGCAATTGAAGCTGGTGAAATTAATGTTTGTGATTTTGAAGAATTTTGTCATGGTAATGGTGAATTATTTGATCTTTATAATGCAGAATTGGCATCTGGATTTTTGGAGGCGTTTTATGGAAAAAAGATCGCATGGGTTCATTTGTGTGAGAGTGAGTTTGTTGAGTATGATTTTGGTTTAATTCTTGATTTTGTTAATGGGTTTGATTGTGTTCTTATAGACCAAGAGGTATGTGCGTGTGTTTTGAGGGATTTTTATCAGCACGGTAGGTTGGGCTGAGCTTGCGAAGTCCGACGTTTGAATGACCAAGGTTGGCCGCAAGCCGTAGAAGGTTTGCGGCCAACCTTGTTTTTGATGTGTTGAATCCGCTGCGCGGATGTTTTTTATCTGCCGCTTCCGCGCGGCGGGCGGGAAAGGGGGATACCGTATCCCCCTTTTCAATCCCCGCTCTTCCCGGAGGCGCAAGAATCCCCGCGACAACTGCCGCCATCCCGGCGCCGCCCATACGCTGCGCTCAAAAGAGGGCGGCTTGTTCCCGGGCTGGCGACAGTTGTCACGGCTTGCGCCAACGGGAACGGGTGCGTCGGTCCGATTCCGGCTGGCGATTGAACCGGTTTGCGGCCAACCTTTC
The DNA here is from genome assembly GCF_028548395.1 of Vogesella indigofera. Lineage (NCBI taxonomy): Bacteria > Pseudomonadati > Pseudomonadota > Betaproteobacteria > Neisseriales > Chromobacteriaceae > Vogesella > Vogesella indigofera. Next base: position 824,684 of record NZ_JAQQLA010000004.1, on the reverse strand, counting down.
CGTTTTTATTTTCGTGTCTTTTCGTGGTCAAGGCCGCCTTTGTCCGTGTCTTTCCGTGTACTTCCGTGGCCCAAAATCCAGACCGCTTGCCGCGACAAGGTTGGCCGCAAGCCGCCGTCGTGGTGCATCGCCCTGGGTGATGCACCCTACCGTGCTGCCCGGAAACCCTGACTGCAAAGCAAGAATCGGATCGTCATGCCGCTCGCGTTTGCCTACACTGTTATTTTCGCGAGGGCGTGATGATGACGGTAACGAATATGACGGGCGTGGCGGGAGTACGGCGATGACGGAGCCGCGCGACTGGTTGTGGTTGCTGCTGCTGGCGGCGATGTGGGGTGGTTCTTTCCTGTTCATGCGCGTGGCGGTGCCGGCGCTGGGGCCGTTCCCACTGATCGCGCTGCGCCTCGGCGTGGCGACGCTGGCGTTGTTGCCGCTGTTGTGGTGGCAGCCAGGCGGCTTCGGGCTGTGGCGGCAGCACTGGCGCGCCATCGCCGTGGTCGGCGTGTTCCTGTCGGCGCTGCCGTTCTGCCTGATCGCGTGGGCGACGCTGACGCTGCCGGCCGGGGTGGCGTCGGTGTTGAACGCCACCACGCCGCTGATGACCGCGCTGTGGGCGATGCCGCTGGCCGGTGAGGCGATGACGCGGCAGCGCGCCGCCGGGCTGGCGCTGGGGCTGGCCGGGGTGCTGGTGCTGACGCTGGGGCGCGGTGCGGCGTTCGGGCTGGACAGCGCGCTGCCGGTGCTGGCGATGCTGGGCGCCACCGCCTGCTACGGCTGGTCCGGGCACATGGCCAAGCGCTGGCTGCCGGGGTTGCCGCCGCTGGTGACGGCGACCGGCAGCCTGGCGTCCGGCGCCATCCTGCTGTTGCCGCTGGCACTGTGGACGTGGCCGCCGCAGGCGCCGACGGCCACGGTGTGGGGCGCGGTGCTGCTGCTGGCGCTGGCCTGTACCGCGTTTGCCTACGTGATCTTCTACCGCCTGATCGAGAAGCTGGGCGCTACCCGCGCCAGCAGCGTCACCTATCTGGTGCCGGTGTTCGGGGTGCTGTGGGGCGCGCTGTGGCTGGGCGAGGTGGTGAGCGTGGCGATGCTGGCCGGCGGTGTGCTGATCCTGGCCGGGGTGCTGCTGCTGAGCTGGCAGCGCCGCGCCTGAACGGGGCAGTGCGGGAGACGGCGATGCGCTGGCGCAGGGTGTTGGCGGTGTGGGGGCTGATCGTGGCGGCGGAGACGCTGCAAGGCGTGCTGCGCCGGCTGTGGCTGGTGCCGTGGCTGGGCGAGCCGGCGGCGCGGCAGCTGGGGGTGGTGAGCGGCGCGCTGCTGATCCTGCTGCTTACCTGGCTGACGCGGCGCTGGTTGCAGCTGCGCACGCCGGCGCAACAGCTGCAGGCCGGTGCGCTGTGGCTGCTGCTGATGCTGCTGTTCGAGTTCGGCCTCGGCACGCTGCTGGGCTATCCGTCTGAGCGGCTGCTGGCGGATTACGATCCGCGCGCCGGCGGTTATCTCGGGCTGGGCATGCTGGTGTTGCTGCTGGCGCCGTGGCTGGTCGGCCGTGGCGGCGGCCGCGATGGCGACTGACTTGCAAATTGTATATTGGAAAATAATTTATATATGAATATAATGAATTATCGACAACAAGGAGCAGGGCGATGAAACAGAATATCGGCAATACCGAACGCGTGATCCGCATCGTGGTGGGACTGGCGATCACCAGCCTCGCCTTCATCGGGCCGGCGTCGCCGTGGGCGCTGCTGGGGCTGGTGCCGGTGGCCACCGGCGTGTTCGGCTGGTGTCCGCCGTACGCGCTGCTGGGCATCAATACCTGCAAGCACAAGTCGTGAGCGCTTCGTCGCCATCATGAAAAAACCGGCCATCTCGGCCGGTTTTTGTTTGCGGGCAGCGGACGCCCTCAGCCGGCGTCGGCCAGCGTCGGCAGCGTGATCACCACCGCGAAGCCGCCGTCCGGCGGGTAGTCGAAGCGCAGGCTGCCGCCGTGCTGCGCCACCACGCGGCTGACGATGGCGAGTCCGAGGCCGCTGCCGCCGTCGCTGCCGCGGTGTGCGGCCAACCTTTCGAACGGCGTCAGCGCCGCCTGCTGCAGTTCCGGCGCGATGCCGGCGCCGCAATCGTGCACGCGCAGCTCGCAGTGGCCGGCGCCGGGCTGCAGGCTGACGCTGAACGGCGAGCGGCCGTAGCGGCGCGCGTTTTCCAGCAGGTTGGACAGCAGCCGCTGCAGCGCCAGCGCGTCGCCGTTGATGGTGGCGTCGCGGCGCTGCCAGGCAACGTCCATGTCGTCGCGGCGGAACTTGGTCAGCACGTTGTCGATCAGCTCGCCCAGCGCCAGCGGCGTCAGCGGCCGCGTTTCCTCGCTGCGTGCGAAGTCGATGAACTGGCCGACGATGCGCGACAGCTCGTCGATGTCGTTGAGCATGCCCGGCTTGTCGCCGAGGTCGTCCTGCAGCTCCACCGCCAGCTTCAGCCGCGTCAGCGGCGTGCGCAGGTCGTGCGACAGCCCGGCCAGCATCAGCCGCCGCTCACTGGCGGCCTTGTCCAGCGCCAGCGCCATGGTGTTGAAGCGCTCGATCACGTCGCGCACCTCGCGCGGGCCGCTGACCGGCACCGCCTGCGGCATGCGCCCGGCTTCGAGGTGGCGCGCGGCATTGGCCAGCCGGCTCAGCGGCCGCGTGGTGCGCCACGCCAGCGCGAAGGCGGCCAGCACCGACAGCAGCGCCACCAGTCCGGCGGCCTGCAGCGTCGGCTGCAGCGCCGGCGGCAGGTAGCGGCGCAGCGGCATCACCAGCCAGTAGTGGCTGTCCAGCACCGGTACCTTGATCCACAGCTCACGGCGTTCGGCGCGGCTCATGCGCACGCTGACCGGCTCGCCGACGGCGCTGCCCAGCCAGGCTTCCAGCGGTGCGGTAAAGGCGGGGGCGGGAAAGGTCTGTGCCGGCGCCTGTGCCAGCGGCAGCAGCCGCGGCAGGCCGGGCAGGTTGTTGCGCAGCAGGAAGGCGTCGCGCTCCGCCGCCGGCAGCCGGTCGAGCGCCTCCTCGTAGTCGGCCAGCGTGTCCAGCACCTGCGCGTACAGCTGCCGCGCCAGCAGCGCGCTTTTCTGTTGTTCGGTCAGCCACAGCGTGAACACCTGGCTGGCCAGTACCGCCAGCACCACCAGCGCCGCCAGGCGCAGGAACAGCGTGCCGCCGAAGCGCGCCAGGTTCATGTCGCTTCCCTTGCCTTGCCGTCCGGCACGAACACGTAGCCGTAGCCCCATACCGTCTGCAGATAGCGCGGCGCGCCGTCGCCGTCCTCGATCAGCTTGCGCAGCCGCGAGATGTGCACGTCGATGCTGCGATCTTGCGATTCGCCGCCGCCCTTGCCCAGCGCCAGCTCCATCAGCTGTTCGCGCGTCAGCGGCCGTCGTGGGTGGCTGGCCAGCGCCAGCAGCACCGCGTACTCGGCGGTGGTCAGCGTCACCGGCTGGCCGTCGCGCAGCAGCTCGCGCCGCGCCGGGTGCAGCTCGCAGCGGCCGAAGCCGAGTACCTGGCCGGCGTCGTGCTGCGCCATCACCACCGGCGTCTGCGCATGGCGGCGCAGCACCGCGTGGATGCGTGCCGCCAGTTCGCGCGGGTTGAACGGCTTGGCCAGGTAGTCGTCGGCGCCCATTTCCAGGCCGAGGATGCGGTCGATGTCCTCGCCGCGCGCGGTGAGCATGATCACCGGGATCTGCTCGCCCTGCGCGCGCAGGCGGCGCACCACCGCCAGCCCGTCGTCGCCGGGCATCATCACGTCCAGCACCAGCAGGTCCGGGCGGTTGCGCGCCAGCTTGCGGTCGAGGTCGCGCGCGTCCGGCAGCGTATCAACGCTGAAGCCCTGCTGCGCCAGGTAGCGCTGCAGCAGCTCGCGCAGGCGCACATCGTCGTCGACGACCAGTATCTTGTGGTTTTCCATCCGTCACATCCCGAGTCTTTATCTGCCAAGCGTAACGCGCCTGCCGCGCCAAGTCAGCCCGGATATGAACAGCCGTTAACGTGGCTGCCGTGGTTAACACCTATTAACACTTGCCGCCGCCGCAGCAATACCCGCGCAAAACCTGCCACGTACAGTCAGCTCATCCCCTTTTGATGTCGTAACCGAGGAGTCTGACCATGAATGCCAAACGTACCGTTGCCGTGACCCTGCTTGCCAGCCTGCTGGCCGGCGTATCGCTGACTGCTTTCGCCTTTGGTGGCGACGGCAAGCCGCAACGCGAGGAAATGCGCCAGAACATGCGCGCCTACCACGAGGCGGTGATGTCCGGTGCGCTGACCGACGCCGAGCTGAGCCAGCTGAAGAAGGAGCGCGACGCCGCGCACGCACAGATGCAGAAGCTACACCAGCAGCTGCAGGCCAAGACCAAGGCCTTGATCGCCAACAACGAGCGCAGCGCCAAACGCGAGACCTGGCCGGAAGCGGTGGCCGGCAAGCAGTACCGCGGCGACAAGATGCGCCACCATCGCGGTGACGGCGCCCATTGCGCCGTGCCGGCGACCCCGGCTGCCGCCAAAGGCAACTGAGCCGGGGACCTTTGAGCACACCGCCGCTGCCGGCATGGCAGTCGGGCGGTGTGCGGGATAAAATGCACGCATGAAAGCCCTTTTCCTGCTCCTGCTGGCGCTGCTGGCCGGCAATAGCGCGCTGGCTGCACCGCCCTGGCGCGTCGACAACGGCCCGCCCGCGTGGCAGGCCGAGGCGGCGCCACCGCATCGCCTGCGCGACCTGCGCCTGCGCGAGGCGGTGGAGCGCGGCGAGCTGACGCGGGAAGAGGCGCGGGCGCTGAAACGGCTGCGCCGCTGGCACTACCTGCCGCCGGATGGCGACGGCGCCGAGCGCGGCCCACGCCCGGAGCGGCGCGACAAGCCGTCACGCCACCAGCGCTGGCGCCAGCAGCAGGACGCCGAACGCGACTAGGTGCGGTGCTGGCATCAGGGAACACTAAAAAAGGTTGGCCGCATCGCTGCGGCCAACCTTTTTGCCATCCGGGCGGCGTGGCGTTCAGGGCCGCAGGATGATGGAGCCTGTGGTGCGCCGCGCTTCCAGGTCGGCGTGCGCCTGTGCCGCGTCGGCCAGCGCGTAGCGCGCCGAGGGCTGCACCTTCACCGCGCCGGCGCCGATGCGCTCGAACAGCGCCTCGGCGCTGGCTTCCAGCTCGGCGCGGGTGGCAACGTAGTCGCCCAGCTTGGGGCGGGTGAAGAACAGCGAGCCCTTCTGCGACAGCAGCAGCGGCGCGAACGGCGGCACCGCGCCGGAGGCATTGCCGAAGCTGACGAACATGCCGCGCGGCGCGAGACAGTCCAGCGACATCTCGAAGGTATCCTTGCCCACCGAGTCGTATACCACCGGCACGCCGCGGCCGCCGGTCAGCTCGCGCACCCGCGCCACCACGTCTTCCTCGCGGTAGTTGATCACCTGTTTGCAGCCCAGCCGCAGCGCGATGGCGGCCTTGTCGGCGCTGCCGACGGTGCCGATCACGTTGACGCCCAGCGAGCTGAGCCATTGCACCGCGATCTGGCCGACGCCGCCGGCGGCGGCGTGCCACAGCACGGTCTGGCCGGCCTCCACCGCGTAGGTGCGGCGGATCAGGTACTCCACGGTCATGCCCTGCAGCATCACGCAGGCGGCGGTGTCGTCGTCGATGTCGTCCGGCAGCTTCACCAGCAGCGCCGCCGGCAGCGTGCGGTACTGGCTGTAGGCGCCCTGCGCGCCGCCGGCGTAGGCGACGCGGTCGCCGACCTGCAGGTGGCTGACGCCGTCGCCGACCGCCTCCACCACGCCGGCGGCCTCGGAGCCTAGCCCGGACGGCAGCGGCAGCGGATACAAGCCGCTGCGGTAGTAGGTGTCGATGAAGTTGACGCCGATGGCGGTGTGGCGCAGCAGCACCTCACCGGCGGCCGGCGTGGGGATGGCAGCCTGTTCGGCGCGCAGGACGTCGGGGCCGCCGCAGTGCGACAGGCGGATGGTCAGGTTCATGGGGCCTCCGGAGCGTGGGGTCGGTAACAGGCGGCAGTGTGCCGCAAAGCGCACGTGGCGCGGGGGAACACAGTGTTCGCTAGAGCCTGTTCACGATCGGCTGCGACTTTATCTCAATGGGGCGATACCGCGTTGAAAACGGCTTCGGCATGCGGGTTTATATCCAGCTAAACGCCGCGCCCCCGGTTTTTGCCTTGACTTGCATGAGCGCGCGAGGTCGGAACACGGCTCTTAGCCGGCGGCCGATGCCTGGCGGCGGTAGTAGTCGTCGACAAAGCGCGCGACGCCGGGCAGCAGCTGTGGCCACGCCTGCAGGCGGTGGTCGTCGCCGTTGCGCACCAGCTGGCGGGCGCCGGCGTAGTGGCGCACCGCCTCGCGCCAGTCCAGCACTGCGTCGGCCGTGCCCAGCAGCAGGTAGTAGCGCACCGGCGTCAGCCGCGAGGGCCGCATCGCTGCCAGCTGCTGCATGTGCTCGCGGCCGAGGCGGTAGTCCTCGCCGGTGTACGGGTTGTGCAGCGGGCCGAGGAAGTGTTGCAACTCGCGCTCCGGCCAGATCGCCGGGTTGATCAGCACCGCCGGCAGCCGGTGTTGTTCGGCGAGCGCGGTGGCGTAAAAGCCGCCCAGCGAGCTGCCGATCAGCGCCGTCGGCTGCTGTTGCGCGATCAGCAACTGCAGCTGCTGCATCGCCTGTGCCGGATACGGTGACAGCTGCGGACACAGCAGCTGGCCGGCGGCCGGGTGCTGCTGCAGCCAGGCGGCGGTCTCGCGCGCCTTCAGCGATTGCGGGCCGGACTGGAAACCGTGCAGATAGAGATAACGCTGGCTCATGGCACTTGGTAAGGCTTGAGGCGGGCGGCCAGCACGCCCTGCTGTTGCAGGGTGCGGATCGCGTGGTTGAGGCTGGCCGGCGCCAGGTGCGAGCGGCGCGACAGCGCGCAGCTGAGCGGCATGCGCGACAGCACCAGCGGTTGCAGCTGCACCTGGCGCGCTTCGCGCAGATTGTTTTTCAGCCACCAGGCAAAGCTCAGCTCGTCGACCACCGCGACGTCGACCACGCCACTGGCGGCGGCGCGCAGCTGCAGGTTGGCCTGCTGCTGGTCGATGCGCTGCGCGCCGTGGGCAAAGGCGTACGCCAGTGCCGGGTAGTGGTAGCCGATCACGGTGCCGATGCGGCGGCCGTTGAGCTGGCTCAGCGAGGTGATGCGCTCGTGCAGCGTCAGCGGCGACACGAAACGCTCCACCTGCTCGGACAGCGGCAGCGACCAGTGGAAGCGTTCCGGCGCCTCCCACCACGCCGGATTGGTGTTGCACACCATGTCGATCTGGCCGTTCTGCAGGTAGCTGTCCATGCGCTTGCGCGCCAGCGGCAGGTACTGCACGCGCTGGCCGAGCTGGTGGCCGATGCTGTCCAGCAGGTCCTTCCACACCCCGCCGTCCAGCTGCAGCTGCGGGCTGTAGGAAAAGATCATCGACGGTGCTGCGTCGTTCTCGGTGACGCCGACGGTGAGGGTGTCGTCGGCGGCGGTGGCAGGCAGGGTCACGGCCAGCAGGCACAGGGCGCCGGCCAGCCGTTGCGGCCAACGGTTAGCGGTTTTTCCATTCATAGCGGTCAAGGATACGCCGGATGCTGCCGTTTTGTTCCATCTCGCCGATGGCCTGGTCGAGCCGGCTCTCGCTGTAGCGGCTGCCCGGCGACACCGCGCAGCGCGTCGGCATCACCGACACCACCAGCGGATGCAGCCGCAGGTTGGCCGCCTGCGCCGGGTTGGCGCGCGCCCAGGCGCTCATCTCCAGCTCGGAATTGATCACCACGTCGACCATGCCGGTCTGCAGCGCGCGCATCAACAGCGGCAGCCGCGGCTGGTTGACGCGGGTGGCGCGCTGGCCCTGCCACAGCGGCTCCACCGTGGTGTAGTGATAGCCGCCGATGACGCCGATGCGCTGGCCAGCCAGCTCGTCGATGCTGTCGATGGTGCGCGGGTGCGGCTTCAGCGACATCACCCGCTCGATCTGCGGGTAGAACTCGCGCGTCCAGCCGACGCGCGAGGCGCCGACATACCACGCCGGATTGGTGTTGCACACGATGTCGATGCTGCCGTTGTCGATCGACATCTCCACCCGCTTGCGCGACACCACGATGAACTCCACCGGTGCCTTCAGCGTGCGCCCCAGCTCTTCGCCCAGCTCCTTCGACAGCCCGCCGACCAGCTGGCTGCCGGCCAGCACCACGATCGGGGCGGAGTCGGAGTCGGCGACGCCGATACGCAGCGCCGGCGCGGCCTGGGTGCCGCTGGCCAGCAGGCCGGCAGCGGCAATGGTTAGCACCAGAAGTGGGGTTTTCATATGAAGCACCAGCCAGATGGTTATAAATGCTCGATCTAAGGATTCGATCTCGCAGCCGCGTGCGCAATGTTAAGATAACCGGCTCCGCATCTACGTAGTTTTACTTAAAAAAGCCGCCTTTGCCATGTCAAAAATTGCCCAGCACTCCGCCTACGACTTGCTCGCCCGCCGTATCCTGATTCTGGACGGCGGCATGGGCACCATGATCCAGCGCCACCGGCTGGAAGAGGCGGACTACCGTGGCGAGCGCTTTAGCGACTGGCCGCGCGACGTGAAGGGCAATAACGACCTGCTGGTGCTGACCCAGCCGCAGATCATTGCCGGCATCCACCAGGCCTATCTCGACGCCGGTGCCGACATCATCGAGACCAACAGCTTCAACGCCACCGCCATCGCCATGGCCGACTATGGCATGGAAGAGCTGGTGTGGGAGCTGAACTTTGCCGCCGCCAAGCTGGTAAAAGAGCTGTGCGTGGCGATGACCGCGGCCACCCCGGACAAGCCGCGCTTCTGTGCCGGCGTGCTCGGCCCCACCAGCCGCACCTGCAGCATCAGCCCGGACGTGAACGATCCGGGCTACCGCAACGTCACCTTCGACGAGCTGGTGGAGACCTACACCGAGGCCATCGACGGTCTGGTGCAAGGCGGCGCCGACTTCCTGCTGGTGGAAACCATTTTCGACACGCTGAACGCCAAGGCGGCGGTGTTCGCGATCCACAAGTATTTCGACGAGCGCCCGGACACGCTGCGGCTGCCGATCATGGTGTCCGGCACCATTACCGACCAGTCCGGCCGCACCCTGACCGGCCAGACCACCGAGGCGTTCTACAACAGCCTGTCGCACGCCAACGCGATGAGTTTCGGCCTCAACTGTGCGCTGGGTCCGGATCTGCTGCGGCCGTACGTGGAAGAAATGTCGCGCATCTCGGCCACTTTCGTGTCGGTGCACGCCAACGCCGGCCTGCCCAACCCGCTGGCCCCCACCGGCTACGACCTGACGCCGGAAGACATGGCGCCGCAGGTGCGCGAGTGGGCGGAAGCTGGCTTGGTGAACATCATCGGCGGCTGTTGCGGCACCACGCCGGAACACATCGCCGCCATCTACCAGGCGGTGAAAGACCTGCCGCCGCGGCCGCTGCCGCAGATCGAACCGAAGTGCCGGCTGTCCGGGCTGGAACCGTTCAACATCGGCGACAAGGACCTGTTCGTCAACGTCGGCGAGCGTACCAACGTCACCGGCTCCAAGGCGTTTGCCAAGCTGATCCTCAACGGCGACTACGCCACCGCGCTGGACGTGGCGCGGCAGCAGGTGGAAAACGGCGCCCAGATCATCGACATCAACATGGACGAGGGCATGCTGGACGCCCACGCAGCCATGGTGCGCTTCCTCAACCTGATCGCCGCCGAGCCGGACATCAGCCGCGTGCCGATCATGATCGACTCGTCAAAATGGGAGGTGATCGAGGCCGGCCTGAAGTGCATCCAGGGCAAGGGCATCGTCAACTCCATCTCGATGAAGGAGGGCGTCGACAAGTTCATCGAGCAGGCGCGCCTGCTGCGCCGCTACGGCGCGGCGGTGATCGTGATGGCCTTCGACGAGGTCGGCCAGGCCGACACCTACGCGCGCAAGGTCGAGATCTGCGAGAAGAGCTACCGCATCCTGGTGGATGAGGTCGGCTTCCCACCGGAAGACATCATCTTCGACCCCAACATCTTCGCGGTGGCCACCGGTATCGAGGAACACGCCCGCTACGGCCTGGACTTCATCGAGGCCACCGGCTGGATCAAGCAGAACCTGCCGCACGCCAAGATTTCCGGCGGCGTGTCCAACGTGTCGTTCTCCTTCCGCGGCAACAACAAGGTGCGCGAGGCGATCCACGCCGTGTTCCTGTACCACGCCATCAAGAACGGCATGACCATGGGCATCGTCAACGCCGGCGCGCTGGAGGTGTACGACGAGGTCGACGCGGTGCTGCGCGAGCGCATCGAGGACGTGGTGCTGATGCGCGGCGACGACATCATGGCGGTGACCGAGGCGCTGATCACGCTGGCGGAAAGCTTCCGTGGCGACGCCAAGGAAGCGAAGGGCGAAGACCTCGCCTGGCGCAGCCAGCCGGTGGAAAAACGGCTGGAGCACGCGCTGATCAAGGGCATCACCAGCTTTATCGTGGAAGACACCGAAGAGGTGCGCCTGAAGTGCGAGCGCCCGATCCACGTGATCGAAGGCCCGCTGATGGACGGCATGAACGTGGTCGGCGACCTGTTCGGCGCCGGCAAGATGTTCCTGCCGCAGGTGGTGAAATCGGCACGCGTGATGAAGGCCGCCGTCGCGCACCTGGAGCCGTTCATCGAGGAAGAAAAGATCCGTATGGGGCTGCAGGACGCGCCGGCCAAGGGCGTGATCATTATGGCCACGGTGAAGGGCGACGTGCACGACATCGGCAAGAACATCGTCGGCGTGGTGCTGCGCTGTAACAACTACAAGGTGATCGATCTGGGCGTGATGGTGCCGTGCCAGACCATTCTCGACGCCGCGCGCGAACACAAGGCCGACATCATCGGCCTGTCCGGGCTGATTACCCCCAGCCTGGAAGAAATGGCGCACGTGGCCAAGGAAATGCAGCGCCAGGGCTTCGACATCCCGCTGTTGATCGGCGGCGCCACCACCAGCCGCGTGCACACCGCGGTCAAGATCGCGCCGAACTACAGTGGCCCGGTGATCTACGTGCCGGACGCCAGCCGTGCGGTGGGCGTCTGTTCCAACCTGCTGTCCGACACCCTGCGCGACGCCTTCGTGCAGGAGGTGTCCGACGACTACGCCCGCGCCCGCGCCATCTTCGAGAGCCGCGGCGACGCCAAGCTGCTGCCGATCTCTGCCGCGCGCGAACAGCGCCACCGCATCGACTGGGCGCACTACAGCCCGCCGGTGCCGAAGTGGCTGGGCGTGCGCCGCTACGTCAATTACGACCTGGCCGAGATTGCCGAGGTGATCGATTGGACGCCGTTCTTCCAGAGCTGGGAGCTGGCCGGCCGTTATCCCGCCATTCTCAGCGACGAAGTGGTCGGCGAATCCGCCACCGCACTGTGGGTCGACGCGCAGGCGATGCTCAAGCAGATCATCGACGAGAAATGGCTGAGCGCCAACGCGGTGATCGGACTGTTCCCGGCGGTGAGCGTCAATCATGACGATATCGAGATTCTCGATCCGGCAACGCGGGCGCCGCTGCTGACCTGGGTCGGCCTGCGCCAGCAGCTGGTGAAGACCGACAAGGATGGCAACAAGAACCCGGACTGGTGTCTGGCCGACTTCATTGCGCCGCGTGACAGCGGTGTCGACGACTACATCGGCGCCTTCGCCGTCACTGGCGGCCTGGGCATCGACCCGCACGTGGCGCGCTTCGAAGCCGCCAACGACGACTACTCGGCCATCCTGCTCAAGGCGCTGGCCGACCGCTTCGCCGAGGCCTTTGCCGAGCTGATGCACCGCCGCGTGCGCACCGAGTTCTGGGGCTACGCGGCGGACGAGGCGCTGGACAACGAGGCGCTGATCGACGAGAAGTACGTCGGCATCCGCCCGGCGCCGGGCTACCCGGCCTGTCCGGACCACACCGTGAAGAAGGAGCTGTTCCAGCTGCTGGACGCGCCGGCGATCGGCATGACGCTGACCGAAGGCTACGCCATGCTGCCGACGGCGGCGGTGTCCGGCTTTTACTTCAGCCATCCGGACTCGCGCTACTTCGGCGTCGGCAAGATCAGTCGCGACCAGGTGGAAAGCTACGCGCTACGCCGCGGAGTCAGCGTGGTGCAGGCCGAACGCGACCTGGCGCCCAACCTCGGCTACAACGCCTGATCATGGCGCACTACCCGGCCCAAGGTTGGCCGCGCCGGCTGCTGGCGGCGGCGCTGCTGTGTCTGGCACTGCCGGCGCAGGCGCTGGAGTCGCCGCCGCTGCCGGTGCTGCAGGTGGCGCTGGGTGAAAACAAGCCGCCGTACATCATCGCCGACGAATCCCGCGGCATCGAGTACGAGCTGGTCAGCAGCGTGCTGCGCGCCGCCGGCTACCAGCCCAGAATCCTGCTGCTGCCCAACCAGCGCGCGCAGCAGGCGCTGGCCGACGGCCGCATCGACGCCGCCATCTCCAACGACGGTCCGTTCGTGTCCGAGCCCTACATCGCCTACCGCAATATGGCGATCACGCTGTGCCAGCGCCACCTGCAGCTGAAACACATCGCCGAGCTGGGCCAGTACCGGGTGGCGGCCTTCCACAACGCGCAGCGCTTTCTCGGCGCCGAGTTCGCGGCGATGACCAGGAGCAATGCCGCTTACGTCGAGTCGTCGCCGCAATCCATCCTCAACAACCTGCTGTTCACCGGCCGCACCGACGTGGTGATCTCCGACCTGTACATCTTCCTGCACTTCTCGATGCAGCCGGATGTGCCGCTGAACAACCGCCAGCCGCTGTGCACCCACGCGCTGTTCCCGCCGACGCAGTACGCGCTGTCCTTCCGCGACGTGCGCGCGCGTGACCGCTTCAACAAGGCGCTGCAGCAGCAGGCGCAGGCCGGGCTGTACCAGACGCTGGCGCAGCGCTACCGCCTGCCGGGGCAGAGCCAGCCGCTGTTCCGCCCGCAGCCGCCCGGCAGCAGCGCCTTGCGGCCAACCCTGGGCGCCGGCTGAGCGCCGTTCGCGGCGACAAGTCCCTGTTTCTGTAGCATAATCGCTCCCTTTTTTCGCCTGCCAGGCCGTGCCGCCTGCCTGCCGTCCTGCCTTTGTCTTGCCTGATATCGTTTGCCGCCGCCTGCCGGCGCGCACCCTGTTGCGGAGTAGCGTGTTGACCAAAATGACCCCGTCGGCGATCAAGACCGACTTTTTCAGCGGCATCACCGTGGCGCTGGCACTGGTGCCGGAGGCGATCGCCTTCGCGCTGGTCGCCCACGTCAGCCCGCTGACCGGGCTGTACGCCGCCTTTTTCCTGTGCCTGATCAGCGCCAGCTTCGGCGGCCGTCCGGGCATGATCTCCGGCGCCACCGGCGCGCTGGCGGTGGTGATGGTGTCCATCGTCACCCGCTACGGCGTGGAATACCTGTACGCCAGCGTGGTGCTGATGGGGGTGCTGCAGCTGCTGTTCGGCGCCTTCAAGCTGGGCAAGTTCATCCGCATGGTGCCGCACTCGGTGATGCTGGGCTTCGTCAACGGCCTGGCGCTGGTGATGACGGTGGCGCAGGCCGGCCATTTCAAGAGCGGCGGCCAGTGGCTGGCCGCGCCGCAGCTGGCGGTGATGGCGGTGATGGCGGCGCTGACGGTGCTGACCATGGCCATCATCTACCTGCTGCCGCGCCTGAGCCGTACCATTCCGGCGGCGCTGGCGGCGATCCTGATCGTGGCCGGCGTGGTGGCCGGCTTCGGCATCGACACCAAGACCGTCGGCGACATGGGCTCCATCGCCGGCGGCCTGCCGCAGTTCCACCTGCCGCAGGTGCCGCTGACGCTGGACACGCTCTACATCATCCTGCCGTATGCGCTGGTGCTGGCCGCCATCGGCCTGCTGGAGTCGCTGCTGACGCTGAACCTGATCGACGACATCACCGACAGCCGCGGCCAGCCCAACCGCGAGGCGCTGGCGCAGGGCGGCGGCAACGTGGTGGCCGGCCTGTTCGCCACCATGGGCGGCTGCGTGCTGATCGGGCAGAGCATGATCAACATCAACAACGGCGCCCGCCACCGCCTGTCCGGCATCGTCGCCGCGCTGTTCCTGCTCGGCTTCATCCTGTTCCTGGCGCCATGGATCGAGCAGATCCCGCTGGCGGCGCTGGTCGGGCTGATGCTGGTGGTGTCGCAGAAGACCTTTGCCTGGGGCAGCCTGCAGGTGCTGCGCAAGATCCCGCGCCAGGACGCGATCATCGTCGTCGGCGTGACGCTGATCACCGTGCTCACCGATCTGGCGGTGGCGGTGCTGTGCGGCGTGGTGTTTGCCGCGCTGGTGTTCGCCTGGCAGCACGCCAAGACCATCCGCGTCACGACCCGCACCGACGCGCAGGGCTGGAAGGTGTACGAGCTGGAGGGCAGCCTGTTCTTCGCCTCCACCGCCAACTTCAGCGAGCTGTTCGCGCCCAAGAGCGACCCCGAGCACGTGGTGATCGAGTTCCGCCGCGCGCGGGTGGTCGACCACTCCGCCATCGAGGCCATCGACGCGCTGGCCGCGCGCTACCAGCAGGCCGGCAAGACGCTGCACCTGCGCTACCTGAGCCCGGATTGCCTGGAGCTGCTGGACAAGGCCAAGGGCATGGTGGAGGTCAACCAGTTCGAGGACCCGCACTACCACATCGCCGACAACAAGCTGGGTTGAGCCGCATCGCGCACCTCCGCACCGCCACGCCGCCGCGTGGCGGTTTTTTTGCGGCCAACGTTGGCCGCGCCATGTTGCCGTCTTGTAACAGGGTGGATGCAAAACCGCAGCATGGATAAGTTGCGCTGACGCTAGGCTACAAATCGTCATGCCGCAGGGGCGGCAACAGCACAGCAAAGGACAGCAAGATGAGTCTCTCCGGCATCGCGGCAGCGGGGTCCACCGTGGCCTACGGCCTGGGCAGCGTGGGTAGCGGGGTGGTGAAGATCGCCTCCGGCGTCGGCGACATCAGCGCCGGCGCGCTGCAGGTGGCCACCGGCGTGGTCAGCGGCATCGAGGAGGGCGGCGACGCGCTGTATGGCGGTTTCTCCGCCACCGGCGCGGCGCTGGCCAGCGGCCTGCAGCTTGTCGGCGGCATCATCGACACGGTGGCCTGACGCCGGTTCACGATCGCGCGCTCACGCGAGCAGGCGGGACCCGGTGAAAACGGCTGCGGCAGGCGGGTTTATCTCCGGATAAACACCGCTGCCGCAGCCGTTTTTAATGCCGTCCCGCCCGGTCTGGAGCGCCGGGCGTGGAGTGCTGCTCAGCGGTACAGCGCCGCCAGCGTGCGCGCCGCGGCGCCGGGGTCGGCCTGTTCGAACAGGCCGCCGATCACCGCGATGGCGTCGGCGCCGGCGGCGACCACCGCCCCGGCGTTGGCGGCGGTGATGCCGCCGATGGCGACCCGCGGCACGCCGAGGCCGGCGGCGTCGGCGAACAGCGACAGCGGCGCCGCCACGGCGCCGGGCTTGGTGGCGGACGGATACACCGCGCCGAAGGCGACGTAGCTGGCGCCGGCGGCCACCGCCGCCTGTGCCAGCGCCAGGCTGTCGTAGCAGCTGGCGCCGACGATGGCGCCGGGGCCGAGCGCGGCGCGGGCGGCGGCGATGCCGGCGTCGTCGCGGCCAACGTGCACGCCGTCGGCGCCGACCGCGCGCGCCAGTTCGACATCGTCGTTGACGATGAACAGCGCATTGCGGCTGCGTGCCAGACTGACCAGGATATTGGCCTGCCACAGCCGGCGCACCGTGTCGCTGCCCTTGTTGCGGTACTGCAGGATGCGCGCGCCGCCGTCGAGCACGGCGCCGACCTGCTCGATCAGGCGCTCGCTGTCGTCGGTGTCGGGGGTGATCGCGTACAGGCCGTTAAACGTTTGCATCTTGTTCCTTGTCGGCATCGTCGTCGCCAGCGTCGTCATTGGCCCAGAACAGGCGGTCGGGAATGAACTGGCCCATGCCGGGGCGGAAGCCGTAGCGCAGCGCCTGCCAGGTGTAGTCCTGCGCCTCTTTCACCGCCTCCGGCACCGCCAGCCCGCGCGCCACCAGCCCGGCGATGGCGGCGGCGAGGGTGCAGCCGGAACCATGGAAGCTGCCGTTGAGTCTAGGCCAGGTGTCGACGCGGATTTCGCCGCCCAGGTCGTAGAGCCGGTTTTCCACGTCGCGCGTCGGCTCGTGGGTGCCGGTGATGAACACGTAGTCGCAGCCCAGCCGCGTCAGACGTTTGGCGCAGTCGGCCACCGACAGCTCTTCCTCGTCGTCGGCGTCATTGGCCGCCAGCCGCCGCGCCTCGATGCTGTTGGGGGTCAGCACGGTCACCTGCGGCAACAGCATGTCGCGCAGCACGTGGATCATGTCCTCGCGCGCCAGCTCGTCGCCGGCGCCGCTGGCCAGCACCGGATCGTAGATCAGCGGGATATCCGGGTAGTCGGCGATCAGCTCGGCGATGGCGACCACGTTATCGATGCTGCCGATCATGCCGACCTTGAACGCGGCCACCGGCATGTCTTCCAGCACCGCGCGCGCCTGGTCGAGCACCCATTCGTCGTCGATGACCATGAAGTCCTGCACGCCGCGGGTGTCCTGCACCGTGATGGCGGTGATCACCGACAGCGGATGGCAGCCCATGCTGGCCAGGGTCAGGATGTCGGCCTGGATGCCGGCGCCGCTGGTGGGATCGGCTCCCGCCAGCGTCAGCACGATAGGCGGGAGAATGATGTCTTGGCTCAAGGCTTAACCTCTCTGGTCTCACAGGATTTACAATACGGATTTTAACCGAGCGAAGGCTTAACACTATGCAAACCTGGATGTGTCTGATCTGCGGCTTTATCTACGACGAAGCGGCGGGTCGCCCGGAAGACGGCATCCCGCCCGGCACCAAGTGGGAAGATGTGCCGATGAACTGGACCTGCCCGGATTGCGACGCCCGTAAAGACGATTTCGAGATGATGGCGTTCTGAGTGACGCCGCTGCAAGAGGAAACATGAAAATGGCTAACTGGCTGACCCGGACCGGATGTGTCCTGATGCTTTCCGCGGCTGTTGCCGGCTGTGTCAACACCACCGCCACCGGCGCCGTAGGTGCCAGCCGCAAGCAGCTGATGCTGCTGTCGCCGCAGGAAGTGGAGCAGGCCTCCGCGCAATCCTATGTGCAGGAAGTGGGCAAGGCGCGTAGCGCCGGCACGCTCAACACCGACGCCGCGCTGACCGCCCGCGTGCGCGCGGTGTCGCAACGCCTGATCGCGCAGGTGCCGGTGTTCCGCGCCGACGCGCGCAGCTGGAAGTGGGAAGTGAACGTCACCCAGTCCGACGACCTGAACGCCTACGCGATGGCCGGCGGCAAGATCATGGTCTACAGCGGCATCGTCAACCGCCTGCGCCTGAGCGACGACGAGATGGCGGCCATCATCGGCCACGAGATCTCGCACGCGCTGCGCGAACACTCGCGCGAGACCATGAGCCAGGCCTACGCACAGCAGATGGGCCTCGGCATCGTCGGCCAGCTGGCCGGCCTGTCGCAAGGCTCGATGGAACTGGCCGCGATCGCCACCGACGTGGCGCTGACCAAGCCCAACAGCCGCACCATGGAATCCGAGGCCGACATCATCGGCCTGGAGCTGATGGCGCGCGCCGGCTACAACCCGAACGCGGCGGTGACGCTGTGGCAGAAGATGATGCAGAACGGTGCCGGCACCGGCCCGAGCTTCCTGTCCACCCACCCGTCCGGCCCGGCGCGTATCGACGAGCTGCAACGCCAGATCCCGCGCGTGCTGCCTCTGTACAACGCCGCCCGCAAGGCGCGCTGAGCGATGTCGCCGTCACTTGATGCCGCGCTGCTGCACCAGCTGGAGCAGCACGCGCTGGCGCTGCCCGACGTGGTGCTCGACATCAAGTGGGGCGGCGTGCGCGTGCTGCAGATCGAAGGCAAGATGTTCGCCACCTTCCACGATGGCGGCGTCGCGTTCAAGGTCGACGCCGACGACTTTCTCGCGCTGTGCGACCTGCCCGGCGTCACCCCGGCGCCCTACCTGGCACGTGCGCGCTGGATCAAGCTGCACACGCTGCAGAGCTTCAGCGTGGCGCAAATCGAGGCCAGGTTGGCCGCAGCACGTATCATCGTGCTTTCCCGGCTGTCAAAAGCCACCCGCGCGCAATACGGACTCTGAATGACCTACCTCTATCTCAAGGCCTTCCACCTGTTCTTCGTGGTGTCCTGGTTCGCCGGCCTGTTCTACCTGCCCCGGTTGTACGTTAACCTGGCGCTGGCCGAGCCGGGCAAGGAATACGACCGCCTGCTGCTGATGGCGTTCAAGCTGTTCCGCTTCATGACGCCGCTGGCGGTGCTGGCGCTGGCGCTCGGCCTGCTGCTGTGGCTGGGCTATGGCGTTAGCGGCGGCTGGCTGCACGCCAAGCTGGCGCTGGTGGCGGTACTGGTCGGCTACCACGGCTACTGCTACCGGCTGCTGCAGGACTTCGTGCAGCAGCGCAATCGCCGGAGCCACGTCTGGTTCCGATTCTTCAACGAAGTACCGGTACTGCTGCTGCTGGCAGTGCTGATCCTGGTGGTGGTGAAACCGTTTTGATCAAGCTCCTGCTTCCCCTCGCGCTGGCCGCGCTGCTGACCGGCTGCCAGCAAGACTGCGACGGTCACGTCTACGTGCTGGCCCAGGGTCTGGCCGCCGGCGACAGCGTGCCCGGCAAGATGAGCCCGGCCCAGCTGCCGGCCGGCTTCCCGCGCGGCCAGTTGTCGTCCGATGGTTCCTACGCCGGGCGCAAAGCCTATTGCAACGTCACCGCCGCGCGCAGCGACTACGTCGACAGCGCCCGTGCCGGTCGCATCGCCGTGCCCGGCGCCTGGTCGGTATGGCAGACCGACGCGCGCTGGCCGGACGACGTGCACCCCTATCGCCCCGCGGACTGGCGCCTGAAGGCACCGGCCCGCCTCGTCAAGGAAATGGAAAAACACAATGGCAGTGGAAATTGAACGCCGCTTCAAGGTAAACGGTGACGCCTGGCGCGGTCTGGCCGAGGGCGTGCGCTACCGTCAGGGCTACCTGTCGGTGGAAAAGGAACGCACCGTGCGCGTGCGCGTGGTCGGCGACCAGGCGTGGCTGACGCTGAAAGGCCAGATCAGCGACATCAGCCGCCACGAGTTCGAATACCTGATCCCGGTGGCGGAGGCGCAGACCATCATGGATGCGATGTGCCCGATGGTGGTGGACAAGCTGCGCTACCGCATCGACTTCGGCGGCTTTGTGTGGGAGGTGGACGAGTTCTTCGGCGCCAACGCCGGGCTGGTGCTGGCGGAGATCGAGCTGCCGTCGGAAGACACCGCCTTCGACAAGCCGGCATGGATCGGCGAGGAAGTGACTTTTGATGGCCGCTTTACCAACGCTTATCTGTCGAAGCATCCGTTTGGGTCGTGGTAAGCGGCTGAGGCGGCGGCCGAGGTTGGCCGCAAGGTGAGGTGAACAAGGGCAAGCCGGCTGGCTTGCCCTTTTGTCATATCTGGTTAGTATTCACTTGTCCAATCAACCTCGGCACAGCCCAAGGACGAACTGTGAGCACAAGCAAACCTATCGGCATCCTGCTGTCTCTGCTGTTATCGGGAAGCGTATTGGCGGATGAACCAGAAATTAGCAACTACTCGGGAAGGGTTACCTTCTCTGCCAACGCAGCAGATCAGCTTGGCTATGACTGCTTCAGTCAACATGCCCGACATTATCTATTGACGGAACTTCCACTCTTTTTCTCATCCGAGTTTGCCAAACATGGCCTGCTGTTTGGGCAGGATGCCGGTACGTATCGGATAGCCCTGATCATTGATGAGAGTTCGATTATTCGGGGTCACAAAACACTCGGAACGGACGAAAACTCCCGCGTGGTACAAACCATACTCAAGCTCGGTGCTTTGCCCAAACTCGGTGAAGAGAACAAGTGTGTTGCCGGCAACGCATACATCTATACCATCGACATTCGCTGAGCCGATAAGCCTCACCCATCAAGGAATGGTGCCACATGCACCGATTATTGCTGCTACTGCTGTTGCTTGGCACGCTAGCTTGGGTTGATCTTGCGAAGCCCAAATCTAGGCCAATCACGCTATGCTGATCCATGACGCTTCCCTTCATTCAAGTGACGGTGACACTTCACTTTGGCACCTAGATGCCGCAGAAGAGAGGCGTCCATTTCATTAACGTTCACCGAGATGGAATGACCAAGGTTGGCCGCAAGCCGTTTCGGGTTTGCGGCCAACCTTGTTTTGTCTGATGACTCCGCTGCGCGGATGTTCTTTATCTGCCGCTTTCCGCGCGGCGGCGGGGCACTTTCTTTTGCTTCGCCAAAAGAAAGTACCCAAAGAAAAGGCGACCCGACGGCGCAGGAATTCCCGTAAAACCGTCCGCCATCCCGGCGCCGCCCATCCGCTGCGCTCAAAAAGGGGCGGCTTGTTCCCGGGCTGGCGGACGGTTTTACGGCCTGCGCCAACGGGATGGGTGGCGTCGGCCACTCGTAGCCTGGATAAGCCGCAGGCGCATCCGGGGAACGCGGTAGCTTGGGCTGAGCTGACGAAGCCCAGCGTTCACAGCGATGGAATGACCAAGGTTGGCCGCACGCCGTTTCTGGTTTGCGGCCAACCTTGTTTTGTCTGCGGACTCCGCTGTGCGGATGATGTTTGTCTGGCGCTTTCCGCTTTCCGCTATCGACCGGCGGTGCGTCGTGTCGCTCTACTGTTATTGCATGATGAAAGACAGATTTTTGCCTGCATGGCATTTGTATTTGTGTTACGGCTGGGCATTACTGTGAAGGGGACACTTCACGGGGGCTTGCATCATGTCACGTACCACGCTTCTGGCCGGCACGCTGCTGGCTTCCATGCTGGCGGCGCCGCTGGCGCAGGCCAGCCATGCCTGGGGCAATTACCATTGGGCCCGCACCGGCAACCCGTTTACCGTGCCGCTGGGCAATAACGTCGACGGCAACTGGCTGGAGTTCTTCAAAACGGCGGCGGCGGACTGGACCAGTTCCTCGGTGCTGGACACCGAGATGGTGACCGGAGGCACCACCGCCAAGCGCTGCCGGCCGACGAGCGGCCGGGTCGAGGTCTGCAATTCGGCGTACGGCAATAACGGCTGGCTGGGGCTGGCGCAGATCTGGGCCAGCGGCAGCCATATCGTGCAGGGCACCACCAAGCTCAACGACAGCTACTTCAAGACCGCCAGCTACAACACGCCGGCCTGGCGCCAGCTGGTGATGTGCCAGGAGGTCGGCCACAATTTCGGGCTGGGGCATCAGGACGAGAACTTCAACAATGAAAACCTCGGCTCCTGCATGGACTACACCCGCAGCCCGGACAGCAACCAGCATCCCAATGCCCACGACTATGCGCAGCTGGAGGCCATTTACAGCCACGACGACGACAGCACCTCGCTGGCGGCGATGCCGGCGGCGATGGCCAATCTGGAGCTGGCGACCCGCGGCCAGTGGGGGCGGCTGTTGCGCAGCCAGCGTGGCGGCATGGTGGAAACCTACGTGCAGGATTTCGGCCACGGCTGGCGCGTGTATACGCACGTGTTCTGGGCGGTGGAGCGCGGCCAGCGGCCGCATGACTGAGCCACTTCGCCACGCGGGCTGAATCATCGCATCTGGCAGGCAAGGTTGGCCGCAAGCCGTGCCGGGTTTGCGGCCAACGTGCGTTCAGGCTGCTGCGCGTTTCCGGCTATCATCACCGGTACCCGCCGGCTGTCAGGCCGGCGCGGCCACCCGTCCGATAGCTGAAGGAAGCCCGCGATGCCCTACGTTGCCACTTACCCCGCCGCCGCACCCGAGCGCGCCAGTCTCGACGCCAGCACCGGTACGCTGCTGCTGGAGTTCGGCGTCGACTGGTGCCCGCACTGCCAGGCGGCGCAGCCGGCGATCGCGCAGGCGCTGGCGGCGCAGCCGGCGCTGACCCACATCAAGGTGGAGGACGGTGCCGGGCGGCGGCTGGGGCGCAGCTTCCGCGTCAAGCTGTGGCCGACGCTGATCCTGCTGCGCGACGGGGTGGAGGTCGGACGCGTGGTGCGACCGCTGACGGTGGACGAGGTGGCGCCGCTGCTGGCGCCGTGACGCGGTGATCTTGTCTCTTGCTGATGGCTGGCGGTGTGTTGCCCTGCGGGTGACGCACCCTACCGTTCGGGCTGGCGATTGAACCGGTTTGCGGCCAACCTTGTTTTCGCGTTCTTTCGCGGGTGTCGTGGCCAAAGCCGCCTTGGCCTTTGTCCATGTTTTTCCGTGGCATGAATCAAGACCGTTGACCGCGACAAGCCCGGCCGCCCGCCGCCATCGCGCTGGCCGAACGCTGCGTTTCTGCCCGGTGGTGGCCTTGCGCGGCGATTTGCCGGACAATCCTGCCTCGATAACAGACGCCCGCGTAGGGCGCACGCTTCTGGATACAGGTCAACGCCGCGACGCGTGCGCTGCCGTATCGTGACCGACAGGATTTTGCCGGGCTGCCACGGGCGGCCCGTTGCCCATTAGCCAGCGCGGCGTGCGACGCCGCCAGAAAGGAAAACGATGTCCCGCAATCTCGAACTGTTTGAACGTGGCAAGCAAGTGATCCCCGGCGGCGTCAATTCGCCGGTGCGTGCCTTTGGCCAGGTCGGCGGTACGCCGCGCTTCGTCAAGCGCGCCGAGGGCGCCTATTTCTGGGATGCCGACGACAAGCAGTACCTGGACTACGTCGGCAGCTGGGGCCCGGCCATTCTCGGCCACGCCCATCCCGAGGTGGTGAAGGCGGTGCAGGATGCGGCCGTCGGCGGCCTGTCCTTCGGTGCGCCGACCGAGGGCGAGGTCGAGATCGCCGAGGAAATCTGCAAGCTGCTGCCGTCGGTGGAGCAGGTGCGGCTGGTGTCCTCCGGCACCGAGGCGACGATGACGGCGATTCGCCTCGCGCGCGGCTTTACCGGCCGCGACCTGATCGTGAAGTTCGAGGGCTGCTACCACGGCCACTCCGACAGCCTGCTGGTCAAGGCCGGCTCCGGCCTGCTGACCTTCGGCAACCCGTCCTCCGGCGGCGTGCCGGCCGACTGCACCAAGCACACGCTGGTGCTGCAGTACAACGACGTGCAGCAGCTGGCCGACACCTTCAAGGAGCTGGGCGACAAGATCGCCGGCGTGATCCTGGAGCCGATCGCCGGCAACATGAACCTGATCAAGCCGTCGGCCGAGTTCGTGCAGGCACTGCGCGCGCTGACCGAGCAGTACGGCGCGGTGCTGATTTACGACGAGGTGATGACCGGCTTCCGCGTGGCGCTGGGCTGCGCGCAGGGCCTGCACGGCATCACGCCGGACCTGACCACGCTGGGCAAGGTGGTCGGCGGCGGCATGCCGCTGGCGGCCTTCGGCGGCCGCGCCGACATCATGGGCAAGATCGCGCCGCTGGGGAATGTGTACCAGGCCGGCACGCTGTCCGGTAACCCGCTGTCGGTGGCCGCCGGTCTCGCGACCTTGCGCCTGATTCAGCAGCCGGGCTTCCACGACACCCTCGGCCGCCGCAGCGCGCGCCTGGCCGCCGGCCTCGCCGACGCCGCGCGCGACGCCGGTATCGCCATGACCACCGACAGCGTCGGCGGCATGTTCGGCTTCTACTTCAGCGACACGGTGCCGGCCAGCTACGCCGAGGCGACGCGTTGCGACATCACCCGCTTCAAGGCCTTCTTCCACGCGATGCTGGACGAGGGCGTGTACCTGGCGCCGTCGGCCTACGAGGCCGGTTTCATCTCCATCGCCCACACCGACGAGCTGGTCGAGCAGACCATCTCCGCCGCACGCCGTGCGCTGAGCCGCGTATAATCTTGCCCTGCCCAAGGTTGGCCGCATGCCCTTGACCGGGTGTGCGGCTTTTTTGTTTTTGCTTTTCCCGATCGCCGCCAATGACCGATTTGTTTGCCGCCCACACCATTGATCAACTCGCACCGGCGCATCTGGCCGTGCTGCACGCGCTGGCCTTGCTGCCGGCCGGCGAATCCAGGCCCAACCTGCTGACGCTGCTGCAGCTGAACCTGATCCGCGACGAGCAGGGCAAGGCGGTGAACAATGACAAGCTAGGCGAGATCCTCGGCGATCTGGAGCACCAGGGCTGGATCGTGCGCACCGCCGGCCTGCCCTACCGCATCGCGGCGGGCGCGCGCAATACCGTGCTGCTGCAGCTGCTGCACGACCGCCAGGAGCGCACCGCGTGGGACGAGCTGCTCACCGAGCACCTGTCGATGTCGCCGGCGGCGCGCGGCAAGCCCGACCTCGCGCTGATCCAGCTGCGGCTGTGGCTGGCGATCCTGCACGGCCAGGTCGGCGCGGCGCAGGACTGGCTGCAGCGCTACCAGCAGGCGGCGGCCCTGCACAGCGGCAGCCTGCCGCAGGCGCCGTTCAAGCGCCTGTTCGCCAACGCCGCCGGGCGCCAGCTGTTCGACCAGCTGGTCGACGACATCCAGGTGCTGCTGCTGCTGGACTACCTGCCGGAGGCCAACTACCGCTTCGACACCTTCCGCGAAGGCTACCGCTACGCGCTGTCGCGGCTGGACGACGGCTACCGCGACTGGGACCAGCTCACCAGCCTGCTGATGCTGCAGTTCCTGTGGCGCGGCGACATCCAGCGCCTGCTGCAGGAGGCCGCCGCCGGCGAGGGCTTCGCCATCAGCAGCCTGTTCTTTTTGCACACCGTGTCCGGCCGTTACGGCGAGGCCCTGTCCACGCTGCAGCAGTGGCTGGACGAGCTGAAGGCGCAGACGCAGAAGCGCAAGATCGAGCTGCCGGCCGACCTCAACGCCTTCCACTGCATCGCGCTGTTGGGCAGCCCGGACAGCCCGCAGCGCAGCAGCGCGCTGAAGCAGGCGATCAGCAGCGGCATCCGCCAGCATTTCGGCCACAGCTACTACGTGTTGCAGCATCTGGTGCTGCAGCACGAGGGCGGCGCCATCAGCAACAACCTGACGCTGCCGGACGCCTCGACGCTGGCCGGCGTCGACGGCCTGCTGCTGGCGCTGGCGATGTACTGGCTGGACGTGAAGCAGGCGCGCACGCCGCAGTGGCAGGCGGCGCTGCAGAACTTCCGCGAACAGATGCAGGACGAGGGCTACCTGTGGGTGGCCGCCGAGCTAGACGCGCTGCTGGCGGTGCAGTTCGGCCAGCCGCGGCAGCAGCCGGACTGGCACAAGCAGCACCGGCTGAAGCCGCTGCTGGAGGCGTTCCAGCGCCAGGAGGCGTGGCAGCAGGCGCTGCACGCGCTGCGCCAGCTCGGCCCCAACAAGAGCGAAAGCCGCAGCGCGGCGGCGCAGGGCCAGACGCGGCTGGCGTGGCTGCTCAGTGCCGGCGCCCACGGCGTGATGCTGGAAGCGCGCGAGCAGAAACGCTCGGCCAAGAACCAGTGGAGCCGCGGCCGCACCGTGTCGTGGCGGCGCCTGTTCGACGGCGACGACAGCCTCGACTACCTGCTGCCGCAGGACCAGCAGATCATCAAGGTGCTGCGCGCGCAGCACGAGCACCACTACCACGCCAGCAGCATCTACGAGATCGACGCCGAAAAGGCGCTGCCGCAGCTGATCGGCCATCCGGCGGTGTACTGGAGCGACGCGCCGGATGTCGGCATCGACATCGTCGCCGGCAGCGTGGCGCTGCAACTGCAGGAAAGCGGCGAGCTGATCCGCATCAAGCTGGTGCCGGGCAAGATCGCGCCGGACAGCGAGATCGTGTGGGACAAGGCGACGCCGACGCGGCTGGCGGTGTACAGCATCAGCAAGGAGGTGCGCCAGATCGCCACCATCCTCGGCAAGGAGCTGAGCGTGCCGCGCGCGGCCAAGGCGCAACTGCTGGAAGCGGTGCGCGACATCGCGCCGCTGGTGCCGGTACACACCGACATGCCGGAGCTGGCGGCGCACATCGACAGCGTGCCGGCCGACGGCCGCCTCTACGCCCACCTGCTGCCGCTGAGCGAGGGGCTGCGCCTGCAGCTCTTGGTACGGCCGCTGCCGGGCGGCAACTGGTGCAAGCCGGGGCACGGCCTGGAAAACATCGTTGGCGACAGCGACGGCAAGGCGGTGCAGACCCGCCGCAACCTGAAGAAGGAACAGAAGGCGCTGAAGAGCGTGCTGGCCGCCTGTCCGCTCTTGGCCGCCAGCGACAACGACGGCCAGGAGTGGCTGCTGGCCGAGCCGCAGGCGGCGCTGGAAGTGCTGTCCGAACTGCAGGCGCTGGACAGCGCGCTGCTGGAGTGCGTGTGGCCGGAAGGCGAGCGCCTGCGCATCAAGTCGCGCCGCGGCCTGGCGCAACTGAGTCTGGGCATCAAGCAGCAGGGCGACTGGTTCGTGCTCAACGGTGCGCTGCAGCTGGACGACGGCCGCGTGCTGCAGCTGCGCGACCTGCTGGAGCTGATGCGCGAGACGCCGGGCCGCTTCCTCAAGCTCGGCGACGACGACTGGCTGGCGCTGACTGAGGCGATGAAGAAGCGGCTGGAAGAGCTGGCGCTGCTGGCCGACCACGTTGGCCGCGACGGCCTGCGCGTGTCGGCACTGGCCGCCGCGCAGCTGGCGGAGCTGGCCGGCGAGGTCGGCGACTTCGACGCCGACGACGCGTGGCAGGCGCAGGCCGAGCGCCTGCAGTCGCTGCAGGCATTCCAGCCGCAGCTGCCGTCCACGCTGCAGGCCGAGCTGCGCGACTACCAGCGCGACGGCTACGACTGGATGGCGCGACTGGCGCACTGGGGCGTCGGCGCCTGTCTCGCCGACGACATGGGTCTGGGCAAGACGGTACAGACGCTGGCGCTGCTGCTGGCGCGCGCGCCGGGCGGGCCGCAGCTGGTGGTGGCACCGACCTCGGTGGCGCTGAACTGGCTGTCGGAGGCGGCGCGTTTCGCGCCGACGCTGAAGGTGCGCCCGTACCACCAGTTCCGCTCGCTGGTCGACCTCGGGCCGCTGGATCTGGTGGTGGTCAGCTACGGCCTGCTGCAGCAGGACGCCGCCGCCTTTGCCGCCATCGAGTGGCAAAGCGTGGTGCTGGACGAGGCGCAGGCGATCAAGAACGCCGGCACCAAGCGTGCGCAGGCGGTGATGGACCTGCAGGCCGGCTTCCGCCTGGCCGCCAGCGGCACGCCGGTGGAAAATCACCTCGGCGAGCTGTGGAGCCTGTTCCGCTTCCTCAACCCCGGCCTGCTCGGCAGCCAGGAACGCTTCGCGCAGCGCTTCGGCAACCCGATCGAGCGCGGCGACAAGGGCGCGAAAAAGGCGCTCAAGGCGCTGATCCAGCCCTTCATCCTGCGCCGCACCAAGACCCAGGTGCTGGACGAGCTGCCGCCGCGCACCGAGATCACGCGCAAGGTGCCGCTGTCGGCCGACGAGCTGCACCTGTACGAGGCGATGCGCCAGCAGGCGGTGGCCAAGCTGGACGAGCTGAAGGGCGCCGACGGCAAGCAGATGCAGGTGCTGGCCGAGATCACCAAGCTGCGCCGTTTCTGCTGTCATCCGCAGCTGGTGCTGAAGGACAGCACCATCGCCGGCAGCAAGCTGGCGGCGTTTGCCGATATCGCCGACGAACTGCTGGAAAACGGCCACAAGGCGCTGGTGTTCAGCCAGTTTGTCGACCACCTGTCGCTGGTGCGCCAGCATCTGGACGCGCGCGGCGTCGCCTACCAGTATCTGGACGGCACCACCCCGGCCAAGGCGCGCAAGGAGCGCGTCGACGCCTTCCAGCGCGGCGAGGGCGACATCTTCCTGATCAGCCTGAAGGCCGGCGGTACCGGCCTGAACCTGACCGCCGCCGACTACGTGATCCACCTCGACCCGTGGTGGAACCCCGCGGTGGAGGACCAGGCCTCCGACCGCGCCTACCGCATGGGGCAGCAGCGGCCGGTGACCATCTACCGGCTGGTGGCGGAGCACACCATCGAGGAACAGATCGTGGCGCTGCACGCCGCCAAGCGCGACCTGGCCGACAGCCTGCTGGAAGGCGGCGACGTCAGCGCGCGGCTGGATGCCGACGCGTTGCTGGCGCTGCTCAAGGGCGCCTGAGCACGGGTGGCGCCGGCCTGCCGGCGCTACCATGCATACGGCATTGGCCTTGCTTGCGCTGGATCAAGTCGGAGGGCGCTGGCGGGCGTAGCATGAAATCGACAGCCTGTTTCAGGCAACGACCCACCCACAAGGAGCTTGCCCATGTTTCCAGAATTCCGCGACCTGATTTCCCAGCTGAAAACCGAAGACAGCCGCTTCAGCCGTCTGTTCGACAAGCACAACGAGCTTGACCAGCAGATCAAGAACATGGAAGCGCACATCACCCCGGCCACGCCGCTGGAGATCGAGACCCTGAAAAAGGAAAAGCTGCAGCTGAAGGACGAGCTGTACGTGATCCTGAAGAGTGCCTCGGTCAGCGCCGGCTGATTGCTGCCGGCCATGAAAAAACCGCCTGATGCACAGGCGGTTTTTTTTATGGCTGGCCGGCGGCTTAAGCGGTCAGGGCAGCCAGCAGCGTGTCCGGCTGGCTGTGGCCGTCCAGCAGCAGGCGGATGCGGTTGAAGGTGGTGCTGGCCAGCTGCGGGTGCTTGGCAAACGGTACCAGGCCGTCGTGCGGCCAGCCGGCGGCCAGCAGCACCTGCTTGCGGAAGATGCTGCCGGCGACACCGCCGCCGCCCATCTGCATCAGCTGCTGTTCGATCAGGGTGTGCGGAAACGGGGTACGGCGCAGGGTGCTGAAGTGATCGGGGTGCACTGCTTCGTCAAAGGCCATGTCTGCTCCTTGGTGGCTTGTCATTGTCATTGCATTGAACACGCGATGGCCGTCGCCGGCAAGTGTTGTCGCTGCCGGCTGACGCCGGGTTGGGTGCGCGGCGGCTTGCGGCCAACCTTGTGCGGTGCTGGTGGGTGTAGTTTTACGCTTACGTAACCCGGTGCTTACGTCACCGGCTTTACCGGATTTTTTTGTTTTTCGTGCAACAAATCCCTGTTTGCCGTGCAAAAACTTGGTGTTGTTTGCGTTTTGGCAGGTCGGGATGAACCTCGCCGACTACAAATCGGCGACAATAACAGACTCGGTTGTCCCCCTCTGTCCATCCCTGTTGTCGAGGTTTGTCATGTCGCTGCAAGCACCGTCCTATATTCAGCATTCCGAACTCATCGCCTGGGTTGCCCAAGTGGCTGCCCTGACCAAACCGGCCGCCATTCACTGGGTGGATGGTTCGGCAGAAGAAAACGAGCAGTTGCTGGCGCAAATGGTCAAGGCCGGTACCCTGACCCGCCTCAACCCGGCCAAGCGCGCCAATTCCTACGCCGCCTTCTCCGACCCGTCCGACGTGGCGCGGGTGGAAGACCGCACCTATGTCTGCAGCGCGCACAAGGCCGACGCCGGCCCCAACAACAACTGGATGGCGCCGGACGAGATGCGCGGCACGCTGAACGGCTTGTTCGACGGCTGCATGGCCGGCCGCACCATGTACGTGATCCCGTTCAGCATGGGCCCGCTGGGTAGCCCGATCGCGCACATCGGCATCGAGATCACCGATTCGCCGTACGTGGTGGCGTCGATGCGCATCATGACGCGCATGGGCCGTGCGGTGTACGAGGTGCTGGGCAAGGATGGTGACTTCGTGCCCTGCGTGCACTCGGTGGGCGCGCCGCTGGCCGCCGGAGCGGCCGACAAGCCGTGGCCGTGCAATCCGGACACCAAGTACATTGTGCACTTCCCGGAGTCGCGCGAGATCTGGTCCTACGGCTCCGGCTACGGCGGCAACGCGCTCTTGGGCAAGAAGTGCTTCGCGCTGCGCATCGCCTCCACCATGGGCCGCGACCAGGGCTGGCTGGCCGAGCACATGCTGATCCTCGGCGTGGAAAGCCCGCAGGGCGAGAAGTCCTATGTCGCGGCGGCCTTCCCCAGCGCCTGTGGCAAGACCAACTTCGCCATGCTGATCCCGCCGAAGAGCTACCACGGCTGGAAGGTCAGCACCGTCGGCGACGACATCGCCTGGATCAAACCGGGTGCCGACGGCAAGCTGTACGCGATCAACCCGGAAAATGGCTACTTCGGCGTGGCGCCGGGCACCTCGGTGAAATCCAACCCCAACGCGATGGCGATGTTGCACGAGAACGTGATCTTCACCAACGTGGCGCTGACCGACGACGGCGACGTGTGGTGGGAAGGCATGACCAAGGAAGCACCGGCGCACCTCACCGACTGGCAGGGCCAGGACTGGACGCCGGCCATCGCCAAGGAAACCGGGCGCAAGGCGGCGCACCCGAACGCGCGCTTCACCGTGTCGGCCCAGCAGTGCCCGTCGCTGGACGCGGCGTGGAACGACCCGGCCGGGGTGCCGATTTCGGCCTTCATCTTCGGCGGCCGCCGCTCCTCCACCGTGCCGCTGGTGTTCCAGGCTGCCGGCTGGGCCGAGGGCGTGTACATGGCGGCGACCATGGGTTCGGAAACCACCGCCGCCGCCTTTGGCGCGCAGGGTGTCACCCGCCGCGACCCGTTCGCGATGCTGCCGTTCTGCGGTTACCACATGGGCGACTACTTCCAGCACTGGCTGGACATCGGCCAGCGCGTCAGCCAGGCACCGGGCATCTTCTGCGTCAACTGGTTCCGCACCGACGCCGACGGCAAGTTCCTGTGGCCGGGCTTCGGTGACAACATGCGCGTGTTGGAGTGGATCGTCGGCCGCGTACAGGGCCGCGCCGAGGCGGTGTCCGGCCCGCTGGGCTGGGTGCCGGAACACGGCCACCTGAACTGGGACGGGCTGGACGAGGTCACCGCCGAGCGCTTTGCCGCGCTGATGGCGCTGGAC
Source organism: Vogesella indigofera (assembly GCF_028548395.1). Lineage (NCBI taxonomy): Bacteria > Pseudomonadati > Pseudomonadota > Betaproteobacteria > Neisseriales > Chromobacteriaceae > Vogesella > Vogesella indigofera. The sequence continues at coordinate 793,880 of NZ_JAQQLA010000004.1, read as the reverse complement.
CACGCCACCTGGCAGCACGAGCTGGCGGCGCACGACGAATGGTTCGCCAAGCTGGCCGACCGCCTGCCGCCGGCACTGGCGGCGCAGCGTACCCGCCTCAGCGCGGCGCTGATCGCCTGACGTCCGGCGTTACTGCGCAAAACGGCTGCCCGCGGGCAGCCGTTTTTGTTTGCGGCCAACCTTGGCCGGCTGCGCTACAGTGCGATAAAGAAGTTGCGTATCGATACGCTTAACGCTATTGTCATTGGCCCGTTTTATAACCTGTACTGGCATAACCTTGCTGTTATGTCGGGAAAAGGAGTGTTCTTTATGTTGTCATGGTTCGAAAGCCGGGTGAATCCGTATCCGGAGACCCCGCCCGCGCAACCGCCGCAAGGCTTCTTTCCGTTCATCTGGGCGGCCACCGCCGGCACGCGGCCACTGATCCTGGCGATGACCACGTTCACCGCCTGCATCGGCGCCTTCGAGGCTCTGCTGTTCTCCATGCTCGGCTCGGTGGTGGACTGGCTGGGCAAGGTGCCGCCGGCGCTGCTGTGGCAGGAACAGAAGCACAACCTGCTGCTCTTGGCCGGCATCCTGCTGGCCAGCCCGCTGCTGATCGCCTTGCAGGCGATGTGCAAATACCAGGGCCTGGCCGGCAACTTCCCGATGCGGCTGCGCTGGATCTACCACCGCCACCTGCTCGGCCAGAGCATGAGCTTCTACCAGGACGAGTTCGCCGGCCGGGTGTCGGCCAAGGTGATGCAGACCGCGCTGGCGGTACGCGACACGGTGATGATCGTCACCGATATCCTGGTATTCGTGGTGATCTACTTTGTCACCATGATCGCGGTGGTCGGCAGCTTCGATACCGCGCTGCTGTGGCCATTCATCGGCTGGCTGCTGCTGTACGTGGCGACGCTGGCCTACTTCGTGCCGCGGCTGGGCAAGGCCGCCAGCGCGCAGGCCGACGCGCGCAGCCTGATGACCGGGCGCATCACCGACGCCTACACCAATATCGCCACCGTGAAGCTGTTCTCGCACGGCCAGCGCGAGGCCGGCTTTGCCCGCGGCGCGATGCAGGAATTCTTGGCCACCGCCTACCGCCAGATGCGGCTGGTCAGCGGCTTCGAGATCGTCAACCACCTGCTGAGCATGCTGCTGATCGCCAGCACCGCCGGCGCCACCCTGTGGCTGTGGACGCGCGGCGCGGTCGGCGTCGGCGCGGTGGCGGCGGCCACCGCGATGGCGCTGCGCCTGAACGGCATCTCGCACTGGATCATGTGGGAGATGTCCAGCCTGTTCGAGCACATCGGCACGGTGCAGGACGGCATCAACACCCTGTCGCGCGCGGTGGCGATCAAGGACGCGCCGCAGGCGCTGCCGCTCAAGGTTGGCCGCGGCGAGGTGCGCTTCGAGCAGGTCAGCTTCAGCTACGGCGGCACGCGCACGGTGATCGACGAGCTGTCGCTGACCATCCGCCCCGGCGAGAAGATCGGCCTGGTCGGCCGCAGCGGCGCCGGCAAGTCCACCATCGTCAACCTGCTGCTGCGCTTCTACGACGTGGAAAGCGGCCGCATCCTGATCGACGGCCAGGACGTCGCGCAGGTGACGCAGGACAGCCTGCGCGCGCAGGTGGGCATGGTGACGCAGGACACCTCGCTGCTGCACCGCTCGGTGCGCGACAACCTGCTGTACGGCCGCAACGACGCCAGCGACGCGCAGATGATCGCCGCCGCCGAGCGTGCCGAGGCGCACGAATTCATCCAGACGCTGACCGACCCGAAAGGGCGCAGCGGCTACGACGCCCACGTCGGCGAGCGCGGCGTGAAGCTGTCCGGCGGCCAGCGGCAGCGGGTGGCGATTGCACGGGTGATGCTGAAGGACGCGCCGATCCTGCTGCTGGACGAGGCCACCAGCGCGCTGGATTCGGAGGTGGAGGCGGCGATCCAGCGCAGCCTGTACCGGCTGATGGAGGGCAAGACCGTGGTAGCCATCGCGCACCGGCTGTCGACCATCGCGGCGATGGACCGCCTGATCGTGCTGGACAAGGGCCGTATCGTGGAGGAAGGCGACCACGCCAGCCTGCTGGCGCGCGGCGGCCTGTACGCACGGCTGTGGGCGCACCAGAGCGGTGGCTTCCTCGGTGAGGAGGCGGAGGACGACGAGACGGTGCTCAGCCTCGGCTGAACGCGTCGCAGACCAAAACGGCGGGGTTTCCCCGCCGTTTTGCATGCTGCCGGCCGCCGGCTACAGTGCCTGGCCGCTGATCTGTTTCGCCAGCTCGATCGCCTTCAGCGTGGCGGCGACATCGCCCTGCACCCCGGCCTTGGCGTACCAGCGGATCGCGCTTTCCAGGTCGCGGCGCACGCCGTGGCCGTACTCGTACATGCTGGCGATCAGGTATTGCGCGCCGGCGTCACCCTGCTCCGCGGCCTTTTCATACCAGTAGGCGGCGCGGGCGTAGTCCTGCGGCGCGCCGCGGCCGAGGAAGAACTGGGTGCCGAGGTCGATCTGCGCCACGATCAGGCCGTGGTTGGCCGCGCGGTCGAACCAGTAGGTGGCGCGCGTCAGCGACTTGGGTACCGCGTCGCCGTTCTCGTACAGGATGCCCAGCGCGTGTTCGGCTTGCGGTAGCTCTTTCTCCGCGGCGCGGCGCAGCCAGTACAGCGCCTTGGGCTTGCTGGTGGCGACGGCCTCGCCGCGCCAGTACAGCATCGCCAGATTGAAGGCGGCGACGCGGTCGCCGGCGCCGGCGGCCTCCTCGAAGTGCTGGCGCGCGCTGGCCAGCTTGCCGTCGTGGTAGTCCTGCCAGCCGGGTACCGGCGGCGGCTCGGCGGCCAACGTGGGTGTCGCACCCAGTATCAGGCACAGCAGCAAAGACAGATGTCGCATGGCGTCCCCCTTCCTGTCCGGAGCGGGTGCGCTTACAAGCCCCAGCGCCGGTAAATGGCGTCCAGCTTGCCGGCACGCTGCAGGCGCTGCAGCGCGCTGGCAAAGCGTTGTGCCCGCGCGCTGTCGCCCTTGGCAAAGGCGACATAGCGCGGCATTTCCACCAGCGGGCGCGGCAGGATGCGTACCTGCTGTTCTGCTCGCTGTTCGCGCACGAAGTGCATCAGTTGCAGGCGGTCGCCGACGATGATGTCGATGCGGCCGGCCAGCAGCATGGCGACCAGCTGGCGCGGATTCTGCGCGCTGCTGTCGCGCACCAGCGCGAAGCTGTCGAAGGCGGCCTCGTAGGCGTAGCCGCTGACCTGGCCGACGACATACGGCGCCAGATCGTCCAGCCGGCGCCAGTCGACCAGCGGCAGCTTGCGCGTGGTCATGAACACGGTGGCGCCGCTGCGCAGCGGGCCGACCAGCTCGTACTGCGCCTTGCGTTCCGGGGTGCCGGCGAACTGGAACGCCATCTCGGCATCGCCCAGCGCCAGCATCTGCTTCACCCGTGCCCACGGATACAGCCGCAGCTGGTATTCGATGCCGGCCTCGTGCAGCACCGCCTGCACCACTTCCACGTCCAGCCCGCGCGGCTGCGGGTCTTCGCCGTACTGGAAACTGTACGGCGCGAACTGCTCGTCGCCGACCACGCGCCAGCCGCCGGCCAGCGCCGGCAGTGCCGCACTCAGCAGCAGGCAGAACAGGAAAAAGCGCACAGGCATCTCCGACCGTATCCTGATTTCATGCTAGACCATGGCCGGCACAATGCCCGCATCCGCTGTCGGCATGGCTCAGCGGATCTTGTTCCAGTTGGCGATCGCTTCCTTGCGATTGTCGGCCTGCGAGCCGATCGCCGAGCAGGTGCCCTGGCCGGCGTAGCGCGAGCACTGCACCCAGAAACGGCGCGAGCCGGCTTTGACCACCTCGGCGGGGGCGCCGCACTTGTGGCAGGGCTTGGGGGTAACGGGCGTGATGTCGCTCATGTTCGGCTCGCTGGATAAGGGAAAGGGACGGCGATGATACCGCAAAGCCTGCGGCCAACGTGGTCGGCTGTTAAGCTGCTTACTTCACTGTAGTCAGGGATGGCAGATGATGCATGGCGACACGGCAGCACGCATGACCCCGCAGGCCTTTCAGGCGCTGATCGACGAGGCGCTGCCGCTGTGCGCGCTGTTCGGCATCCGCTGCGAGCACATCGGCTACGGCCGGGCCCGGCTGCGCATGCGGTTCGACCCGGCGCAGACCCGCCCCGGCGGTACCGTCGCCGGTCCGGCGCAGATGGCGATTGCCGATGCCACGCTGTATGCGGTGGTGCTGGGCATGATCGGCCCGGTGGAGCTGGCGGTGACCACCAGCCTCAACATCAATTTCCTGCGCAAGCCGCCGCCGGCGGACATCATCGCCGAAGGCCGCATCCTCAAGCTGGGGCAGCGGCTGGCGGTGGGCGAGGTGCTGCTGTACTCCGACGGCGCTGCCGAGCCGGTGGCGCACGTCAGCGGCACCTACTCCATTCCGCCGCGCTGAGCGCAAAAAAAACCGCCCCTGGCGCATGGCGGCAGGGGCGGTGGCGGCCGTACTGACGGCTTACTGCTTGATCGGATCGATGGCGATTTCGACGCGGCGGTTCTTGGCGCGGCCTTCGGCGGTGCCGTTGTCGGCTACCGGCTGGCTGGAGGCGTAACCGACGCTGCGGATGCGCGCGGCGGCGACGCCACGCTGCTGCAGCACGCTGGCCACGGCGGCGGCACGGCGCTCGGACAGGCTCTGGTTCAGCGCCTGGCTGCCGGTGCTGTCGGTGTGGCCGGCCACCACCATGGTGGTGTCGGCGTACTGTGCCAGCACGCCGGCCACGTCACCCAGCGTCTTCACCGCGCCGCTGCCCAGTGTGGCGCTGCCGGTGGCGAAGGTGATGTTTTCCGGCATTACCAGCTTGATCTGGTCGCCGACGCGCTGCACCTGCACCTGGCTGTTGGCCAGTTTTTCGCGCAGCAGTTTTTCCTGGTAGTCCATGTAGGCGCCGACACCGGCACCCAGCGCGCCGCAGGCCAGTGCCGAGTTGCGTGCGCCTTTGCCGCCATGGGTCAGCGCGCCGACGATACCGCAGGCTGCGGCGGCGCCGAGGCCGTAGGTGGCGGTCTTGCTCATTTCACTCTGGCCGGTTTGCGGATTGACTGCACAACCGGTAACGGCGACGGCGAGGCTGGCGATGGCCAGCGATTTGATGGAAAGCTTCACGGTAGTTCCTTTGCAAGCAAGGGTTTCAACAGGTAGGCGCCCGATACGTGCCGGGCGCTGGTTATGACCCGGTTGGTGGCAAGGACCGGTGTGTGGCCCTGCGGCCAACCTTGGTTTTAGCACGTCAGACTAACAATTGCCGTGACGTGACTCGTGTGCATACGGGCGTTTTACCACGGCCGCCAGGCGGTCGCAGCAAAAAATGCGGCGCGCCAGCCGGGCGCGCCGCATTTCGACAGGGATGGCCGGTACGGGTTCAGTGCAGGCCGAGCATGCTTTTCGCCACCGCCTCGGCGATGCGGATGCCGTCGACGCCGGCCGACAGGATGCCGCCGGCGTAACCGGCGCCTTCGCCGGCCGGATACAGGCCGCGCACGTTCAGGCTCTGCAGGTCGTCGCCGCGGGTGATGCGCAGCGGCGAGCTGGTACGCGTCTCCAGCCCGGTCAGCACCGCGTCGTGCATCGCGTAGCCGCGGATCTGGCGGTCGAACGCCGGCAGCGCCTCGCGCATCGCCTCCACCGCGTACGGCGGCAGGATGCTGGCCAGGTCGCTCATCTTCACCCCCGGCTGGTACGACGGCTCCACTTCACCCAGTTGCGTCGACGGCTTGCCGGCGAGGAAGTCGCCGACCAGCTGCGCCGGCGCCTCGTAGTTCTCGCCGCCGAGCTTGAACGCCAGCTCTTCCAGCTGCCGCTGTAGCGCGATGCCGGCCAGCGGGCCGTCGCCCGGGTAGTCTTCCGGCGTAATGCTGACCACCAGAGCCGAGTTGGCGTTGCGCTCGTTGCGCGAGTACTGGCTCATGCCGTTGGTGACCAGCCGCCCCGGTTCGGAGGCGGCGGCGACCACGGTGCCGCCCGGGCACATGCAGAAGCTGTACACCGCGCGGCCGTTCTTGGCGTGGTGCACCAGCTTGTAGTCGGCGGCGCCGAGGATAGGGTGGCCGGCGTGCTTGCCGTGACGCGCCTTGTCGATCAGCGACTGCGGGTGCTCGATGCGGCAGCCGATGGAGAACGGCTTGGCTTCCATGTACACGCCGCGCGCGTGCAGCATCTCGAAGGTGTCGCGCGCGCTGTGGCCCAGCGCCAGCACCACGTGCTCGGACAGCAGCTGTTCGCCGTTATCCAGCACCACGCCGCGCAGCTGCTGCTGGTCGCCGTCGCCGTCCAGCAGCAGGTCGGTGACCTTGTGCTCGAAGCGGATCTCGCCACCCAGTTCGATGATGGTGGCGCGCATCTTCTCCACCATGGTCACCAGCTTGAAGGTGCCGATGTGCGGCTTGGCGACGTAGACGATCTCCTCCGGTGCGCCGGCCTTGACGAACTCGTCGATCACCTTGCGACCGAGGTAGCGCGGGTCCTTGATCTGGCTGTACAGCTTGCCGTCGGAGAAGGTGCCGGCGCCGCCTTCGCCGTACTGCACGTTGGATTCCGGGTTCAGCACGTTCTTGCGCCACAGGCCCCAGGTGTCCTTGGTGCGCTGGCGCACTTCCTTGCCGCGTTCCAGCACGATGGGCTTGAAGCCCATCTGCGCCAGGATCAGCGCGGCGAAGATGCCGCAGGGGCCGAAACCGACCACCAGCGGCCGGCACGGCAGCGTCGCCGGCGCCTGGCCGACGTAGTAGTAGTTCATGTCCGGCGTGGCGCCGACGTGCGGGTCGCCCTTGAATTTTTTCAGCAGCGCGTCCTCGCCGGCGATGTCCAGATCGACGATGTAGATCAGCTGCTGCGAGGAGCGGCGCGCGTCGTAGCTGCGCTTGAAAACGGTGAGCGCGCGGATGGCGCTGTCGGGCACGCCGAGGCGGGCACAGACGGCCTCGCGCAGCGCGGAGTCATGGTGGTCAAGCGGCAGCTTGATTTCGGCGAGTCGCAACATAATCGGGCTTTCATGGGCGGCGGGTAGTGCCGCAAATCGTTGTCAAATCAACAGGGTGCGTATTGTAGGCGAGCGGATGGGCGATGTCAGCAGGACCAGGGTTGGCCGCAAGGCGTTGCGGCCAACCTTGTCGCCTCAGCGTTCCAGCTCGCGCGCGGTCAGCCACAGCCGGGTGTCGAACTCCAGCTGGTGGTAATCGGGCAGCATGTGGCAGCACAGCTGGTAGAACGCCTTGTCGTGGTTCTTTTCCTTCAGGTGCGCCAGCTCGTGCACCACGATCATCTGCAGGAACGGCTCCGGCGCCTCGCGGAACAGGGTGGCGATGCGGATCTCGTTCTTGGCTTTCAGCTTGCCGCCCTGCACCCGTGACACGAAGGCATTGGTGCCCAGCGTGCCGTTGACCGGGTGCATGTTGTTGTCGTATTGCACCTTGGCCAGCGGCGGCGCGTTCTTCAGGTAGCGCTGCTTCAGCGCCATCACGTAGTCGTACAGCGCGCGGTCGGTGCCGGCGTCGTGGCGCTCGGGATAGCGGCGGGCGAGCCACTGGCCGAGCTGGCCCTGGTCCAGCAGCGCGCGCACCTTGTCCAGCAGTTCGGCGGGATAGGCTTGCAGATAGGTCAGCGGCTGGCTCATGAGGGTCGTGCTCGATCTCGGGTCGTTGAAACAGGGACAGCGCCCGGCGGGCGCTGTCGCGGCTGGCAGTGGGGCGGCGCTTAGACGTGCAGCAGCGCCATCTTCAGCGGATGCTTGCCGTCAAACGACGGGAAGTCGGCTTCCGGGGTAATCCACTCCACGTCGCGCACGGTGCGGCCAACCTTGGCGGCGCTGCGCTTGAGCTGGTCCAGCCAGGCGTCGGCATCGACCTGCGCCACGTTGTTGCAGCAGATGATGATGCCGCCCTCGGCGGTGGTCAGCAGCGCCGGCTTGAACAGCGCGGCGTAGTCGTTGATCAGGTCGACCACGCCGAACGGGCTCTTGGCGTAGCGCGGCGGATCGAGGAACACCAGGTCAAACTGGCGCGCTTCCAGCGGCTGGAACGGTGGCATTTTCTTGCCGCGCACCATCTTCGCCTGGCCGAGGCCGGACAGCTGGCGGATGGCCGGGAAGAAGTCGCTCTGCACGCAGCGCGGGCGGGTGGCCAGGGTGTTGAGCTTGGCGTTGCCGCGCGCCACGCGCAGGCTGGATTCGGCAAAGTCGACGTTCATCACGAAGCTGGCGCCGGCCTTGGCGGCGGCGACGCCGACACCGCCGGTGTAGGCGAACAGGTTGAGCACGCTCTTGCCTTCCGCCAGCTGCATCACGCGGCGGCGGCCGGCGCGCAGGTCGAGGAACAGCCATGGGTCCTGACCGTCGTGACGCGCCTCGAAGTGGTAGTTGACGCCCAGCTCGCTGATCACGCGCGGCTGTTGCGCCTCGACCAGTTCTTCCTCGCTCAGCGCGTTGCCGATGCGCGAATTGCTGCCGCTGCGGTCGTTGTACACCGCGTGCAGGCCCAGCGGCGCGTAGTGGTCGAGGATGGTCTGGTGCTCTTCGTCGCTGAGCGGGGTGTGGAAGGTCTGGATCAGCAGCACATCGCCGTAACGGTCGATGGTGAGGCCGTCGCGACCTTCGACGCTGCCGTGAAACAGGCGGTAGGCATTGGTGTTTTCGTCTTGCAGTTGCGCCAGCAGCGCGGTGCGCTGGGCATCGGCGGCTTGCAGCAGGGGCAGCAGTGTGGACATGGCTTCTCGCAATTCCTGAAAAAAGTGCGGCCGGTGGTCATCTTGCCCCGGCCGAGAATGGCGGAATTGTACGCTGATACCGCCACCGCTGTCGCAGCCGGTGTGGCGTCGCCGCAACCTGCCGCCACATATTGCGGCCAACCCCGGCTGTGCGTTAGAACCTGTTCACGATCTGCTGCGCTTCGGCGATACGGCGTTAAAAACGGCTTCGGCATGCTTGTTTATATCTGGATAAACGCCGCTTCCTCAGCCATTTTCGCCTTGTCTCGCTCTAGCTCGCGAGATCGTGAACACGTTCTTAGGCCAGCCACCACAGCGCCAGCGCCACGGCTGCCGGCAATGCCTGCACCAGTAGGATCTTGCGGCTGGCGGTGGCGGCGCCGAACACGCCGGCGACGATCACGCAGCCGAGGAAGAAGGGCGCGATGGCGGCGGGGCTGCCCGGCAGCAGGCTCCACAGCAGGCCGGCGGCAAGAAAGCCGTTGTACAAGCCCTGATTGGCGGCCAGCACGCGGCTGGCGGCGGCGAATTCCGGCGTCAGGCCGAAGGCGCGACGCCCGGCCGGGCGCGTCCACAAGAACATTTCCAGCACCATGATGTAGACATGGAGCAGTGCGACCACGGCGATGGCGAGATTGGCGGCGAGCGTCATGGCGGCTCCGTTCAGGCGCTTTGCGGCAATGGCAGCGCGGCAAAATCGGCGCTGCGCGGCAGGGCGGCGAGGATGTCAGCCAGCGCCGGCGGCGGCGCGATCAGCTTGCGGCTGCGCAGGTCCAGCCAGGCGCCGGTCACCTCGTACACCGCGGCCAGGGTGCCGTCCGCCTTGCGCATTTCCTGGCGAATGTGCCAGCGGCTGTTGTCCGGGCTGGCGGCGGCGATCAGCACATTGATGCTAAGGCGTTCCCCCAGGTTCACCTCGCGGCGATAATCGGTGCTTTCGCGGAACAGTACCGGGCCGAAGCCCTGGCGTTTGAATTCGTCGGCGCCGAAGCCGGCCGCCTGCAGCCACTCCAACCGGGTGTGGGTGCACAGGTCGGCGTAGGCGCTGTGGCGCATGTGCTGGTTGGCGTCGATATCGGCCCAGCGGACCTCGACGACTTTGCTGAATGCGGTCATGAGTGTGATTCCTAAAATAGAACGATCGTGCTATTTTGCACGAAGACAGCGGCAAGGCAAGCAGCGATGACGAAAAAGGCGGCAACGAGAGAGGCAATTCTGCAACAGGCACTGGCGCTGGCCAGCCAGGTCGGCGTCAGCGGGCTGACCATCGGCAGCCTGGCGGCGGCCAGCGGCCTGTCGAAAAGCGGGCTGTTCGCCCACTTCGGCAGCAAGGAGGCGCTGCAGCTGGCGGTGGTGCAGGCGGCACAGGCGCAGTTCGTCGCCGAGACGGTGCAGCCGGCGCTGGCGCTGCCGCGCGGCATGGCGCGGCTGACGGCGCTGTTCGACGGCTGGCTTGCACGCATGGAGCAGGGCCGCTACCCGGGCGGTTGTCCGCTGCTGGCGGCGGCCTATGAATTCGACGACCAGCCCGGCGCGGTGCGCGAGGCGCTGGTCGCCGGCCAGCGCTGGCAGCGCGACACGCTGCAGCGGCTGCTGCAGCAGGCCTGTGACGCCGGCGAGCTGGCGGCGGATTGCGACGTGGCGCTGCTGGCCTTCATGCTGTTCGGGCTGGTGCAGAGCGCGCACCACGACCGGCAGCTGCTGGACAGCGCCGACGGCGTGGCGCTGGCGCGGCGCGGCTTCGTGCGGCTGATGGCGACGCACCAGGCCGGCTGAGTGCCGCTCAGCGTTCCCCGCTGCCGTACAGCCGCTGCGGCGTCACCGCGACGCTGCCTTTTTCCGACGACAGCCACAGCGTGCCGTCCTGGATGGTGGCATTCAGCTGCATGCTGCGCTCGCACAGCGTGGCCAGCTCGGCCAGCGTTTCCGGCGTGATGCTGAAGATGTTGAGGTGGTCGAAGCGGCCAACCTTGCCTTCCATGCCCTGCCACCAGATGTCGGCGGCGCGGCCACCGTAGGTGTACAGCCACACCTTGGCGGCACGGCCGCAGGCCTTGCGCAGCCGCTTCTCGTCCGGCTCGCCCAGCTCGATCCACTCTTCGATCTCGTCGCTGAAATTCTTGTGCCACAGGTCCGGCTCGTCGTCGTCGCTGATGCCGCGGGTGAAGGCCATGTATTCGCCGGCGTGCAGCGCGAACACCGCGATGCGCAGCATCATGCGCTCGATGGTTTCCGACGGGTGCTGCGCGATGGTCAGGCTATGGCTGTCGTAATAGCCGCGATCCATGTCGGAAATGGTGAGGTCGGCTTTGTAGATGGTAGCTTTCAGTGCCATGGCGGGCTTTCGCTGGGGAAGGTTGCGGTCAAGGCCGGCAGTGTACCGCTTTTGCCCCGCCTGCGCCCGTGGCGGCGGGTATTATTGCCGCTTGGCGACAGCTTCTGCTTACGATAGGCTGCTGTGCAACGCAAAATGGCGCAGACCGGGGTGAATATGACGTTGTTCCGCAATTTCATGCTCTTGCTGCTGCTGGCGTGTCCGCTGCCGTTGCTGGCCGGCGAGGCGCCACTGCAGGTGCGCTTTTCCAACCAGGCCTACCCGCCGTTCATGGGCGAGCAGCTGCCGCGCGGCGGCATCCTGTCGGCGGTGGTGAGCGAGGTGTTCCGCCGCGGCAATGTCAGCGTCCGCTACGACTGGTATCCCAACCATCGCGCCATCCAGCTGGCGCGCAACGGCGATGTCGACGGCAGCCTCGGCTGGACGCCGAACGAGGAGCGGCTGCGCGACCTGCTGTTTTCCGAGCCGGTGATGCCGTTCCGCATGGTGCTGTTCCAGCGCGCCGGCGAAAGCTACCCGTGGCAGACGCTGGCCGATCTCGCGCCCTACCGTTTCGGCATCACCGCCGGCAATTTCTATTCCGATGCCTTCAGCAGCCTGCAGCAGCAGGGCGTGCTCAAGGTCGACATCGCCAGCGACGACGGCAGCAACCTGCGCAAGTTGCTGGCCGGCCGCATCGACCTGTTCCCGATGGAGTGGGAGGCCGGGCAGCTGCTGGCACGCAGCACGCTGCGACAGCAGCAGGCGCGGCAGCTGGTGCCGCAGGCGCGCGAGTACTGGACCACACCGCTGTGCGTGGCGGTGTCGCGCAAGCATCCGCAGGCGGCGGAGCTGATCGCCCGCTTCAACCGCGAACTGCGCAAGATGCGCGACAGCGGCGAGCTGGCGCGGTTGATCGCGCAGACGCGGCAGCAGGTGTACGCCCGCCTCGGCGTCGGCTGACCGGGCGCCACTCACCCAAACCCTGATCCTGCTTTGCGCCTCCTTGCCGTACGACGGCTACTGTCTGCGTCGGTGCCTTGGTTCAGCTGCGCGGCGAGGTTTTGCTAGCGGGGCTTATTGGCGCTCTGCCATGCGCGCTGCCAGCTGCCGCTGTTCGCCGTCGCCTGCCTGCAGCGCGGCGATCACCGCGGCCACGTCTTCCGGCTTGCGGTTCTGGCTCAGCTTTTCCTTCACCTCCCAGCGCGTGACCCGCAGCCGGAAGCCGACGATGGCGCGCTGCATCGCCGCCAGCGCCGCGGCCGGTAGCGCCGCCGGCGTCCAGCCGTCGGCACCTTCGAAACGGGCGGCCAGTTGCGTCAGCAGCGCCGTCAGCTCGTCGCCGCTGACCGCCTCGGCCTGGCCGTGGGCGTGCGCCACGCGGTAGTTCCAGGTCGGCACCATGCCGGTGCTGACATACCAGCGCGGCGACACATAGCCGTGCTCGCCGTGAAAGATGGCGACGCTGGGCGCGTTCAGCAGCGCGGCGCTGTGGCCGTTGGCGGCGGCGAGGTGGCCGAGCAGGCAGTCCGCGTCGTGCGGATCGGGCAGCAACAGCAGGTGGCTGAGCCACGGCGTGTCCTGCTGCTGGGTCAGCAGTGTGGCAAACGGAAACTCGGCGGCGAGATTGCGGCCAACGTTGGCCGCAGCGGCAAAGGACGGGGGCTGGTACAGGGGCATGGCAGGCTCCGGGCTTGGGATTGGCCCTGATGTTGCCGCCCGGCTGGCCCCTTGCCCAGTGCCACTTTCTGCCGCTGCCACGGAGCCAGTCCAGTGCGGCGGACAAGGCCTCGCCGCGTAGCTGCACCAAGGCGCGTTGCCACAGACGGGGCAACAGGCCCGCCAGGGCGGCGCCACGCCGGATCAGGGAGCGCGGCGCAAAAAAAGCCAGCACCGGCAGGGCCGGGGCTGGCAATCATCATCAGAGGGGATGTAAGCGGTGGCTCAGTCCACTTCGTCGAACGGCTGGCCGACGTAGTTTTCGGCGATGGTCTTCAGCCCGGCCGGTGAGCTGGTGTAGTAGTCGTAGTCGGTGCGCTGCATGCGCTTGTCGAAGGCGTCGGCATCTGGGAAGTCGTGCAGCAGGTTGGTCATGAACCAGGAGAAGCGCTCGGCCTTCCAGATGCGGCGCAGTGCCAGCTCCGAGTATTTTTCCAGCAGGTCGGTACGGCCTTCCTGGTACACCTTCACCAGGATGCGGTACAGGTAGCACACGTCGGAGGCGGCCAGGTTCAGGCCCTTGGCGCCGGTCGGCGGCACGATGTGGGCGGCGTCGCCGACCAGGAACAGTTTGCCGTACTGCATCGGCTCCACCACGTAGCTGCGCAGCGGGGCGATGCTCTTTTCCAGCGACGGGCCGGTCACCAGCTTGTCGGCCACGTCCTGCGGCAGGCGGGTTTTCAGCTCGTCCCAGAAGCGCTCGTCGGACCAGTCTTCCACCTTGTCCGTCAGCGGCACCTGCAGGTAGTAGCGGCTGCGGGTTTCCGAGCGCTGGCTGCACAGCACGAAACCGCGCTCGTGCTGGGCGTAGATCAGCTCCTCGTTCACCGGCGGGGTGTCGGACAGCAGGCCCAGCCAGCCGAACGGGTACACGCGCTCGAAGTGGCTGAGTACGTCTTCCGGAATGCTCTTGCGCGACACGCCGTGGAAGCCGTCGCAGCCGGCGATGTAGTCGCAGTCCAGGCGCACGGTTTCGCCGTTTTTCTCGAAGGTGATGTACGGCTTTTCGCCCTTCAGCTCGTGCGGCTGCACGTTGGCCGCTTCGTAGATGGTGGTGGCACCACAGGCGGCGCGTGCTTCCATCAGGTCGCGGGTGACTTCGGTCTGGCCGTACACCACCACGGTGTCGCCGCCGGTCAGTTCCTTCAGGTTGATGCGGTCGCGCTTGCCGTTGTAGATCAACTCGATGCCGTCGTGCACCAGGCCTTCGCGGTCCATGCGCTCGGCTACGCCGGCCTCGCGCATCATGTTGACCATGCCCTGTTCCAGCACGCCGGCGCGGATGCGGCCCAGCACGTAATCCGGGGTCTGGCGTTCCAGAATGATGTTGTCGATGCCGGCCTTGTGCAGCAATTGGCCCAGCAGCAGGCCGGACGGGCCGGCGCCGATGATGGCGACTTGTGTTTTCATGATCGCGTTCCTCTTGTGTTGCTTTTTGCTGTGTATAGCCCAGCACTCGGGCTGGTGTGACGGTATTTTTGGTCAGCAGCGGGCGACATAACAGGCAATTTCAGGTAAAAAAACAGGACTTTTCGCAGAAGCGCACGGGGAATATGATGTTGCAGCACAGCAGGGACATTCCGGTATTCAAGCTGTATGGCGAGGGCGCGGCGTGGCCGACGCCGGACCTGCTGCACTGTGAAAGCATCTCCAGCCGCAGCCAGCGCCACGGCTGGGAGATCGACCAGCACCGCCACGCCGACCTGTACCAGCTGCTGTACGTGCGGCGCGGCCCGGCGACGCTGTTCATCGAGGAGCACTGCACGCCGGTGGCGGTGCCGGTGATCCAGGTGGTGCCGGCGATGTGCGTGCACGGCTTCCAGTTTCACGACAGCATCGACGGCTACATCATCACCCTGGCGGCGCCGCTGGTGGCGTGGCTGCAGGAGTGCCTGGCCAACTGCCCGCCCCTGCTGCAGCAGCCGGGCTGCTACGCCGCCGACGCCGAGCTGGACGCGCTGTTCCTCGCCATCGCCCGCGAATACGCGACCCCCGCCGCCGGCCGCGACGTGCTGCTGCGCTCGCTGATGTGCGCACTGGTGGTGCTGCTCAGCCGGCAGCTGCCGCAGGCGGCCAGCAGCGAGGACCGCCCCGACCGCGGCCAGCCGCAGCTGGTGAAATTCTCGGCGCTGGTGGAACAGCACTACGCCGCGCACTGGCCGGTCAGCCGCTACGCGCGGCAGCTGGGCGTCACCAGCGCCCATCTCAACAGCGTCTGCCGCCGCCTGAGCGGGCACAGCGCGCTGCAGATCGTGCACCAGCGCCAGTTGCTGGAGGCGAAGCGCAACCTGATCTATACCGTGCTGACGGTGAGCCAGATCGCCGACGTACTCGGCTTTGCCGAGCCGGCCTACTTCATCCGCTTCTTCCGCCGCCTCACCGGCGTCACCCCGCGCGTGTTCCGCCAGCGCGGCGGCGTGGTGCCGGCGCTGCCCGCGACGGCGGCAAAGCGTCATAATGGCGGCTCCGCCCCGGCAAACGAGCACACCTCTTGAGCAAATACGGCACCATCGTCCAGCACGTCATCGACAGCATCGAACACGGCAGCTACCAGGCCGGCGATGCGCTGCCCTCGCTGCGCCAGCTGGTGGCGCAGCACGCGGTCAGCCTCAATACCGCGCGCCGCGCCTACTACGAGCTGGAGCGGCTGGGCTACGTCGAGGCGCACGCCCGCAGCGGCTACGTGGTCGCCGCCGGCGCGCTGCACGGCGCCGACAGGTTGGCCGCGCCGCTGGGCGCGCCCTTCATCGACACCGCGCTGTACGACACCCGGCCGCTGACGCACGCCTTCATCGGTGCCATGCGCCGCTACGACCAGGCGCTGGCGGAGCCGGCGCTGGCCGGGCTGCCCGCGCTGCGTCGCCAGATCGCGCAGCAGGCGCACGCAGAGGGCTGGCGGCTGCAGGCCGACGACGTGCTGGTGACCTGCGGCGGCATGGAGGCGCTGTCGCTGGCCATCGCCGCGGTCACCCACGGCATCGCCGACCCCTGCGTCGCGGTGCTGCTGCCGGCGTTTCCCGGCCTGCTCGGCTGGCTGGGCGAGCACGGCGTGCGCGTGTTGCCGCTGGTGGCGGATGCCGACGACCGCCTGCCGCTGGCGGCGCTGGCACGGGCGCTGGCCGCCGGCGAGGTGCACGCCATCGCGCTGATGAGCGCGTTCTGTCACCCGCACGGCCGCTCGCTGTCGGCGGCCAACCAGCAGGCGCTGCTGGCGCTGGCGCAGCAGTTCGATGTGCCGCTGATCGAGGACGACGCCTATCGCCATCTCGGTTTTGCCGACGCGGTGCCGCAGCCGCTGAAGGCGCTCGACCACGACGGCCGCGTGCTGTTGTGCAGCACCTTTTCCAAGTCGCTGGCGCCGGGCTACCGCGTCGGCTGGCTGGCGCCGGGCCGCTACGCCGACATCGTGCGGCGGCTGAAACTGGCGCACACGCTGGCGTCGCCGCTGCCCAACCAGCTGGCGCTGGCGGAGCTGCTGGCCGGCGGCCGCCACCTGCCGCTGCTGGCGCGCCTGCGTGGCCAGCTGGCGCAAAAGGTGCGTGCACTGGAGGCGGCGTTGCAGCCGCGCCTGCCGGACGGCGTGGTGCTGCGCGCGGCGGAGGGTGGCTATTTCGTGTGGCTGGAACGGCTGCCGTGCGACAGCGTGCAGCTGGCGGCCGAGGCCGAGCGCGCGGGCATCGTGCTGGCGCCCGGCACCCTGTGCCTGCCGGGCGAGGCCGGCCGCCGCGCGCTGCGGCTGAACGCCAGCTATTTCGATCCGCTGCGGCAGCAGGCGGCGCTGGACTGGCTGGCGCGCGCGCTGCGCCAGGGCTGAGCGTTACGGCCAACCTTGTCGTCCTTAGTACCGGTTCGCAACTGATCTGAACGGGGCGATACGGCGTTGCAGACGGCTGCGGCACGCTGGTTGGTGTCTGCCTGAACGCCGCTTCCCCAGCCGATTTCGCCTTGTCTCGTTTGAGCGCGCGAGATCGTGAACCGGCGCTTACGGCATCAGCAGTCGTGCTTCCTCGTGCAGCACCTGACTCGGGTCGTTGAGGTTGACGATGCGCACGCTGACGGTGTGGCTGCCGCTGGGCAGCAGCGCCGGATCGGCGACCAGCGCGACGTTGAAGCTGGTGACGCTGTCGCCGGCCACCTGCAGCGGCGGTGCCTCCACCCGCACCAGGCCGGTGCTTTCCACCTGCAGCTGGTAGCGGCGGCTGTCGCGCTCGGTGTTCATGATGCGCACGTTGTAGACGTTCTCGATGTAACCGTCGTTGCTCTCGCGCTGCATCACCGCGCGGTCGCGCAGGATGTCGACCTTGAACGGCACCCGCAGCGCGAGGCCGGTGGCCGACAGCGCGACGATGGCCAGCAGCAGGCCGCTGTAGACCAGCGCGCGCGGCCGCTGCCGCAGCAACGGCAGCGGCTGCTGCTGTTCCATCGCGTGCTGGGTGCTGAAGCGGATCAGGCCGCGCGCCTGGCCGGTCTTGTCCATCACCTCGTCGCAGACGTCGATGCAGGCGGCACAGCCGATGCACTCGTACTGCAGTCCGTCGCGGATGTCGATGCCGGTCGGGCACACCTGCACGCACAGCCCGCAATCGACGCAGGCGCCCTGCGGCTTGTCGTCGCGGCCAACATTGGCCGCAATCGGGATGATGGCGTGCTGCTTGCGCCGCGCGCCGCGCGGTTCGCCGCGCTTGTCGTCGTAGGCCACCAGCAGCGTGTCGCGGTCGAACATCGCGCCCTGGAAGCGGGCGTACGGGCACATGTGCTTGCACACCTGCTCGCGCAGCACGCCGGCCAGCAGCCAGGTGAAGCCACCGTAGCTGAGCGCAAACAGCGCCTCCCACACCCCGATGTGGCCGGCGCCGAGGTTGGCCGCCAGCTCGCGCATCGGCGTGAAATAGCCGACCAGGGTCAGGCCGGTCCACAGCGAGAACGCGGCCATCAGCAGCTGCGTGGTGCCCTTGCGCAGCACTTTCTCCGCGCCCCACGGTGCGGCGTCGCGCTTGCGGCGCTGGTTGGGCGGGCCTTCCACCCAGCGCTCGATCCAGATCATGATCTCGGTGTACACCGTCTGCGGACAGGAAAAGCCGCACCACAGCCGCCCGGCCAGCATCGTCCACAGGAACAGCCCCAGCGCCGCCACGATCAGCGCCGCCGCCAGGTAGATGAAGTCCTGCGGCAGCAGCGTCAGGCCGAACAGGTACAGCCGCATGCTGTCGAAATCGAAGCGCGTCGCCTGTTGCCCGCCCCAGTTCAGCCACGGCAGGCCGAAGTAGAGCAGTTGGGTGATGACGACGAAGGCGACGCGCAGGCTGTTGAAACGGCCGCCGGTGAGGCGCGGGTAGACTTTGCTGGAGACGAAGTGCAGGGGCGTTGCCATGATGCGGACCCAAAGAGAAACGATGCCCGAGCTTAGGCGGCGTTCCGTGGCGGCAACAGGCACAGAGCGGCGCGATCGGCAGGACACAGCCGCGCCGGCGGCAAGCGGGTTTGACGTGGATCAGACGGAACGCAGCGGCCAGGGTTGGCCGCAGGTCCCGGAACGTGAACAGGCTCTCAGCCGGTGCGCACGCAGTTGCGGCCTTCCTGTTTGGCGAGGTACAGCGCGGCGTCGGCGCGCGCGATCAGCGGCGTCGGCGTTTCCTCGCCCGGGTACAGCTCGCTGATGCCGATGCTGACGGTGAAGCGCACCGCCTCGCCGCCCAGCGGGTTGTCGAGGCTGATCTGCTCCACCGCCTCGCGCACCCGTTCCATGATCAGGCTGGCGTTGTAGCGGTCGGTGTCCGGCAGCAGGATGGCGAACTCCTCGCCGCCGAGACGGCCGCAGACATCCTCCAGCCGCACGTTGAACTGGATGCAGGAGGCGAAGCGGCGTAGCACCTCGTCGCCGAAGCCGTGGCCGAAGCGGTCGTTGAGGCGCTTGAAGAAGTCGAGGTCCAGCATCGCCAGCGACAGCGGCCGTTGCCAGCGCTGGCCGCGCGCGATTTCCTCCTGCGCCCGCTGCAGGAACTGGCGGCGGTTGTACAGCCCGGTCAGCTCGTCGGTATTGGCGAGGCGTTCCAGGTCGGCCTGCAGTTTCTTGGCGGCGCTGATGTCGTACTTGATGGCGACGATGTGGAGCAGCTCGTTGTACTGGTCGCGCACCGGCGCCACCGACACCGTCTCGACGCAGGTGTGGCCGTCGCGGTGGGTGCTGGTCAGCTCGCCGCGCCAGTTCTTGCCGTCGTGGATCGCCTGCGCCAGCTGCTCCTGCAGCTCCGGCTGCTGTTCCAGCAGCAACTGAGCCAGCTGGCGTTGGCCGCGCACCTCGTCGAGGCGGTAGCCGGACATGCTGCTGAATGCCGGGTTGATGTACTGCACCACGCCGTTGCCGTCGGCGATGGCGATGGCCTCGGCGGCGTAGTCGATCGCCGCGCTGCGGATCGACAGCGCCTCGCTCAGCGCCACGTTGTGCAGGTAGCGGCGGGTGGCGTACACGATCAGCAGCACCATCACCAGCCAGCTGGTGAGGAACAGCACCAGTTTGCTCCACCACGGCTCCAGCAGAGTTTCCTTGTCGATGCCGACCGACACGATCACCGGCAGGTGCTCGATCTGGCGCGTGGCGTGCAGGCGGCGGCGGCCGTCGAAGATCGAGGTCACCTCGTACTGTGCCTCGCTCAGATTGTTGCGGATCATCGCCTCGGCTTCCGGGTCCGGCACCGGCTGCGTCGGCAGTTTCGGCAGCATCGGCTGGCGTGCCAGCAGCTGGCGCTGCTTGTCGGCAAAGATCAGCACGTCGTAGCGGTTGCCGATCATGGCGCGGTTGATCTGGGTCTGGAAGTGCTCGACGCGCACCGCGCTGCCGATCAGGCCGATCACCTTGCCGTCGTCGCCGCGCACCCGCTGCGTGGCCAGCACCACGTCGTCGCCGCCGACGGTGTGGAAGCGTTCGCTGACGAAGCGGTCGTCGCGGTTGTTGGCCAGCATCGCCTTGCAGTAGCTGCGCTCGCTGGCGTCAAAGCCGGGCGACACCTTGAACGACAGCACCAGCTTGCAGTCGCGGTCGACCAGGATCAGGTCGTAGGCTTGCGGCATGCCGTGCATGGCGCGCACCAGCCGCGTCTCCAGCGCGCTGCGCGCCGGGCTGTCGCTGGTGGCGGCAAAGTCGGCGGCGCCGAGCTGCTTGGCCAGCGCGCTCTGGATCAGGTCGATTTCGCGGAATTCGCGCTGTATCCACTCCGACAGCAGCAGGTTGGTGACGCGGGCCTGGTTGAAGCCTTGCTTCAGCGCGCTGCGGTAGGAGGAGGCCAGCTCCAGCGCGCCGAGGCCGAGCAGCAGCAGGCACAGTGCGGCACTGAGCAGTAGCGTCTTGGCGGTGAGGCTGGACAGGGAAAAGCGCGGGAGGCTGGGCATACGCTGGGTGACGAAGTCGCGATAAGGGATTCTCGCATGAAGTTTTGCGCCGCCGCATGACGATTTGCAGCGGCGTGCGCAACGCGTTGTAATGCGCGCTTCAGGTCTGAGTGAGTCTATGTCATGGAATACCGGTTCGGGTTTGCCGAAATACCGCTGCGCCTGCGCCGCAGCGCGCAGTTATTGTGGCTGTCGCTGCTGCTGGGGGCGGTGACGCAGCTGGGCGAGCGGCTATGGCTGGGCAGCGCCTTGCCGCTGGTGGAGCTGGCGCGGCTGCTGGCCTTCGTGGTGCTGGCCTACGGCCTGTCGGCGTGGGTAGTGTGGGAGCTGGCGCGCGGCCGGCCGTGGGCGCGACTGGCGCTCAGCGGCTGGCTGCTGCTGTCGCTGTTCGCGTGGCTGAGCCAGCTGGCGACGGCGCTGCCGTGGTGGCAGCACGGCGCCGACGCGCTGGTGTTGCTGCTGGACGCGCTGGCGCTGTACCTGGCGTGGACGGGCAGTGCCGCGCAGTGGTTCCGTAGCCAGCGCCACGCCACCGACGCGGCACCATCCGATCACGACTAGCCAGCGGGCTGCCGCCTGCCGCGTATTGGCGCAGTGGCGTGGGCAACGCCGTGAACGGGCGACTTTCTTGGGTTAACGCCGGTTTTCATCGGCGTTCTTGCCTGATTGTCGCGGACGGTGAACGGCCCTTGCGCCGCGCCTGACGACACGGAAAAGACAATGCAGCCAACCTTGGGCAAGGTTGGCCGCATTGTTTTTGCGCTCAGCGGCTGAAGATCAGGCGCAGCCCGAGCGCGACGAATACGGCGCCGGCGATGCGGTCCAGCCACATGCTGCGGCGCGGCGTGGTCATCAGCCATTGCCCGGCGTAGCCGGAAAAATAGCCGAGCAGGCCGAACAGCAGCGCCGCCTGTAGCGTGAACAGCACCCCCAGCTGCAGCGTCTGCCAGGCGATGGCGCCACCGTCGGCGACGATGAACTGCGGCAGGAAGGCGAGAAAGAACAGCACCACCTTGGGGTTGATGGCATTGGCCAGCAGTCCCTTGCCGAACAGCGCCGCCAGCCCGTCCTGCTGGCTCTGGCCGCCGCCCTGCCACTGCCGGCCGTGACTGCGCAGCGCCTGCACCCCCAGCCACACCAGATACAGCCCGCCGGCGAGCTTCAGCGCCAGGAAAGCGGTGGCCGACGCCGCCAGCAGCGCACTGATGCCGGCCGCGGCCAGCAAGGTGTGGCTGAGGCAGCCCAGCGCGCAGCCCAGCCCGAACACCATGCCGTGACGCCGCCCGCGCGCGATGCCGAGGCTCAGCACCATCAGGTTGTCCGGCCCCGGCGACAGCGTGATCAGCATGGCGGCGGCGAGAAAGGCAAAAATCTGGTCGGGGGTCAGCATCATTGGCTCCTGCTATAACGACTGCATTATCAGAGACTTGCGGGTGCTGCGTGACCGGCGCCGGTCAGCGCCTTGCCGAAAATGATCAGGTCGCGGTGCACGCCGTCCAGTACCGCCACGCGCGGGAAGTGCGCCCACTGTGCAAAGCCGTGGCGCTGGAACAGCGCGAGGCTGGGCAGGTTGTGGCCGAACACGAAGCCGAGCAGGTTTTCCACGCCGTACTGTGGCGCGATGTCCAGTACCTGCTGCAGCAAGCGGCTGCCCATGCCGCGCCCGCGACAGCTTTCCGCCAGGTAGATGCTGACCTCGGCGGTGCCGTTGTAGGCGGGGCGGCCGTAGAAATCGGACAGGCTGATCCAGGCGATGACGGCGCCCTGTTCGCGCACCACCCACAGCGGGCGGCGTTCGGCGTTGTGGGCATGGAACCACGGCAAGCGGCTATCGACGCTGACCGGTTCCAGATCGGCGGTCACCATGCGCCCGGCGATGGTGCTGTTGTAGATGGCGACGATCTGCGGCAAGTCGTCGAGGGTGGCGATGTCCAGCTGCACGTGACTCATGGTGTCTCCTTGTTCCGATCGAAACATTGTGCTGGATGGCGGCCGCTTTGTGAATGTGCAATCGGGGTGCGGAACAGATTGTTTTGGAATGCCATTTCCGGAGGACCTCCGCCGTCCGACAGTCGCGGTCTGTCCATTTTGTAATAAAAATTATGAAATACATGATTTAAGTACGTTGCAAATTGCATTAGCGTGGTGCTGCCGTACGGGCTTGGTGGCGGTGGCTGGCTGGACGTAGGCGCAGGGGGGGGCGCCGCAGCGTAGGGATCTGTGTCGGCGGCGTGGTAGTGGACAGCTAAGGCTGTGAGCTGGCGAGCTGTGCCGCAGCGCTGGGCTGAGGTTGTGGGCTGGGTATTGGCCGGGTAGTGCGGTGACGCGGCCGCCAATGCCCGGGAGTCGGTGGTGCGCGGCGCAATTGGCTGGTGCTGGCGTTGCGGCAATGCGTGCTGGTACCTAAGCCGTGGCAAAGGTTGACCGCAGCCGGCTATGGAAACCTTGCGTCTTACCTAGGGTGAGATCGCCGCCGGTGCGGCGTGAGCGCCGTCCGCTGCGATGGCGTAAGGGAGGGCGCTGTCGGGCAGGGCGCGGGGTGTTACCGGCGCCGTCGTTCTAGGTGGCGGCGCGGGGTGCGACATGCGGTCTGGCGCGGCTATGCGGGCTGATCGTGCCGGAAGGTGTGGTTGCCGTCTGTGGTTGCCGTCAGTGGCCAGCGGCATCGGAGTACAGCAGGCCGCATGGGATGTGTTGCCGTCTTTAGCCTGAGGCGGAGCTGTCGCTGTCGACCACGCGGTTGCGGCCGCCGGACTTGGCCAGATACAGGCGGCGGTCGGCGCTGTCGAACAGCTGGTTCCAGCTAGCGCCGGGCTGCGGCGTGCAGCTGGCGACGCCGATGCTGGCGGTCAGCTGCGTCGCCGGGTCGGTGGGGTTGAGCAGGATGTCGTTCAGCGCGCGGCACAGCTTGTCGGCAACCTGGCGCGCGCCGGCGGCGTCGGTGTCCGGCAGCAGCAGGCAGAATTCCTCGCCGCCGATGCGGGCGAAGATGTCGCCCTGGCGTACCTCGTCGGCGATGTGGTCGGCCACCGCGCGCAGCGCCTGGTCGCCCTTGCGGTGGCCGTAGGTGTCGTTGATGTTCTTGAAGTGATCGAGGTCGATCATCAGCAGCGCCAGCGAGCGCTGCTGGCGGCCGTGCAGTGCGTACTGGCGCAGCGCCAGATCGAAGAAGGTGCGGCGGTTGAAAATGCCGGTCAGCGGGTCGAGCGCAGCCAGCTTGCTCAGCTGGCGGTATTGCAGCTCGCGCTGCACCTGGATGAAACCAAGCTGCAGCATCACCGCGCTGAGCAGGGTCAGCACCAGCAGCGCCGGGCGGCTGAACAGTGGCGGCACGTCCGGCTGGCCGGCGCTGGTGGCATAGGCCAGCAGGTAGAGGCAGAACAGCGCGCTGGCACTGCCCAGTACCAGCGCCGCCGGGCCGCGCTTGCGACGCTTGTGCAGCAGCTGGTGGGCGATGCCGGCGAAGAACCAGCTGCTGACCAGCAGGAACAGCGCCTGGCGCGGCGCGGCCTGCGGCAGCAGGAAAACGCCGCCGAGCAGCAGCGCGGTCTGCGCCGCCGAGGCCGCTGCGCCGTGCCACCACCGGCGGCGGCTTTCGGTCAGCCGTGCCACCGCCTGACCGAGCAGCTCGTTCTTCAGACCGGTGAGTAGCGCGCTGGGCAGCAGCCAGGCGGTGATGCCGCCGGCCGGCAGGATGGCGGGCGGGAAGGCGAAGTACAGCATCAGCGCCGCCATCAGCAGCGAGCCGCCGAGCCAGAACGCCTCGATGCCGCGGCCGGTGAGCCGGTCACGCCCCGCGTACACCATCACCCCGCCAATGCCGTAAACCAGGGCAATGGCGGTGAGGAGGGTCGGGGTGTCCAGCGGTGCCATGCGGCAAATATCCTGATCGGTTATTTTTTAAAAAAGCAATCGGTAATTGTACCACGCTTTTAATCAGTATCTGTAAGCTGCCGCGTTGATTTTAAAGAATTATCTGTTCAGAAAGATGGACTTATCCGTCATGGCGGGGCCACTGGCTGGCGGGCCGGAATGGGGCGGCATGCTAGAATGCGCGCTATGGAACTGTATCGATTCTTGCAACAACAGGGCTTTGGCGGGCGCAAGGCCTGCCGCGAGCTGGTGGACTACGGTCTGGTCGAGCTGGACGGTGTGCCCGCGTCCGACTGGCGCATGGCGGTGGAGCCGGCGGCGATCCGCACGCTGTGCGTCGATGGCGAGTCGTGGCCGGTACTGGCGTTGCCGTGCTACCTGATGCTGCACAAGCCGGCCGGCTATGAGACCTCGCACCAGCCGCAGCACCACCTCAGCGTCTACCGCCTGCTGCCGTGGCAGTTCGCCAATCTCGGCATCTCCGCCGTCGGCCGGCTGGATGTCGATACCACCGGGCTGCTGCTGTTTTCCACCGACGGCCAGTTTGTCCACAGCCTGAGCTCGCCGCGCAAGGTTATCCCCAAGTGCTACCAGGTCACCACCCGCCACGCCATCACGCCGCAACTGCTGCAGCAGCTGCGCGACGGGGTGCTGCTGCACGACGAGAGCGCGCCGCTGGCCGCCACGCTGGTGGAGCAGCTGGACGAACACCGTTTCAACATGAGCATCACCCAGGGCAAGTACCACCAGGTGAAGCGCATGGTCGCCGCCGCCGGCAACCGTGTCGAGCAGCTGCACCGCATCGCGATGGGCGAGTTGCCGCTCGGCGAGCTGGCGGAGGGGCAGTGGCGGCTGCTGACGGCGGCGGAACTGGCGCTGCTCGGCTATCCGGCGCCGGGCTAGTGTCGCCCGGCCTGGCTGCGGTCCGTGGCCAAATAAGCACCCTCACAAAGCACTGCGGCCAACCTTGAGCAAGGTTGGCCGCGGTGTTTATTGCCGTTCAGAGCCGGTAATTCAGGGGCCGGGCTTCAGGGCTGGGGCGTCAGCTGCAGGGTGGTGGCAGCGGCGTCAATGCCGCCCAGATTGCTGACCTGGCGGTAGCCGAGCTGTTGCAACAGCTGCTGCGCCATCGCGGAGCGATTGCCCGTGCGGCAGTACAGCTGGATCGGGGTGTCCTTGTCCGGCGCCAGCTGCTGGATCTCGCTGCCGATGCGGTCGAGCGGCAGCAGCGTGGCACCCGGCAGGTGACGCTGCGCGTATTCTTCCGGGCTGCGCACATCGATCAGCAGCGCGTCAGCCAGCGCGCTGCCCAGCCACAGACTGCAGGCGAGGACAAGTACGCTACGGACCAGGGGTTTCATCAGCAGCCGTTCTCCAGCGCGATTTTCAGTGCGTCCTGATAGTGGCGTTCGGCCTTTTCCGGCTTGTCGATCGCCAGTAGCAGCTTGGCCAGTTCGGCGTGCGCACACAGGGTAGGCTGAATAGACAGGCTGGCTTCCAGATAGTTCTGCGCCTTGCCCCACAGCTGTTCGGCGTGTGCCAGGCGGCCCAGCGACAGCAGCAGCAGGTGGTCGCGCGGCCGCGATTTCAGCCAGTTTTCCGCGTCGCGCAGCAGCGTCAGCCGGCGCGGGCTGTCGATGTGGCCGGCCAGCAGGCCCAGCTCGCGCGCCAGCTCCGGCGTCGCCTGTTCGTCGTCGGACAGCGCGCCGGCGATCAGCTCCGCCGCCATGTCGTAGGCGTCGAGCTTGATCAACTGGTTGGCGATGTCGGCGACCAGCGCCGGGTTCTGCCGCTCGACCCCGGGGATGCGTTTCAGCCAGTCGCGGATCTCGCGTTCGCTGCTGAAGCTGGCCAGCTGCTGGCGGTAGGCGGCGAGGCGGTAGCGGCGCGCCTGCTCCGCTTCCAGCGCGTCGGCCTTCAGCAGTTTCTCGGTTAGCGTCAGCACGTGTTCCGGCTGCTTCAGCATCAGGCGGATCTTCAGCTCCAGCCGCAGCGCCGAGGTCAGATTGCTGGAGATGGCGCGCGCGCGCTCGACGGCGGCCAGCGCCTCCAGCGGCTGCTTGCCGTCGAGGCGGATCTGCGCTTCGAGCATGTGGCGTGCCAGCTGGATGCGTTCCGGCATGTCTTCCAGCCGTGCCAGATAGCCGTCGCGGCGTTCCGGATCCTGCACGCTGGCGGCGCTGCGCGCGGCGATCATCAGCGCCAGGCCGCGGTTTTCATCGGAATACTCGTCGTCGATCGACTTTAGTGCCTCGCGTTCGGCGCGCTGGAAGCGGCCTTCGAACATCGCGATCGCCGCCTCGCGCAGCGCGTGGCGCGACGCCTTCAGCTTGCGCTGGCGCTGGTAGGTGCGCACCTCGTGCGGCAGGTTGGCCGCAATGCCGAGCAGGCGCAGCACGCCGTAGGCGACCAGGATCAGCAGCACGATGGCGAGGATCAGGAAGTTGAACGATACCTCCATGCGGTACGGCGGCACGAACAGGATGGCGTAGCCGGTGTTGATGGTGGAGGCAAGGCCAATCAGCACCGCGAGGGCAAACAGCCCGACGACCCAGAATACGAATCTCACGCTTTATTCCTCTTTGTTGCCCTGCGCTTCGCGCACGGCTTTCAGGCTGGCAGACAGGTCCGGTAGCGTTACGCTCAGGCGTACCGCGGCCAGCTCGGACAGCACCGCCTGCCACTGGCGGGTGGTCGGCGCGTCGCGGTCGAAGTAGCGCGCGGCGTACTGGCCGGCGGCGGCGAGATCGGCCTGATAGGTGGCACCATCGCGCTGGATCAGCGCCAGACGCGCGTCCAGTAGGCGCATTTTCAGGTTTTCACGCAGGAAGAACGCCTGCTCCGGCGACAGCAGCAGCGCCTCCGGCTTGTCCATTCGGCGGATGCGCACCAGGTCGCCCAGGCTCTGCGTCAGCTCGCCGGCCAGGCGCGACCACCACGGCGCATCGGCGGCCACGTTGAGCTGCGCCACCGGCTTGCCGCCGAGGCGATGATGGTCGATCACCAGCGGCAGCGTCTCGGCGCCCAGCATCAGGGTGTCCAGCTTGACGGTCAGGCCGACGGTGTCGAGGTAGGGCAGCGCCTTCAGCGTTTCCAGATCCTTGGCCACCGCGCGCTTGACGCCGATCAGGCCGGGATTGTCGAAGTGCGACAGCCGTGTCTGCACCACTTCCAGTGCCGACACCGCGCCACTGACATTGCCGGCCAGCTGCAGCTGCTGGCTGGCGACGCCGAGGGTGTGCTCCACTTCGGACAGCAGCCAGTCGCTGCGGTCCTTGGTCAGCTCTTGGTACATGCTGCTGAGGGTGGCGTACTGGCCGGCGGACTCGTTGACGCGGGCCTCGACCAGCGCCAGCTTGGCTTGCAGCTCGCGGGTGCTGGCCTGGGTCAGTTCGGCCTGGTTCTGCAGCGCCTTGGTGCTGCCTCCGGCGTCGGCCAGCCGTTCGGCCAGCGCCTGCTGCGCCTTGTTCAATTGCTGGCGGGTATCCAGGTACTGCCAGCCGGTGAGGCCCAGCGCGACGACAGCAACGATCAGCGCAAGGTTGACGGGTGGTTTGTTTGGCTTGCTGCTGCCGTTTTCAACTGGAGTGGCTTCGCTCATGGATGACGGAGAACCGGAGTGTGGCCCAGCCAAAAGGCGTGGCCGTGTTTGCTCGAATATGGCGGCATCTGCGCCGGGATCATTGCGCCCTGCCGTGCTGTCTCGCGGCGCGGCGGCGGCGAAACAAATCTTAACAGAACCGTGGCATTGTAACCGCGCCGTCCCGGTGCTGCCAGCGGCGCGGCCCGGCGGTTAACGCGGGCCGGTCAGCAGCGCGCACAGCGCGTGCTCGTCGGCGGCCAGTAGCGGCTGCACCACGCCCAGCTGCTGCAGGGTGGCGGCAATGCGCGGGTGCAGCGCGATGAAACGGCAGGCCAGCAGCGCACGCCGGCGCGTGGCGCCGGCCTGGTGGAACAGTTGCTGCGCGCTGTGGCTGGAGGTGATCAGCAGCGCCGGCGACGGGCCGGCGGCGGCGAGGCGGTCGAACAGTGCCCAGTCGGCTTGTACCGGCACGCGGCGATAGACCTCCGCGTAGTGCACCCGTGCGCCGCGATGGGCGAGGGTTTCCCCAAGTTGTGGCCGGCCGCCGTCGCCACGCACAATCAGTACCGTTTGTCCGGCCAACTGTTGCAGCGGCGGCAGCGTCAGCAAGGCGTCGCTGTCGTTGCCGTGTGGCGGGTGCAGTACCGCGCGGCCGCTGAGCACGGCCAGCTTGTCGGCGCTGGCGCGGCCGACGCAGGCAAGGTTGGCCGCAAGCGGCAGGTCGGCGAGGTGCGGCCACGCCAGGTCGATGCAGGACGGGCTGACGAAGACCAGCCAGTCGGCCTGCATCGCGGCGGCGGGCAGTGCCGCCAGCGCGGCGTCATCGGCGACGGTGTCCTCGACGCAGAACGGCTGCGCCGTGATGCCGGCGGCCTGCAGCCGCTGCGCCTGCTGTGCCGCCTGTGCCTGTGGCCGGACCAGTAACAGGGTGGGCAGCAGCGTGGGCCGCGGCGTGGCCGGCATCTTACTTGGCGGCCTGTTCGGCGATCACGGCCTCGATCAGCGGGCCGGCGTCCTGCTCCAGCAGCTTCTTGGCCACCGCGCGGCCGAGCGCATCGGCGTAGTCGCGCGGCGCGCTGGCGCTGGCGGTGAGCATAACCGAACCGTCCGGATGAGCGACGAAACCGCCGAGGGTGATCACGTCGTCGGTGATGGTGGCGAAGCCGCCGATCGGGATCTGGCAGCTGCCGCCCAGCACGCGCGACAGCGAACGTTCGGCGGTCACGCAGGCGTGGGTGTCGGCGTGGTTCAGCGGCGCCAGCAGGTCGATGAGGTCGGCGCGGTCAGCGCGGATCTCGATGCCCAGCGCGCCCTGACCGACCGCCGGCAGGCTCTCCGACGGCGCCAGCTCGGCGCGGATGCGCTCGGCCAGCTCCAGGCGCTTGAGGCCGGCGGCGGCGAGGATGATGGCGTCGAATTCGCCGTCGTCCAGCTTGCGCAGCCGGGTCTGCACGTTGCCGCGCAGCGGCTTGATGGTCAGGTGCGGGAAGCGGGCGCGGATCTGCGATTCGCGGCGCAGGCTGGAGGTGCCGACCACGGCGCCTGCCGGCAGCTCGTGCAGGCTGGCGTAGTTGTTGGACACGAAGGCGTCGCGCGGGTCTTCGCGCTCGCAGATGGCGGCCAGCGCGAAGCCCTCGGGCAGGTTCATCGGTACATCCTTGATGGAGTGCACGGCGATGTCGGCGCGGCCCTCCTGCAGCGCCAGCTCCAGTTCCTTCACGAACAGGCCCTTGCCGCCGATCTTGGACAGTGTCTTGTCGAGGATCTGGTCGCCCTGGGTGGTCATGCCGAGGATCTCCACCGTCAGCGCCGGGTACAGCGCCTCGAGGCGGGCTTTGATGTGTTCGGCCTGCCACATGGCAAGTTTGCTTTCGCGGCTGGCGATGACGAGTTTGTTCATGGACGGCGATCCTGCACTGGCAAATGGAAAGATGGCGCGCATTTTAGCACGAGCGTTGCGGCCAACCTTGATGCAAGGCAGTGTGTGTAGCTGCAACAGTACTTGTAGTTTAACTACACGGCGACGGCGTTTTGCGGCAGGATGGATTGTCGGCGCGCGGGCTGTGGTCCAGCACGCGACAAGGCGTGCTAGTGCAGCAGGCTCAGCATCAGCGGCAGGCTCAGCATCGCCGCCAGCGTCGAGGTGGTCACCACTGCGGCGGCCAGCTCGCCGTCGCCCTTCATGCGCACCGCGAGGATGTAGGCGGAGGTGGCGGTCGGCAGCATGCTCATCACCAGCGTCGCCTGGCGGTAGACGCCGGAGAGCCCGAACAGCTGCACCGTGGCGACGGCGATCAGCGGCAGCAGCAACAGCTTGATGCCGTTCCAGTACAGCAGCGGCGCGTAGTGGCTGGCCAGCGCGGTAAAGCGCAGCCCGGCGCCGACGGTGATCAGCCCCAGCGGCAGCGCGGCGGCGGCGAGGTGGTCGATGGCGGCGAACAGCGGCTGCGGCACCGGCAGGCCGGACACGTTGGCCGCAAGGCCGCTGACTATGCCCCAGATGATCGGGTTGCGCGCCAGCTCGTACAGCATGCCCTGCTGGCTGGTTTGCGACAGCTGCCACACCGCCATCAGGTTGACCACCGGCACCATCACGCCGCACAGCAGCGCGATCACCGCGATGCCGGGGGTGCCGGCGAGGCTGCCCATTACCGCGAAGGCGACGTAGGTATTGAAACGGTAGGCGCCCTGGTTGCCGGCGGCGAACGAGGCCTGCGGCAAGCGGAACAGCGGCTTGGCGGCATTGCCGAGCAGGAAGCCGGCGCCGGTGAACAGCAGGCCGCTGGCCAGCATCGGCAGGCTGGCGGCAAAGTCCAGCTCGGCCCGTGCCAGCGCGCGGAACAGCAGTGCCGGGAACAGGATGAAGTAGACGAATTTTTCCGCCTCGGCCCAGAATGCCGGCGACAGCATGCCGCTGCGGCGCAGGGCAAAGCCGGACAGGATGAGCAGGAAATCGGGTAACAGGATCAGCGCCGGGTTCATCGCGCTATCTTCGCAGCATTCGCATCACCATAACAATTAGGGAAAGCAGAGTATGACGGAACTGGACAAGGACTTACCGCTGCGCGCCGACATCGCGCGGCTCGATCGTTTGCTGGAAAACCTGCTGCGCGAGCAGGCCGGCGAGGAGGTGGTGACGGAAATCCGCGCCATCCCCAGCGGCGCGCAACAGCACGACCGCAGCGCCGACGCGCTGGTCGGCCGGCTGAGCCCGGCGGCGACCACCGCGCTGGTGCGCGCCTGTGGCCTGTATTCACAGCTGTTCAACATCGCGGAAGACCTGCACCACGCCCGCCGCCGACGCGCGCACCAGCGTGCCGGCAGCGCGCCGCAGCAGGGCAGCCTGGCACGGGCGCTGAGCCACATCCATGACGCGGGCGTCGACTTCGGCAAGCTCAACCGCGCGCTGCAGGAAGCCAGCGTCAGCGCGGTGCTGACCGCGCACCCGACCGAGGTGCAGCGCCAGAGCGTGCTCGACGGCCACCGCGCGGTGCGCAAGTTCCTGGCGCAGCTGTCGTCGCCGGAGATCACCCCGGAAGAAGAGCAGGAGCTGGAAGCCAAGCTGCAGCGCGTGATCCACTCGCTGTGGCAGACCACCGAAATCCGCTCCTTCAAGATGACCGTCGCCGACGAGATCGAGAACGGCGTCGCCTACCACCCGCTGTCCTTCTTCCAGGCCATTCCGGCGCTGTACGAGCGCCTTGGCAAGCAGGTGCGCGAACTGTGGGGCGAGGACGCCAAGGTGCCGTCCTTCCTGCGCGTCGGCAGCTGGATCGGCGGCGATCGCGACGGCAATCCCAATGTCGACGCCGCGGTGCTGCGCCACGCGGTGACGCGGCAGGCGGAGGTGGCGTTCAAGCACTACTTCTACGAACTGGCGGGGCTGTATCGCGAGCTGTCGCTGTCGTCGCGCCACGTGCAGGTGTCGGCCGCGGTGCAGGCCTTGGCCGCCGTGTCGCCCGATACCGCCATCAGCCGTCGCGAAGAGCCGTACCGGCTGGCGCTGGCCACCATCGAGGGCCGGCTGTCGGCGCTGGCGGCCCGGCTGGGGCTGCCGCTGCGCGGTCGCTGGACCGCCGGCGAGCCTTACGCCGACACCGCCGAGTTGCTGGCCGACCTGCAGGCGCTCAGCGATTCGCTGGTCGCCCACGGCAGCGCGCTGCTGCTCGACGGCCGCCTGGGCAAGCTGAAACGCGCGGTGGACGTGTTCGGCTTCTTCCTGATGCCGCTGGACCTGCGCCAGCACGCCGAGAAACACGCCGGCGTGGTCAGCGAGCTGTTCGCCCACGCCAACCTGGAACACTACGAGGCGCTGGACGAGGCGGCGCGGGTGCGCGTGCTGCTGCGCGAACTGGCCACGCCGCGGCTGCTGTACTCGCCGTTCCTGAGCTACAGCGCCGACAGCGAGAAGGAGCTGGCCATCTTCCGCGAGGCGGCCAAGGTGCAGGCCGAGTTCGGCGTCGATGCCATCAGCCAGTGCATCATCTCCAACTGCGCCACGGTGTCCGACATCCTGGCGCTGGCGCTGCTGGCCAAGGAAAGCGGCCTGCTGCGGCTGCACGGCGGCGCGCCGAGCATCAGTCTCAACCTGGTGCCGCTGTTCGAAACCATCGCCGATCTGGACGCGGCGGCCGGCATCATGCAGCAGCTGTTCGCGCTGCCGTGGTACCAGCAGCTCTTGAAGAGCCGCGGCGGGGTGCAGGAAGTGATGCTCGGCTACTCGGACAGCAACAAGGACGGCGGCTACGTCACCAGTCAGTGGGAGCTGTACCAGTCCGAGCAGCGCCTGGTGCGCGTGTTCGACGCCGCCGGCATCAAGATGCGCCTGTTCCACGGCCGCGGCGGCTCGGTCGGTCGCGGCGGCGGCCCGTCCTACGAGGCGATCATGGCGCAGCCGGCCGGCACCGTGGTTGGCCGCATCCGCATCACCGAGCAGGGCGAGATCATCACCTCCAAGTTCGCCGATCCGGACAACGCCACCCGCAATCTGGAGGCACTGGTGGCGGCGGCGCTGGAATCGACGCTGGCGCACAGCGACAGCGGCGCCACCGACGAGAGCGTGCTGGCGGAGCTGTCCGGCCACGCCTTCAAGACCTACCGCGCGCTGGTGGAATCCGACGGCTTCATGCAGTACTTCATGGAGGCGACGCCGATCGGCGCCATCGCCAAGCTCAACATCGGCAGCCGCCCGGCGTCGCGCAAGAGCCTCACCAGCATCAAGGACCTGCGCGCCATCCCGTGGGTGTTCTCGTGGTCGCAGTCGCGGGTGATGCTGCCGGGCTGGTACGGCTTCGGCTCCGCGGTGCACGCCTTCCTCGACGCCCACGGCGAGGACAGCGGTCTCGCCCAGCTGCGCGCGCTGCACCAGGCGTCGCCGTTCTTCCAGGTGATGCTGTCCAATATGGAACAGGTGCTGGCCAAGGCCGACCTGGAGATCGCGCGCCGTTACGCGGCGCTGGTCGGCGATGCCGCGCTGACCGACCGCCTGTTCGGCCGCCTGCAGGCGGAACACGACAAGACGCTGGCGGCGTTCTTCGCCATCACCGGGCAGCAGAAACTGCTGGAAACCAACCCGACGCTGGCGCGTAGCCTGGACACGCGGTTGCCATACCTGGACGCGCTCAACCTGCTGCAGGTCGAGCTGCTGCGCCGCCTGCGCGAGGCACCGGACGATGCCGAGGCGCTGTACGCGATCCACCTCACCATCAACGGCATCTCCGCCGGCCTGCGCAACAGTGGCTGAGCACGCCGCGACCAGCAAGGACAAAGCCTCCCGTCAGGGAGGCTTTTTTCGTGGTGGCCGCAGCCGGCGGTTAGAACCAGCGACCACGGCTATAGCGCTCGGCCTCGTGGCGCAGGTCTTCCAGCTGGGTTTGGTGGCAGTCCAGCGTGTATTCCGGCAGCAGCGACCAGTGGTTGCTCCAGTAGGCAAGTAGGCGACGCAGCGTGTTCATGGCATCCTCACTGTTGAGTGGTTGATCGTGTTTGCAGCATAGAAGACATCGACCGACAGAAAAATGGCCAATTACTTGATGGTTTGTCGAGAAAATGAAAACAATGCCACCGCCAGACGACGTGCTGGCCTTTGAAGCGGTTGCCCGTTGCGGCAGCCTGACCGCCGCCGCGACGGCACTGGGCTGCACCAAGAGCATGGTCAGCCTGCGGCTGAAGGCGCTGGAGCGGCAGCTGGGTGCGGTGCTGGTGTTGCGCACCACGCGGCGGCTGGCGCTGACCGAGGCCGGCCAGCGGCTGCTGCCGCACGCGCAGGCACTGCGACACAGCCTGCTGCAGATGCAGCCGGCGGTGGACACCGCCAGCTGCGAGGTGGAAGGGCCGATCAGCATCAGCACTACCTCGTCGATGTCGACGCTGCTGGCACCGCTGCTGGTGGCGCTGGCGCAGCAGCACCCCGGCCTGCAGCTGCGGCTGGAGGTCAACAACCGGGTGCAGGACCCGCTGGCCGACGTGCTGGACTTCTGCC
Source organism: Vogesella indigofera (assembly GCF_028548395.1). Classification (NCBI taxonomy): domain Bacteria; kingdom Pseudomonadati; phylum Pseudomonadota; class Betaproteobacteria; order Neisseriales; family Chromobacteriaceae; genus Vogesella; species Vogesella indigofera. The sequence goes on along the minus strand of NZ_JAQQLA010000004.1, from coordinate 759,779 downwards.
TGCGTTCGCGCAAGGTGTACGACGAGTCGCTGGTGGCGCGCTCGGTAGGCTGGGTAGAGGAGGCGCTGTACGCGGCGCCGGCGTATCTGGCGGCACAAGGTTGGCCGCAACACCCGGACGAGCTGGCCGGCCACCGCCTGCTGGGCGACGAGCAGCAGGCACAGCAGCGGCTGTACCGCGGCAGCGAGATGGTGACGGTGGCGATGCCGCCGCCGCTGCTGTACAGCGAGACCTACCTCGTCAACCACCAGCTGGCGTGCGCGGGGCTGGGCATCACCGCGCTGCCGGATTTCCTGGTGGCGGAGGACGTCGCCGCCGGCCGCCTGCAGCGGGTGCTGCCGCAGTGGCACTGCGACCACTGGCCGGTGTTCCTGATCTTTCCCTACCGCCAGCCGCTGCCGCGCAAATACCAGGTGTTCCTCGATTTCGTGCTGCCGCGCCTGCGGGCGCTGCTACAGCCGGCGGCCCCGCTGGCGGCCGGCTGATTCCGCCGCGCCGACCGCGGCGGGCAAAGCCGTATTCTGAGTGCATGAAGGCCGCGCTGGCGTTGCTGGGCGCAAGCGGCGCTTGCTGCTGCGCTGCGGCACGGGCAGGATAGCGGGCTACCCCCATCCATCGAACGGTTTTGTCATGTCGCACCCTGTTGCCCCGTCCGGACGCGGAATCGCGTTCTCGCTCGCCGCCTCGCTGCTGTTTACGGTGCTGTCCGGCTATACCACCCTGCTGCGGCCGCTGGACGGGCTGGCCATCTTCGCCTGGCGCATGATCTGGACGCTGCCCGGCGTGCTGCTGATCGTGCACCTGACCCGCAAGCGCCAGGCGCTGGCCGAGCTGCTGCGCCGCTTCGTGCGCGAGCCGGCGCTGTGGGCGCTGGTGCCGCTGATGGCGGCGCTGAACGCGGTACAGCTGTGGGTATTCCTGTGGGCGCCGCTGAACGGCCAGACGGTGGCGGTGTCGATGGGTTACTTCCTGACACCGCTGGTGATGGTGCTGGTCGGCCGCGTGCTGTACGGCGAGCGCATGTACCGGCTGCAGTGCATCGCGGTGGCGCTGGCGTTGCTGGGCGTGCTGCACGAACTGTGGCTGACGCGCGCCATCGCCTGGCCGACGCTGCTGGTGGTGCTCGGCTACCCGCCGTATTTCGTGCTGCGCCGCATCAGCAAGATGGAGCCGGTGTCCGGCTTCGCGCTGGAGATGATGCTGATCTTCCCGGTGGCGCTACTGCTGCTCTACCTGCAGGGCGAGGCCGGCTGGGGCGTGCTGGCGCAGCCGCTGTTCTGGCCGCTGCTGGCCGGTCTCGGCCTGATCAGCTCGGTGGCGCTGCTGCTCAACATCACCGCCAGCCACCTACTGCCGATGGGGCTGTGGGGGCTGCTGGGCTATGTCGAGCCGGCGCTGCTGTTCCTGCTGGCGATCACCTTCCTCGGCGAGCCGCTGTCCGCCGACCGGCTGCTGACCTACGGCCCGATCTGGCTGGCGGTGCTGCTCACCGGCGCGCACACCCTGCGCCAGCAGCGCAAGCAGTCGCCCGGCCCGGCGCACTGAGCAGCGGGTTCACGATCTCGCGCGCTCACGCGAGACAAGACGAAAACGGCAGAGGAAGCGGCGTTTAAGCCGATATCAACCCGCATGTCGCAGCCGTTTTCAACGCCGTATCTCCCCGTTCCGACCAGTCGTCGCCGATCGTGAACGGGCGCTGAACCGGCGCACGCGGCAGCGCTGCCGCAAGGTGTACAATTCTGCCCCTGCGCGCCGCCGGCGCGCCTAAACCAGTTACGGAAGCGGACTTCTCCATGTTGTGGTTGCTGACCTTACCCCTGTTGTTTGTCGTGCTGCTGCTGTGGGCGCTGAACAGCGGCAAGCTGAAAAACACGCCGTTGCAGGCGCGCTGGGATGAACTGTTCGCCGAGGTGCCGGACGAGGATGCCGCCGCGCAGATGCCGCCATTGGACGATCTGCCGGTCGCCGACATGCCGCCGGCCGAGCTGCAATGGACGCCGCGCGCCACACCGCGCCCGCCGCGGCGCAGCGGCCTGCAGGCGGGGGACGACACCAGCCAGACGGTCGTCAGTCCGCCCGCCGCCGACAGTCCGGTGACCACCCAGGCCGCCGCGCCAATCGCACCGCCACTGGTCGAGCTGCCGCTGACGGTGCCGCGCTACATCCGCAAGCCGGCGCCAGCGGCCGCCGCACAGCATGACAAGCTGCCGGTGATCGGCCTGGCCGAAGTACAGCGCAATCTGCAGAGCGACGTGCAGCGGCGGCAGAAGCTGGCCGCCAGCGAACGCCGCCAGCGCCGCCTGCAGCAGCAGGACGAGGCCAGTGCGCTGCCGCTGATCGACCCCGACGAGGTGCGCGCCAGCCTGCAGCAGCTGCATGGCAAGCGCGACGCGGCCCCGCCACCGCCGAAACCGGTGGTGGTGCTGCAGCCGACGCCGGTGATGCGCGCGCCATCCCCCGCGCACCGTCCGGACGAGCAGACACGGCAGCGCAACGCCGAGGCGCTGTTCGGCGCCGGCTCGCGCTTTGCCGGTGCCACGCCGGCCACCGCATCGCCCGCACCAAGCATTGCGCCCGCTGGCCGTGTCGACAGCCCGCCGCCCGCGGCACCCGGCCTGGCCGCGTCGAAGCCGCCCGTGCTGCCGGCTGCCCCCGCCGTCGCGCCAGCTGCTACGCCGCTGCCACCGACCAGCGACGACCCTATCGCCGACGGCACAGCGCACCACAGTGCGCCGGCGGAGGCGAACCCGGAACCGGCCGCTGCACCGTTGGCGGTGCCGGTTGCCGCCGTCGCGACAGTGTCTGCCGGCGCACCGGCTGAGGGCAGCCTGACGGACGACAGCGACAGCGACAGCGCGCCGCCGCTCTCCGCCTGGCCGGCAGCAGTCACGGCTTTGCTTTCCGCCGATCACGGCAATGCGGCGGTCGCTGACAAGCACGCACACTGGTCGCAGCCGGCTGCGGCCATTGAGTCGGCGCTGTCATCGGTCGCACACGATACCGGTCGTGCGCCGCAGGAGCCGGCGGCGGTAGAAACCGCCACGCCGGCCAGCCGCACGGCCGCGTGGGCACCGCCCCCGACCGGCGCAAGCACGATGCCGGACTACGTGGACGCACAGGCCTTCGCCGCGCTCAGCCCGGCACCAGATGCGGACGCTGACATGGACACGGATGTTGAGACCGTTGTTGCCGGCCCGTACACCTGCACGGACACGGATCAGGCTGCCGCCGTGGCGGATACCGCCGCCGCGGAGGATGCGGAAGAGGTGGAAGATGCGGAGGTGGTGGAAGATGCGGAGATGGTGGAGGCGGCAGCTAGCGCAGCCAGCGCCGACATCGTCTGGCACCTGCTGGCCGACGACGCGCCGGCGGCCGTTAGCGAGACCGCCCCCGTCGGCCTGGTGTGGCAGCTGATCGACGAGCCGGCGCCTGCGGCCAACCTTGGCGCTGCGCCGCAGCCCGACACCGCCACAACGTTGGCCGCAGCGCCCGCCATCGTCCCTACGGCGGCCAGACCGCATAGCGTGCCGGTGGTGTACGGCGACGCCTGCCTGCCGTCGCTGGACCTGCTGCGGCCGCCGGAAAGCGACAAGGCGGTGCAGAGCGAGGACTACCTGATCGAGCGCGGCATCCTGATCGAGGAAAAGTGCGCCGAGTTCAAGGTCAAGGTGGCGGTGGTCGACGCCTACGCCGGCCCGGTGATCACCCGTTACGAGGTGGAACCGGCGGTCGGTGTGCGCGGCAGCCAGGTGGTGAACCTGGCCAAGGATCTGTCGCGCGCGCTGGGCGTGGCTTCCATCCGCGTGGTGGAGACCATTCCCGGCAAGACCTGCATGGGGCTGGAGCTGCCGAACCCGAAACGGCAGATGATCCGCCTGTCGGAAATCTTCAGCGCCGAGGTGTTCCAGCACTCCGCGTCCAAGCTGACGCTGGCGCTGGGGCAGGACATCAGCGGCGCGCCGGTGGTGATGGATCTGGCCAAGGCGCCGCACCTGTTGGTGGCAGGCACCACCGGCTCCGGCAAGTCGGTGGGCGTCAACGCGATGATCCTGTCCATGCTGTACAAGGCGACGCCGGACGAAGTGCGCTTCATCATGATCGACCCCAAGATGCTGGAGCTGTCGGTGTACAACGACATCCCGCACCTCTTGGCGCCGGTGGTGACCGACATGAAGCTGGCCGCCAACGCGCTGAACTGGTGCGTGGGCGAAATGGAAAAACGCTACCGCCTGATGAGCCACCTCGGCGTGCGCAATCTGGCCGGCTACAACGACAAGGTGCGCGCCGCCGAGGCCCGCGGCCAACGTTTGAGCAACCCGTTCAGCCTGACCCCGGAAACGCCGGAGCCGCTGGCGACGCTGCCCTTCATCGTGGTGGTGGTCGACGAGTTCGCCGACCTGATGATGGTGGCCGGCAAGAAGATCGAGGAGCTGATCGCGCGGCTGGCGCAGAAGGCGCGTGCCGCCGGCATCCACCTGATCCTCGCCACGCAACGGCCGAGCGTGGACGTGATCACCGGCCTGATCAAGGCCAACATCCCGACCCGCATCGCCTTCCAGGTATCCAGCAAGATCGACAGCCGCACCATCCTCGACCAGATGGGCGCCGAGAGCCTGCTGGGTCAGGGCGACATGCTGTACCTGCCGCCGGGCACCGGCTACCCGCAGCGCGTGCACGGCGCCTTCGTCACCGACGAGGAGGTGCACGCCATCGTCGAGGACCTGAAGCAGTGGGGCGAGCCGGACTACGTGGAAGGCCTGCTGACCGGCGAATCGGTGGCCGACGACGAACAGGCGGACGCCAAGGGCCGCGCCGCCGCCGCCAGCGAGAGCGACCCGCTGTACGACGAGGCGGTGGAGATCGTGCTGCGCACGCGCAAGGCGTCGATTTCCTCGGTGCAGCGCCAGCTGCGCATCGGCTACAACCGCGCCGCGCGCCTGATCGAGGACATGGAAGCCGCCGGCATCGTGTCGGCGATGGAAAGCAACGGCAACCGCACGGTGCTGGTGCCGCAGCGCGGCGACTACTGAGCCGCTTTCCCGGCAGCACAACGGCAGCCCGCGGGCTGCCGTTTTTTTGTCTGTGCGCGGGAGTCGGCCGCTTGCGGCCAAGCTTGGCGGCTACGCCGTCGCAGCGGCGCGGCTCATGCCATGGTGGCGCTTCAGGCGGTCGTTTTCAGCTCGCTGAGCATGCGTTCCAGCCCGCCCATCACGCTGGCGTTGGCCTGCTCCATCGCCGCCAGCTCGTGCAGCGCGGCGTCGGGGTTGCCGGCGTAGAACAGCTCCAGCGCGCGCCGCGCGTGCTGGTGTACCTCGCGGTGCGGGCTTTCCAGCGCGCCGTAGCCGGGCAGGCGCGAGAAGCGCTCCTTGCCGTCGCCGGCGTAGTACCACTGGCCGAGGCGGCATTGCGTCTCGTCCGGCAGCTGTTCCGGGCGCAGCGCCGAGATGCCCATGAACACCTTGTACACCTCCAGCTTCATCGCCAGCTCTTCCAGGTTGGCCAGTTCGACGCCGGACAGCTGCGCGGCGGCGGCGATGGTCGCTTCCATGTGCTGCGCCTGGTCGTACAGCCGCTGCATGCTGTGCATCGCCTGTTCGCTGTCGCCGGAGAAGCGGCTGGCGTCGTCGGCGCCCTGCTGCATGGTGTGCTTGGCGCTCTCGGTTTCGGCCTGGATCAGGCCGACCAGGCCGGCGATCTCGGTGGTGGCCTTGGCGGTACGCTCGGCCAGCTTGCGCACCTCGTCGGCGACCACGGCAAAGCCGCGCCCGGATTCACCGGCGCGCGCGGCCTCGATCGCCGCGTTCAGCGCCAGCAGGTTGGTCTGGTCGGCGATGTCCTTGATCAGGCGCACGATGCCGCCGATCTGCTCCGCCTGCTGGTGCAGGGTGGCGACGTTGGTGGACGCCTGCTCGATGCGCTGGAACATGGTCTTCAGGTTGCCGGCGATCAGCTGGAAATCGTTGCGGTTGCCGTCGGCCTGCGTCGCCATCGCGTGCGCGGCGTCCTTTTCCTGGCCGAGGCTGCCGGCCAGCCCCTGGAACGAGTGCTGCACCCCGCCCAGCGAGTTGCCGAAGCTGCCGATATTGGCGAACACCCCCTGCAGCATCGCGCGTTCGCGCGTCAGCGTGTCCAGCTGCGTGCGCTGGCTGGCGTGCTCGCCTTCCAGCGCGGCGAGGCGGGCCTGCAGGTGCCGGTTTTCCTGTTGCAGGGCGGTGTTGTCGCTTTGGGCTTGCTGCAAGGCAGCGCGGGTGTGGCGGAAGAACATGCGGATTTCCCCTCGGGTGGTGGTTGCCGCATCTTACGCGGCGGCGGGCGACAGGCAAAACGGGCAGATCAAGTTTCCGGCGATGGCGGCTGCAGCCAGCGCTCGCTGTGACGGGTAAAGGCCAGTGTCGGCGTGGCGTGCCAGTCGGCGGCGCGTTGCAGCGTGCGCAGCAGGTCGTCGCGCAGGCGCTGCGTCGGACGCACGCCGGCTTCCAGATACAGCGCCTTGACCTCGAACACGCCCTGCGCGCGGTGCGCCTTGGCGTCCAGCCGTCCGACCAGGCGGCCGCGGCTGAGCACGGGCAGCACGAAGTAGCCGAACTGGCGGCGGGCGGCCGGGGTGTAGCATTCGATGCGGTAGTCGAAGCCGAACAGTTCGCTGGCGCGCTTACGGTCCCACACCACCGGGTCGAACGGCGACAGCAGCGTGGTGGCGGTGGCGCGCAGGCTGTCGTCCTGCGCCGCCTCGCGCAGGCTGTGGTGCACGAAGACCTCGTGCGGCCAACCTTCGACGCGCACCGGCAGCAGCTCGCCCTCGTCGGCCAGCCGGTGCAGCAGCGCATCGTACTTGCCGCGCCTGAGGCGGTAGTAGTCGGCGACCCAGCCGGTCTTGACGATGCCCAGCGCGCGGCAGCTGGCGCGCACCATGTCGCGTTGCGCCGCCTCCGGCGTCGGCAGGTCGCGGGCGTCGTCCCAGCCGGGCAGCACCCGCTCGGCCAGATCATAGACGCGCTGGAAATTCTGCCGCTCGCGCACCATCAGTCGGCCGCTGCTGAACAGCACTTCCAGATGGCGTTTTTCCGGCTTCCAGTCCCACCAGCCGTTGCCCTTGCCGCCCTGGCGCTCGAAGTCGCGCGAGCGTACCGGGCCGCGGGCGCGGATGTGTTCGACCAGCGCGTCGATCTCGGCGCCGTGCTTCTGCATCCATTCCACCGAGAATTTCCAGCCCATCGCCGCCGGATCGAGCATGCGGTGGCGCAGCAGGCGGTAGTCCTCGACGGGCACGAAACAGGCCTCGTGCGCCCAGTATTCGAACAGCGCGCCCTCGGCCAGCAGCGCGTCCAGCCACGCCGGGTCGTAGTGGCCGAGGCGGCTGAACAGCACCAGGTAGGGGCTGCGCGCCACCACGCTGATGGTGTCGATCTGCAGCAGCGCCATGCGGCGGATGGCGGCCAGCACGTCGTCCTTGCTGGCCTTGCGGCGCGGCGGGGTCAGCAGCCCCTGGGCGTGCAGGTGCAGCGCGCGGGCGTGATCCGGGGTCAGATGCAGGCGGCTCATACGGCGGGTCGGGGTGTCAGGATAAGCCGCCAGCATAGCGCGTCCGCCGCGGGGTGGGGAAGGGGCGCGGCGGTGCCGGCGTCAGCGGCACTCGCGGGTGGCGGCCATGAAAAAAGGTTGGCCGCAGCGTTGCGGCCAACCTTGTGTTGTGGCGTGCAGGCTCAGATCGTGAACAGGCTCAGCCTTCGCCGTGCACCATGCTGCGTCCCAGCGGGCTGGGCTCATTACGCTGGCGTGCCAGCTCGATCTGCTTCTGCCGCTCGCGGGCCTTGGCGCGGGTCTTCTCGCTGAGCGTGTCCCAGCAGTGCGGGCAGCTGATGCCGGGGCTGTAGTGCTCGGAGGCGCGCTCGGCGGCCGATACCGGCTGGCGGCAGGCGTGGCACAGCTCGTACTCGCCTTCCGTCAGGTCGTGGCGCACGGTGACGCGGTTGTCGAACACGAAGCAGTCGCCCTGCCACAGGCTCTGCTCCGCCGGTACCTGTTCCAGGTATTTCAGGATGCCGCCCTGCAGGTGGTACACCTCTTCGAAACCCTCGTTCAGCATGTAGCTGGAGGCTTTCTCGCAGCGGATACCGCCGGTGCAGAACATCGCTACCTTCTTGTGCACCGCCGGGTCGAAGTGCTGTTTCACGTACTCCGGGAATTCGCGGAAGCTGGCGGTTTTCGGGTCGATGGCGCGCTGGAAGCTGCCGATGGCGACCTCGTAGTCGTTGCGGGTGTCGATGACCAGCACTTCCGGGTCGCTGATGAGGGCGTTCCAGTCCTGCGGCTGGACATAGGTGCCGACGGTCTTGTTGGGATCGACGCCGGGCACGCCGAGGGTGACGATTTCCTTTTTCAGCTTGACCTTGGTGCGGTAGAACGGCTGCTCGTCGCAGTACGACTCCTTGTGCTCCAGCGCCGCCATGCGCGGGTCACTTTTCAGCCAGGCCAGCAGCGCGTCGATGCCTTCGCGGCTGCCGGCTACGGTGCCGTTGATGCCTTCTTCTGCCAACAGCAGCGTGCCCTTGACGTCATGGGCCTGCATGGCCTGGTGCAGCGGTTCGCGCAGCGCGACGTAGTCGGTCAGGGTGACAAACTGGTACAGCGCGGCGACGACGATGGGGTGGTGGGTGTGCATCGGTGGTCTCCAGGTGGTCGCCCGCGTAAAGGGCGGACCGGGGCGCGCCGGAATTGACGCAACCGCGCAGTTTACCCGAGGCTGGCGCGGCGGCCAACGCGGGGCGCCGTCAGTGCGCCGTCAGCGCGCGATGCGGTTGCGGCCGTCGCGCTTGGCCTGGTACAGCAGCGCGTCGACGCGGCCGAGCAGCGCGTCGATGGCATCGTGGCGCCCGGCGAACTCGGTGACGCCAATGCTGACCGAGGTGTACAGCTCGCCCTTGGCGGTGGTCACCGGCTGCATGCCGATCAGCTGGCAGATGCGCTGCAGCGGCACCATCGCGTCGTCGGCGTCGGCGTCCGGGAAGATGATCATGAATTCCTCGCCGCCCCAGCGGTAGACGCGGTCGATGGTGCGCACGCTGTCCTGCATCAGCACCGCGACGGCGCGCAGCACCTCGTCGCCGGTTTGGTGGCCGTAGCTGTCGTTGATGCGCTTGAAGTGGTCGATGTCCAGCAGCGCCAGCGCAAAGCGGCGGCCGCGGCGGGTGGCGCGCTCCTGTTCTTCCTGCAGCCGGATGTAGAAGGCGTGGCGGTTGCCAAGGCCGGTCAGGCTGTCGCTGTAGGCCATGGTCTCCAGCTGCTTCTGTACTTCGCGCAGTGCGCGGGTGCGCTCGGCGACGCGCTGTTCCAGCGTGTGGTTGACGTCGTCCAGCTGCTGGATCACCAGCCCGATGCAGTGTGGCGCCAGCCCCACCGACAGGATCATCAGCGACAGCGCGACATAGCTCAGGCTGTGCTCGTAGGCCAGCTGCGGCCCCAGCTCGCTCAGCAACAGCAGCAGGCTGGCGAGGGTGAGCAGCGCCACCGCGATGCTGGAGCCGATGATGCGGTAGCGGATGGAGACATAGATCAGCGTCAGCCCCAGCAGCCAGATCAGCCACGGGTGCACGCCCTGTGCCAGCAGCAGCGGCAGCGCCACCAGCGCCGCGATCTTCAGCGTCAGGCCGGCCAGCCGTGGCCACGGCACCTCGCGCAGCACCAGATACAGCGGGGTGACCACGAACAGGCCGAGGCAGTCGCCGGAGGTCATCATCGCCAGCCCGGCCAGATGGCCCTGCGCGGTGGCCGGCGCGCCGAGGGCGTGGTTGATCAGGTACATCGCCCAGGTGGTCAGCAGCGGCGGCAGTACGCACACGCGCCAGAAGAAGCGCTGCAGGCCGCCGACATCGTGCAGCAGGCGCCGCGGCGCGCCGCAGCCGCGCCACGCCAGCCAGCTTTGCAGGCTGTCGAACGGCGCCAGCAGCAGCCCGGCTAGCAGCGCCGTGCCCCAGTTGCCGCCGAAGAACAGCCAGCCGCCGGCATTGGCGATGGCGCTGGACAGCAGCACCAGCGGCAGGCCGCGGTGGCCGGCCAGCAGCAGCATGATCAGGCCGATGCCGGACGGCAGCCACACCACGGTGAGCGAGGACGGCGGTTTCGCCGCCAGCCACATGCCCAGCCAGGCCAGGCTCACGTAGAGCAGGACCAGCAACAGCGAGTGGTGATAGCGGGGAGTGGTTGTCATGGCAGGCCCGGGCAGGGGTGGCGGCTGGTTGCGGTGGGCGGTCACTGCCGCCTGCTGTTGTGGCAATTATCAGCCGATAACCCTGTGCCGACCAAGGGCTAAATTTGATCCGCGTCAGCCAGGTGCCAACTGGCGTTGCGGCGGTGGCCAAGGTTGGCCGCAAAAAAACGGCGACCGTGCGGTCGCCGTTTTTCGATGCGCTATGTCACGAGCTCAGGCGGTGAGCTGCAGCAGCTCGGCAAATGCCTGCTCGAACAGCGCGAGGCCGTCCCGCTGCAACTGCTCGCCGACGGCGTCGAAGTCGATGCCGGCCGCCTGCGCCGCGGCCAACGTTGCCAGCGCCGCGTCGCCGTCAGTGGCCAGCGTGGCGGCGGCGTGGCCGTGGTCGCGGAACAGCGCCAGCGTGGCGTCCGGCACGGTGTTGACGGTGTCGGCGCCGATCAGGCTTTCCACGTACAGCACGTCGGAGTAGGCCTTGTTCTTGGTGCCGGTGGACGCCCACAGCAGGAACTGCGGCCGCGCGCCGGCGGCGTGCAGCGCGACGAATTCGGCACCGTGGAAACGCTGCAGGTAGTGCCGGTAGGCCGCCTTGGCCAGCGCGATCGCCGCCTTGCCCTGCAGCGCGGCCGGCAGTTGCGGATCGAGCAGGCTGTCGACGCGCGACAGGAAGAAGCTGGCCACCGCCTTGACGTGGCGCAGTGGCTGGCCGGCGGCATGGCGCGCAGTCAGGCCGGCGATGTAGGCGTCCCACACCGCTTCCACCTGCTTCAGTGAGAACAGCAGCGTGATGTTGACGTTGATGCCCTCGGCGGTCAGCTGGCGGAAGGCGGCGATGCCTGGCGCCGTGGCCGGGATCTTGATCATCGCGTTGGGACGGTCGATAGCGACCCACAGCCGGCGCGCGGCGGCGAGGGTGCCGGCTTCGTCGTGCGCCAGTGCCGGCGACACTTCCAGCGACACGTAGCCGTCGTCGCCGGCGGTGGCCCGGTATTGCGGTAGGGTGAGGTCGCAGGCGGCCTGGATGTCGGCGATGACCAGCGTTTCGTAGCGCTGTTCGGCGCTCAGCGTGGCGTCGGCTTTCAGCTGCGCCAGCTCGTCGCGGTAGCGCGGGTCGGTGCTGATCGCCTTGTGGAAGATGGCCGGGTTGGAGGTGACGCCGGCGATGCCGTCGTCGGCCAGCAAGCGGGCCAGTTCGCCGCTGGCGATCAGTTCGCGCGACAGGTTGTCCAGCCAGAGACGCTGGCCGAAGGGGCGGATGGCTTGTAGACGATTCATGGTGAGGGTCCCGGTATTGGTTTCATTTTTTGGCACCCCATCGTAGCGTGCGCCCGCGCTGAAGCAAAGAGACTACAGCGCGGCGGCTGCAGCTGGCCGCCAGTACATCGGCGACTACGTGGCGGGCGGCGGCCGGGCAGTACGGCCGCCACCGGTGGCTCATTCGTGGGCGGCCAGCTGTTCGGCGTTGAAGATCACGCTGAAGCAGCTGCCCTTGTCCGGCTCGCTGTGCACTTCCAGCCGCGCCTGGTGGCGCGCCAGCACGTGCTTGACGATGGCCAGGCCGAGGCCGGTACCGCCGTTGCCGCGCGAACGGCCGCGGTCGACGCGGTAGAAGCGCTCGGTCAGCCGCGGCAGGTGTTCGCGCGGGATGCCGATGCCGGTATCGCTGACGCTGAACACGGCGCGACCCTCGTCCGCCTCCTGCCAGGCGAGGGTGATGCTGCCGCCTTCCGGGGTGTAGCGTACCGCGTTGGACACCAGGTTGCCGAACGCCGAGTGCAGTTCCTGTACGTTGCCGCGCAGCCAGCGGTGGCAGTGGTTGTCCAGCGTGATCTGGTGACGGCCCTGCGACAGGCCTTCGGCTTCCACCATCAGCGTGTCCAGCAGCTGGTCCATGTTCACCGTTTCCTGCTGCATGCTGCGCGGGCTGTTCTCGATACGCGACAGCGTCAGCAGGTCCTCGACCAGGCTCTGCATCCGCCGCGACTGTTCCAGCATCAGCGCCAGGAACTGGCGCAGGGTGGCGTCGTCGACCTCCGGCATGTCCGACAGCGTCTCCAGGAAGCCGCCGACCACGGTCAGCGGCGTGCGCAGCTCGTGCGACACGTTGGCGACGAAGTCGCGGTGCACGGTCTGCACCCGTTCCAGCTGGGTGATGTCGCGCGACAGCAGCAGCTTGCGGGTGATGTCGAACGGCACCAGCTGGATGGACAGCACGCGCTCGTCCGGGGTCGGGCTGTGCAGGATCAGCGGCTGGCTGTAGCTCTGCGCCGCCATATAGGTATGGAACGAGGGCTGGCGCACCAAGTTGAGGATCTGGTTGCCGACATCGGCCTTTGGGTCCAGCCCGAAGTGTTCGACGCCGACCGGGTTGACCCACTCGATGCGGTCGTACTCGTCGAGTACCACCACGCCGTCCGGCATCGCCTCGCCGGCGTTGATGAAGCGGTCGAGGATGCTGGCCAGCTTGCGCTTGCTCTGCTTCTGCTTGCGCGCCTGGCGGTACAGCGCCATGAACGCGTTGTGCCAGATGCCGTAGCCTTCCGGGATGCGGCCGGGGGCCGGCCGCTCCAGCCAGCGCAGCAGCAGGCCGATATGGTGCAGGTGGAAGCCCAGCCACAGCAGCAGCTGACCGGACAGCACCAGCAGCCCGATGTCCGGGCCGTAGATCAGCGAAAAGCCGAAAGCGATGCTGCTGATGGCGAACAGCCAGCCCAGCGAACGCCGCGCAAAGTCAGTCAATGGATTACCCCTGTGCCGAGAAACGGTAGCCGGTACCGCGCACGGTCTGGATCAGCGCGTCATGGCCGGTGGCCTCCAGCGCGCTGCGCAGGCGGCGGATGTGCACGTCGACGGTGCGTTCCTCGACGAAGATGTGGTCGCCCCACACCTGGTCCAGCAGTTGGGTGCGCGAGTGCACGCGTTCGGCGTGGGTCATGAAGAAGTGCAGCAGGCGGAATTCGGTGGGGCCGAGGTCGATGGTGTCGCCGTTGCCCTGCACGCGGTGGGTGGCCGGATCCAGGCGCAGCCCCTTCACCTCGACCGCGTCGTCGGTCATCTGCGGCGCGCGGCGGCGCAGCACCGCCTTGATGCGCGCCAGCATCTCGCGCGGCGAGAACGGCTTGGTGATGTAGTCGTCGGCGCCGGCCTCCAGCCCCTGCACCTTGTCCTGCTCCTCGGAGCGGGCGGTGAGCATGATGATCGGGATCTGGCGGGTGCGCTCGTCGCCGCGCAGTTTGCGCGCGATCTCGACACCGGAGGCACCCGGCAGCATCCAGTCCAGCAGGATCAGGTCCGGCAAGGCATTCTTCACCAGCATCAGCGCCGCCTCGGCGGTACTGGCGCGCAACACGTGATGGCCGGCCTGGGTCAGGTTGAAGGCAATCAGTTCCTGGATCGCGGGCTCGTCTTCGACAAGCAGGATATTGGCAGCCATGTGGGCATCCTCCCATTGGAAATTATGGCAAGGATAGAAACAGGGCGTTACAGAAATATGACGCTTCATGCTTCCGTCCGTTCCATGCCAACGAAATGGCAGGATATGCCGCTGCTGGCCGGATAAACAGCGCGATTATGGCATGAATCGACGCCGGATCCGTGCGCCGTTCATTGATTTGTAATCAAGTTTTGTACCAAGAAATTAACGGCGGTGTCACATGCCGGTGCTCGCGTGGTGCCGCGATCTGGCCGCGTTCGTGATCGCCGGTCAGCCAGGTGTTGCGGGGACGGTCTCGACGACGCGGCCCCATGCGGTAACCCGTACCCAGAGTGACCAGGGGTCATGCCCGGCCTGCTGCTGCGAGCCACGGCAACGGCATCCGGCGGCGGAAAAAAGCTTGGCCGCAAGCATGCTTGCGGCCAACCTGGCTGACGGCTGCGACGTGATTCAGGGCTTCAGGCGCTTACCACCACCAGAACAGCCAGCCCCAGGCGCTGTCTATCCACAGCAGCGCGGCGCAGAACGGCAGCAGTGCCAGCGCCTGGCGCAGTCGGCTGCGTTGCCAGCCGGCGCCGATGCGCGCCGCCAGCCACAGCGACCAGCCATTGGCACCCAGCAACAGCAGCAAGCGCACGTCGTTGACCCACGGCCACACGATGTGTTCGCTGCGCAGCAGGCTGAGGGTGACGGTGGTGAGGCCGAGGAATACGCCGCAGCCGGCCAGCGGGATCAGCGCCTGCACCAGGTGGTGGAAGCGCTGCCGCTGCCAGCCGTGGCAGGCCACCGCCGCCGCCAGCAGCAGGCTGCACAGCCCACCCAGCGCGATGGCGGTGGCGGCGATGTAGGCCAGCAGCAGGCCGCCGTCCAGCCAGCTGAACACGTCGTTGCGCAGCGGGTAGTTGGTCAGCAGCCACCACGGCGCGTCGGCGTCCAGCGGCCACAGCAGGTCGCGCTCAATCAGCCACTCCGCCAGCGCCGTACGCAGGGTGACGAACCACGGGCTGGCGCTCCAGTGGAAGGCGCCAATGGCGACGCCGAGCAGGCCGAACAGGATCAGCGCGCTCTGCCAGCCGTCGGCGTCGCGCGCGCCGAGGCGCACCACCTCGTCGGCTGGCGAACGGGCGCTGAGCGTCACCGCGTCGCGGTGGCTGCTGCAGCGGCCGCACATGTGACAGCCGCTGGCGCCTTCCATCTGGCGGATGGGCAGCAGCGGTGCACAGTCCACCGCCTTGATCGGCAGCACGCGCTTGTTGTCCAGCGACGCCTGCCACGCCTGCTCGCTGACGCGGAAATGCAGCGGCGCCAGCTTGGCCAGCAGCGCGAACACGCCGTTGACCGGGCACAGGTAGCGGCACCAGGCGCGCTTGCCGCGGGTGTAGTAGTAGCCGACCCACACCGCGGCGACGGTGGAGCCGCCCAGCACCAGCAGCACCGCCTGCGGATACTGGTAGACGCTGACCATCTGCCCGTACACCGTGGTCAGCACGAAGGCGGTGAACGGCCAGCCCGGCCAGCGCAGCCAGCGCGGAATCGGCCGCGCCTTGCCGTGACGCGCCGCCCATTCCGACAGCGCGCCCTCCGGGCACAGCACGCCGCACCACAGCCGGCCGAACAGCACCATGGACAGCAGCACGAACGGCCACCAGATGCCCCAGAACGCAAACTGTGCGATCAGGGTGACGTGGTTCCACAGGTGCGCGGTTTCGTCCGGCAGCGGCGTCAGCACCGGCAGCACGATCAGCAGCAGGTATACCGCCACCACCAGCCACTGCAGGCGGCGGATCAGCGGCGCGTGCCGCTGCAGGCCATCACCGACCCGCGCCAGCCACGGCCGCGCGGCTGGCGCCGTGGTGCAGTCGTGCGGTTTCATGCGGCCAACCTTGTCGCCACGCGGCGGCTGCGCCAGCGCATCAGCGCCAGCACCGCCAGCCAGTAGCCGGCGTAGGCCAGCAGCGTCATTAGCGCCGGGTGGGCGCGGTAGCCCGTCAGCGCCGATACCACGCCGCCGCTGGCGCTCATGTCGTCCAGCAGCGCCGAGCTGTCCCACAGCGGATCGACCAGTGCCGGCAGGATGTCCAGCGAGATCAGCTTGTCGATGCCGCTGGTGAACAGCGCCGCCGCCAGCAACAGCAGCATGATTTCGGTGGCGCGGAAGAACAGCCGCCACGACAGGTAGCGCCCGCCCAGCTGCAGCAGCCAGAACGACAGCAGCGCCAGCAGGAAGCCGGCGACCCCGGCCAGCAGCAGCGGCCACAGCGCGGCGCCCTCGCTGCCGGACAGCGTGCCGTACAGGAAGACCACGGTTTCGCTGCCTTCGCGGCCGACCGCCAGCGCCACCAGCAGCAGGATGCCCCAGCCGTTATTGCGCGCGCGGCTGGCGGCAAGGCCGGCCTCCAGCTCGCGCTTCAGGCTGCGGCCGTGCTCGCGCATCCACAACACCATGTGCACGATCAGCGCCGCGGCGCTGAACACCATCGCCGCCTGGAACAGCTCCTGGTAGCTGCCGAACACCTCGCTGGCGGCAAACAGCCCCAGTGCCAGCAGCGCCGCCAGCAGCAGCCCGGCCAGCACCCCGCCCCACAGCCAGCGCTTGCCGCCGGCGGCCGGGTTTTGCGACAGCCACGCGTGCAGGATGCCGATCACCAGCATCGCTTCGACACTCTCGCGCCAGACGATAAACAAGACCTGTCCCATCGCGCCTGCCCCTTACTTCACGACCAGCACGCCCTGTGCCGTCGCCATGTGGAATTCGTCAAAAAACTTGTACTCGCCGGCGCTGAGCGGGTTGAACACCACGAAGCTCTGCGCGCCGGGAGCCAGCACCTTTTCCTTGCGCAGCTGCAGGCTTTCGAACTCCACCGGCGTCTTGCCGCGATTGAAGATCTCTATCTTGAAGCGCTTGCCGGCCGGCACCAGCAAGCGTGCCGGCTTCAGCTGGCCGTCGTTCAGTTCCAGCCGGAAGACCGGCAATTCCTCGGCGTGGGCGGTGCCGGCCAGCAGCAGGGCCAGCAGCGGCAGGATATGGCGTGCACGCATGGGTGTGCTCCTGTGGGGGTGGGCTGCGGCCGGGTGCGGCCGCAGCGGGTGCGGTTTGGAGCCTGTTCACGATCTGCTGCGCCTGGATGCCAAAGCGGCGATACGGCGTTAACGACGATTTAGGCCTGCGTATTGACTGCCTCTAAACGCCGCTGGCTCAGCCGTTTTCGCCTTGTCCCGCGTGAGATCGTGAACCCGCTCTTAGTAGCCGCCCTTCTTGCCGATACCGGCGTAGGTGAATTCGTAGTTCAGCTCGATCGGCTGGAACCACGGCGCGACGCCGGTTTCCTTGTCGACATGACGGCCGAAGTGGGCGTGCGGGTTCATGCTCGGCGGCAGGATGGTGTACTTCAGCTTGTACTTGCCCGGGCCTTGCAGCTTGATGTTGTCGCCGTAGTGCGGGCCGTCGGAGGCCACCATCGGCATGAAGTCGCCGCTGATGCTGTCCTTGCCGCCGACCTTGCTGATCTCGTACTTGATCAGCAGATACGGTACCCAGTCACCCTCGGCCAGGCCGTTCTTGTTGCTGGCGGTGGCGTGGATATCGGCTTCGAGGTGGATGTCGGACTGTTCCGCCTTGCGCATCATGCCGTCCGGTTCCATCTTCACCGGCTGCAGGTAGACGGCGGCGATCTCCATGCCGCCTTTCAGCTGCGGCTTGCCGATCGGGTATTCCAGCGCCTGAGCCGACAGGCTGAGGCCAAGCAGCACGGGCAGTGCCAGCGCCGGGATCATGCTTTTTTTCATCACGGGTTCCTTTGCGGAGGGGGCGCCATTAAAGCAGCGCGAATCTTAATAAAAACTTAAATGCGAACTTTTACTGTTGCCGGCAAGCCACAGCGGCAGGCAAGGTTGGCCGCAAGCCGCAAGCCGCAAGCCGCAAGCCGCAAGCCGCAAGCCGCAAGCCGTTGCGTCGGCGGTAAAACCGGCCGTGGCCGGGCGCGCGTGAGAGGCACGCTGCGGCGGCATGACTACAAAGAAGAATGCTTCGTATTGTCGTCAGCGCGCAGCAGCAGCGGATTGATCTGGATTAAGGGCTGGCGAGATAAGGTGGTGCGGGGCGGGGAAGGATGGCGATCGCACGCGGTGGGGGCAGGGGGTCGCGGGGACGTGCGCGGCGCAAAAAAAAACGCCTGTCCGGTGAGGGACAGGCGACTAAGGGTCGGTTTGCGGCCAGTCGGGCCACAAACACAAAGACCAGGGACAAAGAGATCACCAGAACAGTTCAAAGATGCCAGGGACACCGACACCCTCATACGTATCCAGAAGTCGACAGCCTCGGGCGCGGACCCGCTACTGCCAACACGGGGCGAATTGTACGTGGCTTGTTGCCCCCCGATAACAGGCAATCAAAGGTTTTATTGTCGATGTTCTTTGTATACAATTTATTTTTGGCAAATTTACTTTCGAATCCAAAGCATGGACAAGTTTGACCGCAAAATCATTGCTGCACTGCATGAAAACGCCCGTCTCAGCTACGCCGAACTGGCTCGCCGCGTCAGCCTGTCGGCGCCGGCTGTTGCCGAAAGAGTGGAAAAACTGGAGCGTTCCGGTGTCATTGCCGGATATCGGGCAATAATCAACCCGGAAAAGCTGGGTTACCCGATCCAGTGCCTGATCGAGCTGACGGTGAAAAACCTGGAATACTACGGCGTGCTGGAGACGCTGAAGACGATGCCGGAGATCACCGAGTGCTACTCGATCACCGGCAGCAGCGGGCTGATGATCAAGGTGGCAGTCGACAATATGGCCACCCTGCAGCAGGTGATCGCGCGGCTGATGCAGTACGGCGACACCAAGACCTCGATCGTGATCGACGTGCCGGTCGGCGCGCGGATGCCGGGCTGGCGCGACGACGAGTAAACCTGCGCCACGGCGGCGGCTCGCCGGGAATCCGGCGGCCGACGTTGTCGTCAGCGCCGCAGCAGCCGCCACAGGCCGAGGATGGCGAGCAGCCACTTCAGCCAGCGCCTGAGCCGGCCGTGGCGCAGCAGCAACAGCGCACTGCCGAGCAGGCCGCCGCCGGTGGCGGTGGCGGTGCCGAACAGGCTGACGCCCTCGCGCAGCAGCTGCGCCGGCCGGCGCCAGCGCTCGCTTTCCAGCGTCAGCTGTATGCGCAGCAGCTCGCCCTTCAGTAGCAGCAACTGCTTGTGCTGTTCGCGTTGTGCCCGTGTCATGGCTGCTCCTTGCCGGACAGCGCCTGCCAGTCCTTGCGCAGCTCCTGCAGCGTGCAGGCGAACGCCGCCGGCGCGCGTTCCGCCCGCCGCCGCAGCGCCAGCAGCAGGCCGATGCCGCTGCCGGCCAGCAGCAGCGCGAGCACCCCCATCACCGTGGCGCGCCACGCCGCCGGCGTCACCAGCGCCACGAACAGCAGCAGCGCAATCAGCGCCGCCAGCAGCAGCACCACCGCCAGCCCCGCCAGCATGGTCTGCAGCAGCAGGCGCTCCTGTTGTTCCTGCCACTCCAGCCGTGCCAGTTCGGCACGGCTGGACAGCAGCGCGCCCAGCCCGTGCAGCAGCGAGGCAAGACTGCCCGGGCGCGGGCGCGGAGTGTCCGCCATCAGCGGCGCGACACCAGCAGCCCGAGCAGGAAGGCGATGGCGGCGGCGATGCCGATCGCTTTCCACGGGTGTTCATGCACGTACTGGTCGGTGACCTTGGCCGCCGCGCGGGCTTTGGCCACCGTCAGCTTTTCCGCGTCCAGCAGCCGTTCCTTGGCCAGTTTCAGGTTGGCGCTGAGCTTGGTGCGCAGCTCCTGCGCCTTGGCGCCGCCTTCCTCGCCGGCACCGGCCAGCAGCTCCTCGGTGTGGTTGAGCACGCTGCGCACATCGGCCAGCAGTTTTTCTTTCTCGGCGTTAAGGATTTGATCGGGCATGACTACCTCCGTGGACGAACATCACGACGTGGAAAAAACCTGAGCCCTGTCCCGGTCGCGGGCACGCTCGCTGCCGGCCGCGCACGGCGGCGGGCAGTTCAGTGCGTTGTGATGACGGGTGCGGAATGGGCGGTGCCGGTGGTTAAAACTGCCGCGCCGGCAGGTTTGAGCATAGACGTAAAAAAGCCTGCCCGGTGGCGGGCAGGCAAACGGTTTATGCACGAAGAAGCAACAGAACCAAAGAGCAAGGCGTCCGTCTCCACACGGACGCCGGGGAATCACTTGGCGGCAGCCCAGGCGCGTGCGGTATCCAGCATGCGGTTGGAGAAGCCCCACTCGTTGTCGTACCAGGACAGCACCTTCACCTGGCGGCCTTCGATCACGCGGGTCAGCGAGGCGTCGAACACGCTGGACGCCGGGTTGTGCATGAAGTCGATGGACACTAGTGGCAGAGTGTTCACCGCCAGCACGCCCTTCAGCGCACCGTTCGCGGCGGCGGTCACGATCTCGTTCACCTCGGCCACGCTGGTGTCGCGGCTGGCGGTGAAGGTCAGGTCCACCAGCGACACGTTGGCGGTCGGCACGCGCACGGCGAAGCCATCCAGCTTGCCTTTCAGCTCCGGCAGCACCAGGCCTACCGCGGCGGCGGCGCCGGTCTTGGTCGGGATCATCGACAGCGCGGCGGAACGGGCGCGGCGCAGGTCGCTGTGTTCGGTATCCAGCAGCACCTGGTCATTGGTGTAGGAGTGCACGGTGGTCATCAGGCCGTGGGCGACGCCGATGGCGTCGTTCAGCGGCTTCACCAGCGGTGCCAGGCAGTTGGTGGTGCAGCTGGCGTTGGAGACGATGCTCATCTCGCCGCGCAGGGTGTTGTCGTTGACGCCGAACACGATGGTGGCGTCGGCATCATCCGCCGGGGCGGAGATCAGCACCTTCTTGGCACCGGCTTGCAGGTGCAGGCCGGCCTTGTCGCGCTTGGTGAAGATGCCGGTGCATTCCAGCACGATGTCCACCCCCATCTCGCCCCACGGCAGCTCGGCCGGGTTGCGTACCGACAGCAACTGGATAGCCTTGCCGTTGACCACCAGCTTGTCGCCGGCCAGTTCCACGGTGCCGGGGAACGGGCCGTGGATGGAGTCGTACTTGGTCAGGTGGGTGTGCAGTTCCGGGTTGCCCAGATCGTTGATGGCAACGATTTCAATATCCTGCCCGGCAAAGCGTTCCTGCCAGGCACGCAGTACCATGCGACCGATACGGCCATAGCCGTTAATTGCCAGTTTCAGTGCCATGATGACTCCTCTTTCTTGTGTTTGGCCGGACGCACGGTCGCGTCCCGATGCATGACATCGTTGCCGCAATGACCGATGTACTCAACCGACTACACCACTGTAAGGGGTGGATTACCAACACTTGCCGCAGGGGCTTGCCGGCGGCGGCAAGGTTGGCCGCACCGCCCGCCCGTGCCACAATCGCAGGACCGATTTCCTTCAAGTGATGCCCGCCATGTCCCTGCAACTGCAAGTCGTCCCGGTGACGCCGTTCCAGCAAAACTGTTCCGTGATCTGGTGCGATGTCACCCGCCGTGCCGCCGTGGTCGACGCCGGCGGCGACATCGACCGCATTCTTGCCTTCGTGCGCGAACACGACCTGACGGTGGAAAAGCTGCTGCTCACCCACGGCCACATCGACCACGCCGGCGGCGCCCGCGCGCTGGCCGATGCGCTGGGGGTGGCGATCGAAGGCCCGCAGCGGGCGGAAAGCTTCTGGCTCGACCAGCTGCCAAGCCAGGGCACCATGTTCGGCTTTCCGCGCAGCGAGCCACTGACGCCGGAGCGCTGGCTGGAAGAGGGCGACACGGTGACGGTGGGCGAGGAAGTGCTGGATGTGCTGCACTGTCCCGGTCACACCCCGGGTCATGTGGTGTTCGTCAGTCATGCGGCCAACCTTTGCATCGTCGGCGACGTGCTGTTCCAGGGCAGCATCGGGCGCACCGACTTCCCGATGGGCAACCACCAGCAACTGATCGACGCCATCCGCGGCAAGCTGTTCGCGCTGCCGGACGACATGGTGGTGGTGCCGGGCCATGGCCCCTTTACCACTATAGGAGAGGAGCGGCGCAGCAACCCCTTCGTTGCCGACCGCCGCTACGGCTGATGGCGCCGGAGTTCGAACACGCGGTGCTGCGCGCGCTGCGCGAGATCCCGCCGGGGAGGGTCAGCACCTACGGCACGCTGGCGGCGCTGGCCGGCTACCCGCGCCACGCACGCCATGTCGGCGCGCTCTTGGGGCGGCTGCCGGCGGAGCTGGCGCTGCCGTGGTTCCGCGTGGTCGGCAGCGGCGGCCGCATCGCGCGGCCGGGCAGCGAGGGCGCCGACTACCAGCGCCTGCTGCTGCTGCAGGACGGCATCGAGCTGGACGGCAAGGGTCGCGTCGACCTGTTCCGCTACGGCTGGCCGCCGGCGTACTTCCTGCGCTGAGCGGCCTGCACGCCCCATCTCCGGCGCGTCGCCCTGCGAGTGACGCACCCTACGCCGGTCTGCACGCCAGCCGCGACAGCGCTGGCGTTTTTTATGGCAAATGGTTCGTTTGTGGCGCCGAAAAGTTGCGGTTTATGTAGCAACTATGTTAAAGACTAAGCTGTAATTTTCGTTTACGAACTTGCTGCCATGAGCCGATCACCCAGACACGACAAGATTTTGCAGCTGGTGCGCGAAAACGGCTTTATGCCGATTGAAGAGCTCGCCCGCTTGCTGGACGTTACCCCGCAGACCATCCGCCGCGACATCAACCAGCTGTGCGAGGCCAACCTGCTGCGCCGCTATCACGGTGGCGCCGCCCTCGGCAGCAGCGTGGAGAACGAGGATTACTTCGCGCGCAAGGGCAAGCTGCAGAGCGAAAAGGCGCACATCGCCGACATGATCGCGGAAAACATCCCCGACCATGCCTCGCTGTTCATGAGCATCGGCACCACCATCGAGGCGGTGGCGCAGGCGCTGACCAGCACCCACAAGGGGCTGCGCGTGATCACCAACAACATCCACGTCGCCTCCATCATGTCCACCAACCCGGATTTCACGGTGATGATCACCTCCGGCGTGGTGCGTGCCTCCGACGGCGGCATCACCGGGGTGGCGACGCTGGACTTCATCAACCAGTTCAAGGTCGACTACGCGGTGATCGGGGTGTCGGGAATAGAGGCCGACGGCTCGCTGCTCGATTTCGACTACCGCGAAGTGCGCGTGGCACAGGCGATGATGGCCAACGCCCGCCACCGCTTCCTCGCCGCCGACCACAGCAAGTTTGGCCGCAATGCGCTGGTGCGCATGGGCCACATCAGCGAATTCAACGCCATCTACACCGACGCCATGCCGCCGGAGAGCCTGAAGAAGCTGCTGGAGGAGCACAGCGTGCGGATGTATCTGGCCGATCCGGTGTAACAGGTCGCCGGCCGACAACACGCAGCACAAAACAGGGCACCCGCGGGTGCCCTGTTTGTTTATGGCGCAAGGTTGGCCGCAGGCTCAGGTCACCGCGCCGCGGCGGTGGAATTGCGGCGCATCCCAGCTGCCGCTGTCGAGGATCTGCTTCAGGGTGTCGACCGCGTCCCAGATGTCGGTGTAGCCGAGATAGAGCGGGGTGACGCCGAAGCGAAGCACTTCCGGCTCGCGGTAGTCGCCGATCACGCCGGCGGCGATCAGCGCCTGCATCACGGCAAAGCCGTGCGGGTGACGGTAGCTGACGTGACTGCCGCGCTGCGCGTGCTCGCGCGGGGTGATCAGCGTCAGCGGATGGTCGCCGCAGCGCTGTTCCACCAGCTCGATGAACAGGTCGGTCAGCGCCAGCGACTTGCGCCGCACCGCGTCCATGTCCGCCTGCAGCGCGACGTCCAGCCCGCACTCCAGCAGCGCCAGCGACACGATGGGCTGCGTGCCGCACAGGAAACGGCGGATGCCGCCAGCCGGCTGGTAGTCGCTGCCCATCTCGAACGGCCGGGCGTGGCCCCACCAGCCGGACAGCGGCTGCCAGAAGCGGTCCTGGTGCCGCGGCGCCACCCAGATGAAGGCCGGCGCGCCGGGGCCGCCGTTCAGGTACTTGTAGGTGCAGCCGACGGCAAAGTCGGCGTCGGCGGCGTTCAGCGCCAGCGGCACCGCGCCGGCGGCGTGCGCCAGATCCCAGATCGTCAGCGCGCCGTGGCGGTGGGCGAGTTCGTTGGTCGCCGCCATGTCGTACTGGTAGCCGGTGCGGTAGTTGACGTGCGACAGCAGCAGCACGGCGACATCGTCGTCCAGCGCCTGTTGCAGCGACAGCGCCTCGTCGGTCAGGCGCAGCTCGTAGCCCTGCTGCAGCAGGTCGATCAGGCCCTGGATCATGTACAGGTCGGTGGGGAAGTTGTCGCGTTCGGATACGATCACCCGCCGCGCCGGATGCGCCTGCTGCTGGATGCGCAGCGCGGCGGCCAGCGCCTTGAACAGGTTGAGCGAGGTGGTATCGGTGACCACCACCTCGTCGGCGCCGGCGCCCAGCAGCGCCGCCAGCTTGTTGCCCAGCCGCGCGGGCAGCTCGAACCAGCCGGCGTCGTTCCAGCTGCGGATCAGGCCTTGCCCCCACTCTTCGGCGATCACTTGCTGGCTGCGCGCCAGCGCGCTGTGCGGCAGTACGCCCAGCGAATTGCCGTCGAGGTAGATGGTGTCGGCCGGCAGTGCGAACTGCTGGCGAAAGCTGGCAAGCGGGTCTTGCTGGTCGGCCTGCAGGCAGGCGTTACGGCTAAGCATGGTAGGGCTCCTTGTGGGCTACGAATCTGTTCAATGTCTGCTGCGACTGATCCCGATGGGGCGATACCGCGTTAAAAACGACTTCGGCATGCTGGTTTATCTCCAGCTAAACTCCGCTTCCTCAATCGTTTCTGCCTTGTCTCGCTCTAGCTCGCGAAACCTTGAACAGGCTCTAGGGTTGGCCGCAACTCCACGACCATGGATATAGCTTAGCAGCGTCGCCCGCCGGAAAAATTGCAAGTTCGCATTGTGAAAGTGCCTGATTTCGCAGAATATTCACTTTTGTGGTGATAATTTCGTGGAGTCTTGCAAATGCAACTGGACGCGATCGATTGGCGCATTCTGGCCGCGCTGCAGCACAACGGCCGGCTCAGCAACCAGGACCTGGCCGACCAGGTGGCGCTGTCGCCGTCGGCCTGCCTGCGCCGGGTGCGCATGCTGGAGGAGTCGGGCCTGATCCGCGGCTACCGCGCCGAGCTGGACGCGGCGCGGCTGGGTTTCGAGCTGGAGGCGATGGTGCAGGTCAGCCTCGACCGCAGCCGCGACGACTGGCACGACACCTTCCTGCAGCAGGTGCAGGCCTTCGACGAGGTCGCCGCCGCCTACATCGTCGCCGGGCCGTGCAACTACATGCTGCACGTGCGCTGCGCCAATCTGGCGGCGTTCTCTGCCTTTGTCGTCGACAAGCTGAACAAGCTGCCGGGCATGCGCGACATCTGTTCCTACATCGTGATGCAGACCATCAAGAACCATCTTGGCGTGCTGCCGCTGGCGGACAAGACAACGCGTGGCGGCGTGTCGTGACAAAACCCACACCGCGGTGCGATGGCACGGCGGGATGACGGGCGCTGCTGGTATACTTTCCGGTTTCACCTACGATCCGGGGCGAGTCTGTCCCGCAGAGCCAGCATGAACGTCTTTTACGAAGAAAGCGGCAGCTTCAAGGTGGGCAGCATCGTCTCCCGCAATGATGCCAGCCTGCAAGTCGACACCCAGCACGGCAAGCGCGCCAAACTCAAGGCCGCCAATGTGTTTCTGGAGTTTTCCAGCGCGCTGCAGGAGTTCCTGCCCGCGGCCGAGGCGATTGCGGCCGACATCGACGTCGACTTTCTGTGGGAATGCTGCGGCGACGACGAATTCGGCTTCGACACCCTGGCCGCCGACTACTTCGGCCACGCGCCGAACGCGTTCGAATCGGCCGCCATCCTGATCAAGCTGTACGCGGCGCCGATGTACTTCTACAAGAAGGCCAAGGGCCGCTTCAAGTCGGCACCGGAAGAGACACTGAAGGCGGCGCTGGCCGGCATCGAGCGCAAGAAGCGCGAACAGGAACAGGTCGACGCCTGGGCCGCCGAGCTGGCTGCCGGCACGCTGCCGGACGCGATCCGCAGCCACCTGATGCCGCTGCTGTACCGCCCGGACAAGAACACCCTCGAATTCAAGGCCTTCGACCAGGCCAGCCGCGCCAGCGGCCTGCCGCCGCTGCGCCTGGCGCACCACGTCGGCGGCATCCCGTCGGTGCCGGAATACCTGATGGCCGGCTTCCAGCTGGAGCACTTCCCGAAAGGGCTGGGCTTCGGCAGCTACGCGCCGGCCACCATGCCGGCCGACCTGCCGCTGTCCGACGTCGCCGCCTTCTCCATCGACGACGCCGCCACCACCGAGATCGACGATGCGCTGTCGGTACAGTGGCTGGACAACGGCAACATCCGCGTCGGCATCCACATCGCGGCGCCGACACTGGGCGTGGCGGTCGGCTCCGACATCGAGAAGCTGGTGCACAACCGCCTGTCCACCGTCTACTTCCCCGGCGACAAGATCACCATGCTGCCGGACGACGTAGTGCAGCAGTTCACGCTGCAGGAAGGCCAGGCCTGCCCGGCGCTGAGCCTGTACGTGGAAGTGGCGCCGGATTTTTCGCTGGTCGGCTTCGACAACCGCATCGAGCGCGTCAACATTGCGGCCAACTTGCGCCACGACCAGCTGGAACAGGTGTTCAACGAGGACACCTTGGCCGCAGACGGCTTCGGCCCGGACTACGCGTTCAAGCGCGAACTGGTGTGGCTGTGGCAGTTTGCCAACGCCCGCGAGGCGTTCCGCGGCAAGACGCCGGACCCGAACCGTCCGCCGCAGGTGGACTACAACTTCAACGTGGTGGACGGCAAGGTCATCATCAGCGTGCGCAAGCGCGGCTCGCCGATGGACAAGCTGGTGTCCGAGCTGATGATCCTCGCCAACAGCGAGTGGGGCCGCATGCTGGCCGAGGCCGACATCCCGGCGATGTACCGCGCGCAGAGCATGGGCAAGGTACGCATGACCACCCGTCCGGAGCCGCACATCGGCCTGGGCGTCGCGCAGTACGCGTGGAGCACCTCGCCGCTGCGCCGCGCGTCGGACTTCGTCAACCAGCGCCAGCTGGTGGCGATGATCCGTGGCGAGACGCCGCAATACCCGCAGGGCGACGCGATGCTGTTCGCGCTGCTGCGCGACTTCGACGCCGCCTACAGCGCCTACCTCGGCTTCCAGGACAAGATGGAGCACTTCTGGTGCCTGCGCTGGTTCAGCCAGCAAGGCATCAGTGAGCCGACCGCCAGCTACATCAAGGAAGACCTGGTGCGCATCGACGGCGTGCCGATGCGCCAGCGCATCCCCGGCCTGCCGGAGCTGGCCGCCGGCGACCGCATCAAGCTGCAGATCATCCGCATCGACGAGCTGATGCAGGAGATCGAGTTCCGCTTCATCGAGGTCGTCGAGCGCAAGCAGCAGCCGGCCGCGGCGGCGACCGAACAGCCGGCCTGAGGCCGAGGCAGCAAGGCCCCGCACTGCGGGGCCTTTTTTTGTCTGTGCTCGCGCTGCCCCGTCCCCGGTGCCGCGCCAGTGCGCTGGATGCCGGTTATGATTCGCTCAGCGGCTTTGGCTACACCTTCAAGAAACCCACCGGCAGCGCCCTCATGCACAGCAAACAGTACGCCCCCATCCTGCTTCACCGTTTTCCCAGCCCGCTGGGGCCGATGTTCGTGTGCGCCAGCGAACAGGGCGTGTGCCTGCTGGAGTTTGCCGTTAGCCGCCGCGTCGAGCGCGAGTTCGAAGACCTGCAGCGCCTGCTGCACACCCGCATCGTCGCCGGCGAAAACGCCCACACGCGCCAGGCCGAGGCCGAGATCGGCGAGTACTTTGCCGGCACGCGCCAGCAGTTCGGCGTGGCGCTGCACCTGCCCGGCACCGCCTTCCAGCAGCAGGTGTGGGCGGCGCTGCAGGCCATCCCCTATGGCGACACCGCCAGCTACCAGCAGCAGGCCGAGCGGCTGGGCAATCCTGCCGCCATCCGTGCGGTGGCCGGCGCCAACGGCGCCAACCGCGTATCCATCATCGTGCCCTGCCACCGCGTGATCGGTAAGGACGGCAGCCTCACCGGCTACGGCGGCGGCCTGCAGCGCAAGGCCTGGCTGCTGCAGCACGAGCAGCGCAGCCGCTTTGGCGAGGCGCAGCCGCAACTGTTCTGAGGCCCGACCCGCCAGTGCGTTGCGGCCAACGTTGGCCGCAACGCAAAAACGCCGCCCGGTGTGGGCGGCGTTTTGCATGGTCTGGTCGGTTTGGTCGTCCGGACAAGTGTGGTTGTCCGGATAAGTCTGGCCGCCCGGATAAGGCGAAGCCGCATCCGGGGAGTCATCGGCAGCCGATGCCTACTGGGCAATCAGGCTCACCCCGGCGGCAGGATGCCATCGGCGCGGAACATGGTCTTGATGCCGCGGATCGCCTGGCGGATGCGGCTCTCGTTCTCGATCAACGCGAAGCGCACGTACTCGTCGCCGTAGTCGCCGAAGCCGACGCCGGGCGACACCGACACCTTGGCCTGGTCCAGCAGCAGGTTGGCAAACGCCAGCGAACCCAGGCTGCGGTAGTGCTCGGGAATGCGCGCCCAGATGTACATCGACGCCTTCGGCAATTCCACCTGCCAGCCCGCCTCCATCAGCCCCTTGTACAGCACGTCGCGGCGCTTCTGGTAGGTGGCGGCGATGTCCTTCACGCACTGCTGGTCGCCTTCCAGCGCGGCGATGGCGGCAATCTGCAGCGGGGTGAAGGTGCCGTAGTCGTGGTAGCTCTTGATGCGCGCCAGCGCGGCGACCAGATCGGGGTTGCCGACCATGAAGCCGATGCGCCAGCCGGCCATGTTGTAGCTCTTCGACAGCGTGAAGAACTCCACCGCGATGTCCTTGGCGCCCGGCACCTGCATGATGGACGGCGCCTTCCAGCCGTCGAACACGATGTCGGCGTAGGCGAGGTCGTGCACCACGAAGATGTCGTGTTTCTTGGCCAGCGCGATCACGCGCTCGAAGAAGTCCAGCTCCACGCACTGCGCGGTGGGGTTGGACGGGAAGCCGATCACGATCATCTTCGGCTTCGGGTAGCTACCGCGGATGGCGTTTTCCAGCTCGGCAAAGAAGTCGATGCCCGGTGCCAGCGGCACGCTGCGGATCTGCGCGCCGGCGATCACCGCGCCGTAGATGTGGATCGGGTAGCTCGGGTCCGGCACCAGCACGGTGTCGCCGCGGTCCAGCGTCGCCAGCATCAGGTGCGCCAGGCCTTCCTTGGAGCCGATGGTGACGATGGCCTCGCTGTCGGGGTCGATTTCCACCTGGTAGCGCTCCTGGTACCAGCGGCTGATGGCGCGGCGCAGGCGCGGGATGCCTTTCGATGCGGAGTAGCCGTGGGTATTGGGGCGCTGTGCCGCCTCGGTCAGCTTGGCGACGATGTGCGGCGGCGTGGCGCCGTCGGGGTTGCCCATGCTCATGTCTATGATGTCGTCGCCACGGCGGCGGGCGGCCATCTTGCGTTCGGCGGTGATGTTGAAAACGTAAGGCGGGAGACGATCGATGCGCGCAAAGCGGCGCTTGCCAGTAGCTGACATGGGAAGTCCTTCAACGTAAGCGCCCGGATCCGTCCGAGCGACGCCCTCCCGACACAGGAGGAAACGCCATACTACGCGGCGGCGCGGCGCGGCGTCCACTGTCGCGGCCGGCGTTGCGGCCAACGTTGGCCGCAACACCGGCGGCCTTACTTCAGGCTGCCCTGCAGGAATTGCCGCAGCCGCTCGCTCTGCGGCTGTTCGAACAGCCGTTGCGGTGGGCCCTGTTCCTCGATCCGGCCCTGGTGCAGGAACAGCACGTGGCTGGACACCTGGCGGGCGAAACCCATCTCGTGGGTAACCACGATCATGGTGCGGCCTTCCTCGGCCAGCGTCTGCATCACCTTCAGCACCTCGCCGACCAGCTCCGGGTCCAGCGCCGAGGTCGGCTCGTCGAACAGCATCACCTCCGGCTCCATCGCCAGCGCGCGGGCGATGGCGACGCGCTGCTGCTGGCCGCCGGACAGGTGCGCCGGGTACTTGTCCTCCACCGCCGGCGGCAGGCCGACCTTGGCCAGGTACTTGCGCGCGCGCGCCAGCGCCTCGTCGCGGCTGACGCCGAGCACGGCGACCGGCGCCTGGATGATGTTTTCCAGCACCGTCATGTGCGACCACAGGTTGAAGTGCTGGAACACCATCGCCAGCCGGGTGCGCGCCGCGGTCAGCTCGCGCGGGTTGGCGATGCGCTGCCCCGGCGGCGGTGCCTGCAGCACGTGCTCGCCGAGGGTGACGCTGCCGGCACAGGGCATCTCTAGGAAGTTGATGCAGCGCAGGAAGGTGCTCTTGCCGGAGCCGGACGAGCCGATGATGCTGATCACGTCGCCCTTTCTGGCCCGCAGCGAGATGCCCTTCAGCACCTCGTGCGCGCCGAATTTCTTGTGGATGTCATCCACGATCAGTGTGTACATGCTGTTCTCCTCTTGTTATGGGCTGCGCCGTATCAGGCGCGGCTGTCCGGCGCCTGGAACGCCAGCCATTTCTTTTCCAGCTGCCGGAACAGGCCGACGATCAGGAACGACACCAGCGCGTAGATCAGCGCCGCGGTGCCGAAGGCCTCGAACGACGCGTAGGTGGCGGCATTGACGTCGCGCGCCACCTTCAGCAACTCCGGCACGGTGGCGGTGAAGGCGATCGGCGTGGCGTGCAGGATCAGGATCACCTCGTTGCTGTAGTTGGGCAGTGCGCGGCGCAGCGCCGACGGGATGATGATCTGGCGGTACATGGTCCAGCGCGACATGCCGAAGGCCTCGGCGGCCTCGATCTCGCCGTGCGGAATGGCGCGGATGGCGCCGGCGAGGATCTCCACGGTGTAGGCGCTGGTGTTGAGCACGAAGGCCAGCAGCGCGCAGTTGAAGCCGTCCTGGAAGAACTGGTTCAGGCTGGGCTGCTGCTGCACCAGCGCCAGGCTGTACACGCCGGAGTAGATGATCAGCAGCTGGATGTACAGCGGCGTGCCGCGGAAGAAGTAGGTGTACAGGTACACCGGCAGGCGCAGCGCGCGCTGGCGCGACACGCGGGCGATGGCCAGCAGGATGGACAGCGGCAGGCCGATGGCGATGGTGGCCAGCAGCAGCACCATGGTCATCGCCAGGCCGGACAGGTGCTGGCCGTCGCTCCATAGGTAGGCCGGCCAGTATTCGGTGATGATGTCGATCACAGTCTGCTCTCCTTCACGCCGGTGTTGTAGCGCTGCTCCAGCCGATGCAGCACTACGCTGGACACGGTGCTGATCGCCAGGAAGATGAACGCCGCCAGCCAGCTGAAGTAAAACAGCAGCATGGTGCTGCGCCCGGCGTCCTGGGTGACCTTGATGATGTCGGCGAGGCCGATGATGGACACCAGCGCCGAGGCCTTGACCAGCACCTGCCAGTTGTTGCCAAGGCCAGGCAGTGCGAAGCGCATCATCTGCGGGAACAGGATGCGGCGGAACACCAGCAGCCGGCTCATGCCGTAGGCGGTGCCGGCCTCGATCTGGCCGCGCGGCACCGCCAGAAAGGCACCGCGGAAGGTCTCGGTAAAGTAGGCGCCGTAGATGAAGCCGATGGTGACCACCCCGGCGCTGAACGGGTCGATGTCGATCTGCGCCAGCGCCAGCCGGTCGGTCACGTGGTTGAGGCCGATCTGCAGGCTGTAGAACATCAGCAGCATCATCACCAGATCGGGCACGCTGCGGATCAGCGTGGAGTAGCACTGCGCGCTGCGGTACAGCAGCGGATGGCGCGACAGCTTGCACAGCGCGCCGAGCAGACCGAAGGCGATCGCCAGCGCCAGCGACAGTAGCGACAGCTTGATCGACATCCAGGTGCCGTCGAGGATCTGCGCCTCATAGCCATGGAACAGCATGGGAGGTCCTTTCAAAAAAACCGCCATTGGCAACAGAGAAACCAATGGCGGAAACTGCAACTAACCGGTTGCCTGGGAGTAAACGGGAGTCAGTTGTTGTAGATGTCGAAGGAGAAGTACTTGCCGGCGATCTTGTGATAGCTGCCGTCCTTCAGCATCTCGGCCAGCGCGCGGTTGATGTCCTTGCGCAGCGCCTCGTCTTCCTGGCGCAGGCCGATGCCGGCGCCGATGCCGAAGATGTCCGGGTCTTTCAGCGTGGTGCCGGCGAATTCGAAATTGGCGCCCTTGCTGCTCTTCAGCAGGCCGTATTCCGCCTCCACCGCGTCTTGCAGGCTGGCTTGGATGCGGCCGGAGGTCAGGTCCTGGTACACCTGTTCCTGGTTCTGGTAGGCGACGACGTTGACGCCGGCCGCCTCCCAGCGTTTCTTGGCGTAGGTTTCCTGCACCGTGCCCTGCTGCACGCCGACGCGCAGCCCCTTCAGCGCCGAGGCGGTCGGCTGCAGCTTGCTGCCCTTGCGCGCCACCATCCGCGTCGGCGAGTTGTACAGCTTGTCGCTGAACGCGATCTGCTTCTTGCGCGCCTCGGTGATGCTCATCGAGGCGAGGATGGCGTCGAACTTGCGCGCCTTCAGTGCCGGGATCAGGCCGTCGAAGTCGTTCTCCACCCACACGCACTTCGCCTGCAGCCGGCGGCAGATCTCGTTGCCGAGGTCGACGTCGAAACCGGCGATGCCGGTGGCGGTCTTGTACTCGAACGGCGCGTAGGCCGGGCTGGTGCCGAACTTGATCACGTCACCGGGCTTGGCCACGGCGCTGCCGGCGGCGCAGGCCACGGCGAGGACAACTAGTGCTTTTTTCATTTCTCGTTTCTCCTGGGACAGGCTGGCCTGAAGTGGCCGGCTTATTGCTTTTGCGGTAGGAAGTTCTCGGCCACCATGCAGCGCGCGCCGCCGCCGCCGAGGTTCTCGATGGTGTCCAGCGGCGCGTGCGCCACCGTGCCGTTTGCGGCCAACGTTGCCTGTTGCTGCGGGGTGAATGCCTGCCAGGCGCGCGACGACATCGCGAACACCGCGTTGCCGGCGGCGTCGGCCAGCTCAATCACGTTGCCGCAGAAGTTCTCCATCTGCCGGTAGTCGATCTCGATGATCTGCTTGCCGTGGCGCTGCAGCTGCTCGCGCACCCGCTGGCGGGCGCTGGCCGGCTGGATCGACTCCAGGCACACCACTGCCAGCTTGCTGCCGACCGCCATCATCACGTTGGTGTGGTAGATGGCGGCGCCGCCGCGGTCGACGGCGTCGAACACCAGTGCCTGGTAGTCCAGCCGCATCAGCAGCGCGGTCAGCACCTCGGGGTGGCTGCGCGAGGACAGGCAGACGTAGGCGAGGCGATTGGCGTGGTCGAACACCATCGAACCGGTACCCTCCAGGAACTTGCCCTCCGCCTCGAAGGCGCTGAGGTCGGCCAGCTCGCCGACCCGGTACTGCGCACGGATGCGCGCGATCACGCTGTCGCGGCGTTCGCGGCGGCGGTTGGGCGCCTCCATCGGGTACAGGAACACGCGGCCGTCCGGGTGCATGCTGATCCAGTTGTTGGGGAAGATGGAGTCCGGGGTATTGCCCTGCTGCTCGTCATCGATCACCAGCACGCTGACGCCGGCGGCGCGCAACGCCGCCACATAACCGTCAAACTCCGCCCGCGCGCTGTCCTGCGCCGCCGCGTCGTCCTGGCCCGGCTTCTGGAAGCGGTTCGACTCGCTGGTTTCCGGATTGGAAAAGAAATTGGCGGGGCGTACCATGACAATGTTGTGAGTGGTCTGTTTCATCTCGCTGCTCGCAATCGTGCTCAGGCAATAAGGGAATAAAGGTTTTTCGGATTAATCGGCGCCGGAATCAGATTAATGGTCTTGCCGATATTAAGTATCGTGGCTTTATCCAGCACATAACGCAGTGCCGAGAAATCCTCCAGCGCAAAACCAACCGAATCAAATACCGTAATATCGCTGTCCTGTTCGCGGCCGGGTTTATCGCCGTTTAATACCTGCCAGAATTCGGTGACCGGGAAATCCGCCGCCATTTGCTGAATATCGCCCTCGATGCGCGTCTGCGGTTCGAATTCGACGAATACCATGGCCATTTCCAGAATGCCGGCATGGAGTTCGGTCTTGCCGGGGCAGTCGCCGCCGACGGCATTGAGGTGCACGCCGGGGCGCACCATGTCCGGGGTCAGGATGGTGGCGTAGTTCTTGTCGGCGGTGACGGTGGTGATGATGTCTGCGTCGCGGCAGGCGTCGGCGGCCGACGCCGCCGGCAGGATGCGGATGCCGGGGTAGCCGGCGAGGTTGTGCTGCAGCTTGCGGGTGGCGGCGGCATCGATGTCGTAGACATAGAAATCGCGCAGGTTCAGCAGCTTGTGGAAGGCGAGGATCTGGAACTCGCTCTGCGCGCCGTTGCCGATCACCGCCATGGAGCGGGCATCCTTGCGCGCCAGCTTGCTGGCAAACAGCGCCGAGGTGGCGGCGGTGCGCAGCGCGGTGGTGATGGTCAGCTCGCTGAGCAGCAGCGGGTAGCCGCTGCCGACTTCGGCCAGCGCGCCGAACGCCATCACCGTCAGCATATTGTCCCTGGTATTCTTCGGATGGCCGTTGACATATTTGAAGCCATAATATTGTGCATCCGAGGTCGGCATTAATTCGATGACGCCTTCTTCCGAATGATTGGCAACGCGGGCGCATTTCTCAAACTCTTCCCAGCGGCTATAATCTGATTCAATATATCTGGCCAGTTCGGCAATAAAATCGGCGGTGCCGATTTCCTGAACGAGTTTGCGGATATCCTGGGTGTCGATGTAGCGGGTCACGGGCGTTGCCTTTCGGGTAATTTGTTTAGCGCGGTTTATTGTTGATTTGCCGTTATTTTCTACTTTGTATTTGCCAATAAGAAGTTGACAATCTGTCACTTTTTCAGCGAAAAACTGGCAGATTGATCTTTTGGGGTAGCGTTATGTCAATGAGTGATACAGATCGCCAGCTGATCGCGCTGCTGCGCGACAATGCGCGCATGTCGGTGACCGAGCTGGCGCAGCGGCTGCGGGTATCGCGCGCCACGGTGCAGAACCGCATCGACAAGCTGGAGCAGAGCGGGGTGATCATCGGCTACACCGTGCGGCTGAAGCCGGAGGCGGAGGGGCACCGCATCCGCGCGTGGATGGGCATCGCGGTGGAGGGCAACAAGGCGCAGGCGGTGCTGCAGGCGCTGCGCGGCGAGCCGCACGTCTACGCGCTGCACTCCACCAACGGCCGCTGGGACATCGTCACCGAGCTGCGCGCCGACACGCTGGAGCAGTTCGACCGCGTGCTGGGCCGCATCCGGCTGATCCCCGGCATCGCCGCCACCGAGACCAGCCTGCTGCTGTCCACGCACAAGGTGTAATGCCGGTTGCGGCCAACCTTGGCCGCAGCACCAGAAGAAACAGAAAGGAACAATCATGCCGCCACGTACGCTGGCCGAACTGGACGCCCTGCGCGACGAATGCAAGGCGATGGTGACCAAACGTGCCGGCCTCTCCGCCGGTGCCGCGGTGCTGCCGATCCCGGGGCTGGATATCGGCACCGACGTCAGCCTGCTGCTGGAAATGATCCCGGCCATCAACCGCAAGTTCGGCCTCAGCCCGGAGCAGATCGAGGCGCTGGATCCGCAGCTGAAGAAGATCATGCTGGTTGCCATCACCAGCATCGGCAGCGAGCTGGTCGGCAAGCTGGTGACGCGGCCCTTGCTGCTGAAGGTGCTGCAGCGGATCGGGCTGCGGCTGGCGACCAAGTCGGCGGCCCGCTTCGTGCCGCTGCTGGGACAGGCGCTGGCGGCATCGCTCAGCTTTGGCGCGATGAAGCTGGTCGGCAACGCGCACGTGGACGACTGCTACGCCGTCGCCCGCAAGGTGCTGCTGGCGGGGCAGGCAAGGGCCGACTAGGCGCGCGGGCGCCCTCCGCTACGCGGGAGACAAGGTTGGCCGCCGGCGATCGCTGGCGGCCAAGCTTGTTTTTTGGGGGAGGTTGGCGGGTAACGGGCGCGGCGCGTCGCTGGCCGGCAGCACGGTTTGCGGCCAACGTTGTGCACGGCATGGCGGCCGCAGCCGTGATGGCATGGGCCGTCTTTGGCCGCTGGCGGGGGACTTGTGGCCAGGGTTGGCCGCATGAAAACAGCGGCCCGCGGGCCGCCGTGCTGAGGAAAAGGGTATGGTCGGGCGCCGTGGCCGTGGCGACTGCCGCCGGCTCAGGCCACTTCGTGGCCCTGCGCCGCCTGCAGCAGCGCGAACCAGTCCTGTCGTGCCAGCGTCAGCCGGCAGGCGGCCGCGGCGTCGTCGAGTGCGGACAGCTGGCGCGAGCCGACGATGGGCAGCGGCCGGCACGGGTGGCGCAGCAGCCACGCCAGCGCGATGGTGGCGGCGCTGACCGCGTACACCCCGGCCAGGCGCTGCAGTTCTGCCGCCAGCGCCGGCTTGGCGGCAGCGTCGAACAGGCGGCCGCCGGCCAGCGGCGACCACAGCATCGGGCGCACGCCCAGCTGCTGGCACTGGTCGAACGTGCCGTCGATGAGCGGATCGAGATGCAGCAGCGAGGCCTCGATCTGGTTGGTTACCAGTGGCGTGCGCGACGCCAGCAGCGCGTACTGCGCCGGCGTGAAGTTGGACACGCCGAAGTGCAGTACCTTGCCGGCCTCGCGCAGGCGGGCGAAGGTTTCCGCCACCTCGTCGGCGTCCATGAGCGGGTCCGGGCGATGGATCAGCAGCAGGTCCAGATGGTCGCTGCCCAGATGCTGCAGCGAGGCGTGCACGCTGGCGGTGATGTGCGCCGCCGAGCTGTCGTAGTGCTTCAGCCGCCAGCCGCGCGCCGCGTCCGGCGGCTTGATGCCGCACTTGCTGACCAGCTGGATGTCGTCGCGCCGCGACGGGTTGGCCTTCAGCCAGCGGCCGAACAGCGCCTCGCAGCGGAAGCCGCCGTACAGGTCGGCGTGGTCGAAGCTGGTGATGCCCAGCGCGATGGCGTGTTCCACCCACGCCGCCAGCGCCGCGTCGTCGAAACCCCACTCGTCCAGCCGCCAGACGCCGGCCGCTACCGGTGACAGCAGCGGCCCGTCTGCGGCCAACCTTTGCAAGGTCAGCCGGCTCATTACACGATCCGCGCTTCGGTTGCCGGGTCGAACAGCACCGCCTTGGACACGTCGAACACCAGGTCCATGCTCTCGCCCGGGTACTTGGCCTCGGTCGGGTGGGTGCGGCAGCAGACCTTGGTGTTGTTCAGCGACACGAATACCAGCGTGTCCGGGCCGGTCGGCTCGATCACGTCGATGTGGCAGGCCATCACCGGCAGTCCCTCGCGGTAGGCTGTGCGCGCGTCGGTGATCTGTTCCGGACGGATGCCGAAGATCACTTCCTTGCCCACAAACGCGGCCAGCTTCGCCTTGTCGTGCGGCAGCGGCAGCACCACGCAGCCGTTGTCGTCGCAGATCTTGACGCCGATGTCGCTGCCGGACTGCACCACGGTGGCCGGGATGAAGTTCATCGACGGCGAGCCGATGAAGCCGGCGACGAACAGGTTGGCCGGGTTGTCGTAGATGTCCTGCGGGCTGCCGAACTGCTGCACGATGCCGTCCTTCATCACCGCGATCTTGTCGCCCAGCGTCATCGCTTCAATTTGATCATGCGTCACGTAGACGATGGTCGATTTCAGGCGCTGGTGCATCAGCTTGATCTCGGTACGCATCTCGACGCGCAGCTTGGCGTCGAGGTTGGACAGCGGCTCGTCGAACAGGAAGATCGCCGGGTTGCGCGCCAGGGCGCGCCCCATCGCCACCCGCTGGCGCTGACCGCCGGACATCTGCCCCGGCTTGCGCTCCAAGAGGTGGGTGATCTGCAGCATCTCGGCCACGCGCTTGACGGTGGCGTCGATGTCGGCCTTAGGCGTCTTGCGGATTTCCAGGCCGAAGCTGATGTTCTCGCGCACCGTCATCGACGGGTACAGCGCGTAGCTCTGGAACACCATGGCGATGTCGCGGTCCTTGGGCGACAGCTCGTTGACGCGCTTGTTGCCGATGGCGATGTCGCCGCTGGAGATGTCGTCCAGGCCGGCGATCATGTTCAGCAGTGTGGACTTGCCGCAGCCGGAGGGACCGACCAGGATCAGGAACTCGCCGTCCTCGATGGCGATGTTGATGCCCTTGAGCACGTCGGTGCCGTTGGCGTAGGTCTTGCACACGTTATTGATGGAAAGCGCTGCCATTTCTTAACCTTTCACGGCACCGGCTGTCAGGCCACGCACGAAGTAGCGGCCGGCAACCATGTAAACGAACAGGGTAGGCAGCGCGGCGATGATCGCCGCGGCCATGTCCACGTTGTATTCCTTCACCCCGGTGGAGGTGTTGACCAGATTGTTCAGCGCCACCGTGATCGGCTGCGATTCGCCGGAGGCGAACACCACGCCGAACAGGAAGTCGTTCCAGATCTGGGTGAACTGCCAGATGACGCAGACCACGAAGATCGGGCCGGAGATCGGCAGCAGGATGCGGAAGAAGATGGTCCAGAAGCCAGCGCCGTCGATGCGCGCCGCCTTCACCAGCTCGTCCGGCACCGTGATGTAGAAGTTGCGGAAGAACAGGGTGGTGAACGCGGTGCCGTACACCACGTGCACCAGCACCAGCCCGGCGGTGGTATTGGCCAGTCCGAGCAGGCCCAGCAGTTGCGCCATCGGCAGCAGCACCACCTGGAACGGGATGAAGCAGCCGACCAGCAGCATGGTGAACAGCGCGTCGGAACCGCGGAAGCGCCACATCGACACCACGTAGCCGTTGACGGCGCCCAGCAGAGTGGAGATCGCCACCGCCGGCAGCGTCATCTTGATCGAGTTCCAGAAGAAGCCCTGCATGCCGTTGCATTCGACACCGGTACAGGCTTCGGCCCACGCCTTGCTCCAGGCGCCGCCCTGCCACAGCTGCGGCAGCGCCAGCATATTGCCCTCGCGGATGTCGTCCAGGCTCTTGAACGAGGTGGTCAGCATCACGTACAGCGGCAGCAGGTAGTAGATGGCCATCAGGAGCAGCGCGGCGTAAACCAGCGCGCGGCCAACGGTGAGGTTCTTAAACACGTTTGGCACTCCTTGTTTCCATATACATCAGCGGCACCAGCACGGCGACGATGGTGATGAGCATCATCATCGCGGAGGCGGCACCCACCCCCAGCTGGCCACGGGTAAAGGCGAACTGGTACATGAAGATCGCCGGCACGTCGGACGAATTGCCGGGGCCGCCGCCGGTCAGCGCCATCACCAGGTCAAAGCTCTTGATGGCGATGTGCGACAGGATCAGCAGCACGCTGAAGAACACCGGGCGCAGGCTGGGGATCAGGATGCGGCGGTAAATGGTGGGCAGGCTGGCGCCGTCGACCTG
Organism: Vogesella indigofera; assembly: GCF_028548395.1. Lineage (NCBI taxonomy): Bacteria > Pseudomonadati > Pseudomonadota > Betaproteobacteria > Neisseriales > Chromobacteriaceae > Vogesella > Vogesella indigofera. The sequence goes on along the minus strand of NZ_JAQQLA010000004.1, from coordinate 720,769 downwards.
TGCCGCCTTGATGATGGAGTCGTCGATGCCGCGCAGGCCGGCGAGGAACAGCGCCATCACGAAACCGGACGACTGCCACACGCCGGCGATGACCACGGTGTAGATCGCCATGTCCGGATTGACCAGCCAGTCGAAGGTGAAGTCGGTGAAGCCGAGGTCGACCACCACCTTCTGCAGCCCCATGTCGGGGTTGAGCATCCACTTCCACGCGGTGCCGGTGACCACGAAGGACAGTGCCATCGGGTACAGGTAGACGGTGCGCAGTGCGCCTTCGGCGCGGATTTTCTGGTCCAGCAGCACCGCCATCAGCAGGCCGACCAGCAGGCAGAACAGGATGAACAGGCCGCCGAAAATGCCAAGGTTGGCCGCAGCGGTCCACCAGCGCTCGTTTTCGAACAGCGCCTGGTATTGCACGAAGCCGGCCCACTCGTAGCGCGGCATCAGGCGGGACTCGGTAAACGAGAGCCAGCCGGTCCAGGCGATGAAGCCATAGACGAAGATCAGGCTGGCAGCCAGCGTCGGCGACAGCACCAGCTTGGGCAGCCAGCGGTCGGCCAGCGCGTGCAGGCTGCCTTGGGATGAAGATCCGGACATGATGATTCCTTGCTGTCTCGGTACAAAAACACGGGGCCGGTCCGCCCGCCTCGGGCGGACCGGTCAGACCGGCGGCGGGGGGCCGCCGGTGCCGCGGATCACACGCTACTTAGCGCACTGCGCCGGCACGGGCCAGACGTTCGGTGGCCTGTTGCGCGGTCATGCTCGAGTTCATGAACTGCGAGATCACGTCCACCATCGCGCCTTCGGTGGCGGACGGCATCGCCATCTTGTGGGCGAAGCTCGGTACCAGCTTGTTGCCCTTGGAGGCGGCGCTCATGTCGAAGCTGGACTTCTTGGCGCAGTCGTCAAACTTGGCCATCGGCGTGTCGAGACGGGCCGGGATCGAGCCCTTGTTGAGGTTGAACACTTCCTGGAACGCCGGGCTCATCACCGTGGCGGCCAGCTTGGCCTGGGCCTGTACCGCGGCCGGGTTTTTCTGCTGGAACATGGCCAGGCTGTCGATGTTGAAGGTGAACGCGTTCTGGGTGCCCGGTGCGTCGGTGCAGATGAAGTCCTTGCCCGGTACCTTGCCGGCAGCGGTGAATTCACCCTTCGCCCAGTCGCCCATGAACTGCATGCCGGCCTTGCCGTTGATCACCATGGCGGTGGCCAGGTTCCAGTCGCGGCCGGCGGCGCCCTTGTCGATGTAGGTTTTCACCTTGCCCAGCGTTTCGAACACCTTGACGGTGGTCGGGCCGGCGAGGGTGGCCTTGTCCAGTTTCACGAACGCCTTGTTGTAGTAGTCGGCACCGCCGACGCCCAGCGCCACCGATTCAAACAGGGTGGCGTCCTGCCATGGCTGGCCGCCGTGGGCGATAGGCTGGATGCCGGCCTTTTTCAGCTTGTCGGCGGCGGCAAAGAATTCCGGCCAGGTCTTCGGCACCGTGGCGCCGGCCTTCTTGAACGCTTCCGGGTTGGCCCACAGCCAGTTGACGCGGTGCACGTTGACCGGCGCGGCCACGTACTTGCCCTTGTACTTCATCACGCGGCTGACCACCGGCGGCAGCTGCTTGTCCCAGTTGCCTGCACGGGCTACGGCGTCGATATCGGCCAGCACGCCTTCGGCACCCCACTCCTGGATCGCCGGGCCCTTGATCTGGGCGGCGGTCGGCGGGTTGCCGGACACCACGCGCGTTTTCAGCGCGGTCATCGCGTTGTCACCGCCGCCACCGGCAACGGCAAAATCCTTCCACGTCACGCCCTGGGCGCTCATCATCTTCTTCAGTTCGGCGACGGATTTGGCTTCGCCACCGGAGGTCCACCAGTGCAGGACTTCCACGTCGGCGGCCTGGGCGGCAACAGGGAACAGGCTGGCTGCCAGCACGGCCGCGCTCAGACGTTTCAGTTTCATAACTCTCTCCTTCTGTGTTGTGATGTCCGCACGGATTTTTTTGTAATGCGGATAACGGTGTCCCGGCAGCAGGGCGCCCAAATCGGGGCGGCCGCACAGGATTGACTGCACTATAGCGGGCAACCGTAAGTTTTGTGTAAGGATTGGGAGGGTATGGCGTAAGGAAATGGGGCGTGGGTCATGCACCGCGTCATGACATTTGAGAAAAGCTTGCTTTTGCTGGATGAAATGGTTGCTGCGCTGCACCAAAAAGCGGCGCTGTAGTGTGTCAACTACACTACGCGCCGTGGCGGCGGCGCCGTTCTAGTGCGGCAACAACGCGAAATCGACGCTGGCAACCAGGCCATGCGGCAGATTGTCGGACAGCACGATGCGGGTGTGATGGCGGCGCGCGATTTCCTGCACGATGGCGAGGCCGAGGCCGCAGCCCTTGCCCTGGCCTTCGGCACGGCCGCGGTAGAAGCGGGCGAACACCTGCTCGCGCTCGCGCTCGGGAATGCCCGGGCCGTTGTCGCACACCTGCAGTGTCACCGTGCCGGCGGTGCGCGTCAGCTTGACGGTGACCTCGCCGCCGGGCGGCGTGTACTGGATGGCGTTGTCGATCAGGTTGGCCAGCAGCTCGCGCAGCAGGCCGCCGTGACCGGTGACCGGCAGCGCATCGTCGGCCGCCTCCAGCCCGAGGTCGATATCGCGCGCCAGCGCCAGCGGCACCGCCTCGCTGGTGACCTCGCGCGCCAGCTGGCGCAGGTCCAGCGTCGCCAGCTGCAGCCCGGCCTCCGGCTCGGCGCGTGCCAGCGCCAGCAGCTGGTTGATCAGGCGGATGGAGCGCGCGACGCTGGTTTCCACCTGCAGCAGCTGGCGGCTGGCGCTGGCGACATCGGGCGGTGTAGCGGCCAGCTCGGCGCGCACCAGCTCGCTCTGCGACTTCAGCCCCGCCAGCGGCGTGCGCAGCTGGTGCGCGGCGTCGGCGATGAAGCGGCGCTGCTGCGCCACCTGGCCGTCGACCTCGTGCAGCAGCTCGTTGATGGCACGCGCCAGCGCGCGCACCTCGGACGGCGCGTTGTCGATCTCGATCGGCGCCAGGTCGCGCGGCGAGCGGTTTTCCACGCTGCGGCGCAGGTGGCGCAGCGGCGACAGGCCACGGCTGATACCGGCCCACACCAGCACGCTGGTCAGCAGCATCACCGCCAGCAGCGGCAGCCCCATGTCGCGCAGGATCTTGCGCGCCAGCTCGGCGTTCAGCGCCCGGCTTTTCGCCACCTGCACCAGCATCAGCTCCGGCCGGTCCGGGGTGCCGGCCGGCAGGTACAGCGCGGCGACGCGTACCTCCAGCCGCTTGATGCGGCCATCGTAGAAGAAGGTTTCCCCCGGCTTGCGCTGCAGGCTGGCCGGCGGTCGCGGCATCGCCGGTTCGCCGAGTAGGAAGGCCTCCGGCGGCGAGCTGACCATGTAGTAGATGCGGTCGTCCGGGTCCTGCTCCAGGATCTCGCGCGCCGCCTGCGGGAAGTCGATGTAGAAGCCGTTGCCGAACGGTTTCACCTGCCGCGCCAGCGCGCGCGAGGACTTGGCCAGCGAGCGGTCGATCACCTCGCCGGCGTAGCTCATCGCCATGCTGTGCGCCAGGAAGGCGGCGCCCAACCACAGCACCAGCTGCGGCAGCAGTAGCCACAGCAGCAGCTGGCGGCGCAGCGACAGCTGGCGGGGGCGAGCGGCGGGCGGTGTCAGCATGCGGCCAACCTTCAGGCGCCGGTGTCGAGCCGGGCCAGCAGGTAGCCCAGCCCGCGCACCGCGCGGATGCCGACGCCGCTGCCGTCCAGCTTCTTGCGCAGGCGGTGCACGTACACCTCCACCGCGTTGGCGCCGACTTCCTCGCCGTCGCCAGACAGCTCGCCGGCGATCTGCTCCTTGGTGACCACGCGGTCGGCATGGGCCATCAGGATGTCGAGTAGCTGCAGCTCGCGCGCCGACAACTCCAGCGCCTGCTGGTCGGCCCACGCGCGCTGCCCGCCGCGGTCCAGCCGCAGGCGGCCGAAGTGCAGCTCGTCGCGCACGTTGTCGACGACGCGGTGGCGGCGCAGCAGCGCGCGGATGCGCGCCTCCAGCTCCGGGAATTCGAAGGGCTTGACCAGGTAGTCGTCGGCGCCGGCGTCCAGCCCGGCGACGCGGTCCTCCATGCTGTCCAGCGCGGTCAGCAGCAGGATGGGCAGCGCCGGCCGGTGCACGCGCACGTTGCGCAGCACCTGCAGGCCGTCGAGGCCGGGCAGGCCGATATCGAGGATCACCGCGTCGAACGGCTCGGCCAGCAATTGCTGCTGCGCGGCGAGGCCGTCGGCGGCGTGGCTGACGCTGAAGCCGAGCTGGCCCAGGCGGGTGAGCAGGGCATCGGCGAGGACGGCGTCGTCTTCGGCTAGAAACAGTTTCATGGCGGGGTCCGGCTGCGGGCTGAGACAAGCCATGATGTTAGAAGCTCGCGCCGGCTTTGGCGAGGGGAAAGGTTGGCCGCAAGCGCCAGCGGGTGGGCGGGACGGGCAGGGGAGGGCCGGATGCTGGCGGTGCGGGCGGTTTTCCGGTAGCCGCCGGGCAGCGGTACCGGAAAACCGGGAACGACATCGGTGCGAGCCGTTACATCATGCCCAGAGTCCTGGGCAACCACAGCGAGATCAGCGGCACGTAGGTGACCAGCACCAGGAAGGCGAGCATGGTCAGCAGCCATGGCCATACCGCTACGGTCAGCTCGGTGATGCCCATCTTGGTGATGCCGGAGGCGACGTACAGGTTCAGCCCTACCGGTGGGTGGCACATGCCGACTTCCATGTTGACCACGATCAGGATGCCGAAGTGCACCGGATCGATGCCCAGCGCCACCGCCACCGGGAACAGGATGGGCGCGAAGATCAGCACGATGGACGCCGGTTCCATCACGTTACCGGCCAGTAGCAGGATGATGTTCACCACCAGCAGGAAGGCGATCGGGCCGAGGCCGGCGTCGATCAGCCAGCCGGCCATCGCCTGCGGGATGCCTTCGCTGGTCATCAGGAACGAGAACAGTACCGCGTTGGTGATGATGTAGAGCAGCATCGCCGACATGCTGGCCGAATCGAGCAGCACCTTGGGCACCTGCTTCAGCGTCAGGTCCTTGTACACGAACACGGCGACGATGAAGGCGTACACCGCCGACATCGCGGCTGCCTCGGTCGGGGTGAAGATGCCGGTGTAGATGCCGCCGATCACCACCACGATCAGGAACAGGCCCCACATCGATTCGCGGAAAGCGTGCAGGCGCTGGCGGAACGAGGCCTTGGGCAGGCGCGGGTAGCCGAACTTGCGCGCCCGGTACCAGGTGGTGAGGCCGAGGAAGGTGGCCAGCATCAGTCCCGGAATCACGCCGGCCATGAACAGCTGACCGACCGAGGTGTTGGTGGCCACCGAGTACATCACCATCGCAATCGACGGCGGGATCAGGATGCCCAGCGCGCCCGAGGTGGTGATGATACCGGCGCCGAAGTCACGCGGGAAGCCCTGCTTCACCATTGCCGGCAGCAGGATGGAGCCGATGGCGACCACGCAGGCTGGGCTGGAGCCGGACACCGCGGCAAACAGTGCGCAGGCGATCACGCCGGCGAGGCCGAGGCCGCCGTGCCAGTGGCCGACCATGGACGAGGCGAAGTTGATCATGCGCCTGGCCACCCCGCCGTGAGTGAGGAAGTTGCCGGCGAGGATGAAGAACGGGATCGCCATGATCTCGAACTTCTCGATGCCGGTGAACAGCTTCAGCGCCACCGCCTCGATCGGGACTTCGGTCATGGTGAACAGGAAGGTCAGCACGGTGAGGCCGAGCGAGATGGAGATCGGCATGCCGGTCAGCATCAGCACCAGCAGCAGGGTGAAAATGATGAGGGCGCTCATGGCTTGCCTCCTTTATTGCTTACATCGTGCGGATGCAGGTTGTCGTCCAGTGCGTACCAGTTGCTGTCTTCGGCGACGTCGTCCATGCCTTCGACGTGGGTGTGGTCGTGTTTCGGCAGCTCACCGGTCTTGAGGAAGTTGACCATGACCTGCAGGAAGCGGAAGCACATCAGGTACGAGCCACAGGGCACGGCGAGGTAAACCAGCCACATCGGGATTTCCAGATCCACCGAGGTCTGGTCGGTATGGGCGATTTCCCAGACAAAGGTGGCACCGAGGGTGCCGACGATGCCGGTGAACAGTGCGCCGGCCAAGAGGCCGATGACGATGAAACGGCTGCGGTTGTGGTCGGACAGCTTGTTGATCAGCACGTCGACGCCGACGTGGATGCCGGTACGCACGCCGTAGGCGGCACCGAACTTGGCCATCCATACGAACAGGTAGATGGTCAGTTCCTGCGCCCACGACATGTGGATGTCGCCGAGCAGGGGTTGCAGCAGGCTGATGCCGCTGCCGTAGCGGTGGGCGACGGCAAAAAAGGTGATCAGCGTCGCGGCGGCCATCAGGGTGGCGATCAGCCACTCTTCAAGATGATCCAGAAATTTCACGTGAGTCTCCGCAAAGGTAGGGAATCAAAAGAGGGGCGCACCCCTCTTGTACGCATGCGGTGTCGCCGCTTATTTGGCGACGGCAGCCTTGACCGAATTGATCATGGCCATGCCGATACGGGGTGCAATCTCGTTTTGTACCGATTGCATGGTGCTGACCCACTGTGCCTTTTCTGCCGGTGTCGGGTCGTAGAACTGGATCTTGCCGGAGGCCTTCATCCTGGCATAAGCCAGCGCAGTGTCTTTCTCGGCAACCTGATCGTTGTAAAGGGTGGCGTCTTTCATCGCACTTTCCAGAATGCTGCGGATGTCCGGCGGCAGCTTGTCCCAGAACGGCTTGTTCACCACGACCGCGTAGCCGCTGTAGGAGTGCTTGGTGTTGACGGCATACTTCTGCACTTCGTACTGCTTCTGGGTGTAGAGGTTGGAGATGTTGCTGTCGCCACCGTCCACCACGCCGGTCTGCATCGCCTGATACACCTCACCCAGCGACATGGTCTGCGGCATGGCGCCGACCGACTGCACGATGGCCTGGTTGACCTTGGAGGAGTTGATGCGGATCTTCAGCCCCTTCATGTCGGCTGGCGTGCGCAGCGGCTTGTTGGCACTGAACACGCGGAAACCGTTGTCCCAGAAGGCCAGCCCTTTCATGCTGCGGGCCTCCAGCTTTTGCAGCAGGCTCTGGCCGACCGGGCCGCGGGTGACCTTGTGCACCTGCTCTTCGTTCATGAACAGGTAAGGCACGTCGAAGACCTCGAATTCCTTCAGCCCCATCGGGCCAAACTTGCTGGTGGTCGGCGCCAGCATCTGCACCGAGCCCATCTGCAGCGCTTCCAGCTCTTCCTTGTCCTTGTACAGCTGGCTGTTGGGGTAGATCACTACCTTGACGCGGCCCTTGGTGCGCTCTTCCGCCAGCTTCTTGAAGTACTCCGCCGCCTGGCCTTTCGGGGTGTCGGTGGCGACGACGTGGCTGAACTTGATCTGGATCGGATCGGCGGCAATGGCGGCGGTGGCGGTGCCCAGCAGGACGGCGGCAGCGATGGGGGTAAGCAGATGCTTCATGGTGTTCTCTCCTGTTATGTCGGGATGGTCAGGTGGCTGGCGCCGCTCGCGGCATCGCGCTTGGCTGACGATCTGACTTTATTGTGGTGATGAATCGGTATTTTGTTAAATGCATTATTGTCTGTGATTGATTACTTTTGCTCATCAGTTTGGCCGGCTGCGGCGCTGTCCAGACTACGGTGCCGCACGGCGCCAGGGTGGTGCGCGGCAAAAAAAAACGCCACCGGGCGGTGGCGTCGAAACTGGGAGTCGGCTGCCGCCGCTGGCGGACGGCTGGCGCAGGCGGCGGCAGCGACGGCGCAGTTTGTGCGGTCGCCATTTTGCAGTAAAGTAAATTTATCTTGCTGATCTATGAGAATTTGTCATGAAAATCGACACCATCGGCGTGCAGGCCTTCATCGCCATCGCCGAAAGCGGCAGCTTCCAGACCGCGGCGGAAAGCCTGTTCCTGTCGCAGGCCGGCATTACCCGCCGGCTGCAGAACCTGGAGGACTACCTGGGGGTGAAGCTGATCGAGCGCACCACCCGTTCGGTGGCGCTGACCAAGGTCGGCGAGGAATTCCTGCCGCACGCCAAGCGCCTGCTCAGTGAGCTGGCGTCGTCGCTGACCGAGATTCGAGACACCGGCCGCCTCAAGCGCGGCAGCGTCACCATCGCCTGCGTGCCGACGGTGGGGGTGCGCTTCCTGCCACGCATCATCCAGGCCTACTCCGCGCTGTACCCGGACAACCACATCAAGATCCTCGATCACACCTCGGCCGGCGTCTCCAGCGCCGTGCTGCAGCGCGAGGCCGAGTTCGGCATCACCATTGCCGATTCGCACCACGCCGAGCTGAACAGCGTGCCGCTGTTGCAGGATGAATTCGCGCTGGTGTGCCGCGACGATCACCCGCTGAGCCGGCACGAGGCCTTGCAGTGGAAGGACCTGGAGCCGTACCCGCTGATTTCCATCGGCCAGCTCAGCGGCAACCGCCCGCTGCTGGACCGCGCGCTGGAGGAGCAGGACGTGGTGATCCAGTCGCTGTACGAGGTGCAGCGGGTGTCCACCGCGCTGGGGCTGGTGGCGGAAGGGGTCGGTGCGGCAGTGCTGCCGCGGCTGGCGCTGCAAAGCGACGCCTACCCGCGCATCCGCGTGCTGCGCCTGACCGGGCCGGTGATCGCGCGCGGGCTGGTGCTGATCTCGCGCAAGACCGCGGAATTCTCGCCGGCGGCGGAGGCGCTGTACCAGATGGTGCGCCGCCATCAGCACAGCGACTGAGGCGGCAATTAATGATCAAAGCGCAATAATTCAGGATATAAATTCATTTCTCTTGAGGGCGGCGGATGCACAGAATGGAAAGCGAGATCAATTTTCTGTCCGAGGCGTTCCATGCTGATTCCCATTCCCTGCGTCGTGATGCGCGGTGGTACCTCCAAGGGCCCGTTCTTCCTGCTCGACGACCTGCCGCACGACGAAGCCACGCGCAACCGGGTGTTGCTGGCCGCGATGGGCTCGCCTGACCGGCGCCAGATTGACGGCCTCGGTGGCGGCGACAGCCTGACCAGCAAGGTGGTGATGGTCAGCAAATCCGCACGCCCCGGCATCGACGTCGAGTACCTGTTCGCGCAGGTGTCGATCGACAGTGAAACGGTGGATACCTCGCCCAACTGCGGCAATATGCTGGCCGGGGTGGCGCCATTTGCCATCGAGCACGGCCTGGTCGCCGCCGGGATGCCAACGACGCGGGTCTGCGTCTTCAACCGCAACACCGGCAAGGTGGTGGAGGCGGTGGTGCAGACCCCCGGCGGCAAGGTCAACTACGAGGGCGACGTCCACATCGACGGCGTGCCCGGCAGCGGCGCGCCGATCCTGCTCAACTTCCTCGACGCCGCCGGCGCCAAGACCGGGCGCCTGCTGCCCACCGGTCGGGTGCAGGACGTGATCGATGGCGTGGCGGTGTCCTGCGTCGATTTTTCCACACCGATCGTGTTCATCGCCGCCGAGTCGCTCGGCAAGAGCGGCTACGAGAGCAAGGCGCAACTGGACGGCGACGGCGCCCTGCTGGCGCGGCTGGAGACGATCCGGCTGCAGGCGGCGCAGCGGATGGGCATGGGCGATGTGCGCGGCAAGGTACTGCCCAAGCTGGTGTTGCTGGCCAGACCGGCACACGGCGGCCAGATCAGCTCGCGCTACTTCGTGCCGTGGAACTGCCACGCCGCGCACGCGGTGACCGGCGCACTGTGTGTCGCCGCCGCCTGCAGCATCCCCGGCACCATCGCCGCGGCCCTGGTGCAGCCCGACGCCGGGCAGCCGGGGCTGATCGGCATCGAGCACCCGTCCGGGCGGCTGGATACCCGGGTACAGATCGACGGCAGCGACGGCGACGGCCTGCCGCTGATCCGCAGCGCCGGGGTGGTGCGTACCGCCAAGCCCATCGTGTCCGGCGTGGTGTACGTGCCGGGCAGCGCCTGGCAGGCCACCGCCTAGCGTCATCGTTTCCACGCTCCCACTCTCCTCTTGCCCCGTCACCCGACGGGGCTTTTTTCGTGGTGGGCGGCCATAAAAAAAGGGCTTGCCGGGGAGAGTCGGCAAGCCCTTGTGAAAAACGGGAGAGCAAGTCTGCGGCTTAGCGCACCGCCAGCGCGCTGGCCTGTTGTGCCAGCGCGGTGATGCGCGCCCAGTCCTGGGCGGCGATGGCGTCGTCCGGGGTCAGCCAGCTGCCGCCGACGCACAGCACGTTGGGCAGCGCCAGGTAGTTCGGCGCGCTGTTGATGTCGATGCCGCCGGTGGGGCAGAAGCGCAGCTCCGGCAGCGGGCCGGCCAGCGCCTTCAGCAGCTTGATGCCGCCGACCGCCTCGGCCGGGAACAGCTTGAGGATGTTGAAGCCTTCGTCCTGCGCGTGCATCGCCTCGGACGGGGTGGCCACGCCGGGGATGAAGGGCACGCCGGACGCGCGCGCGGCGGCGGCCAGCTCCGGGGTCAGGCCGGGGCTGATGCCGAACTGGGCGCCGGCGTCGAGCGCGGCTTCCAGGTGGGCGCGGGTGCGAACGGTACCGGCGCCGACGATGGCATCCGGCACTTCGTCGCGGATGCGGCGCATCGCCGCCAGTGCGGCCTTGGTGCGCAGCGTGATTTCCAGGGTGCGGATGCCGCCGGCGACCAGCGCGCGGGCGAGATCGACCGCGACCGCGGCGTCGTTGACTACGATCACCGGCATTACCGGGCCTTGGCGTAGCAGAGTCAGTGCGTCCATCTATCTATCCTTTTCGATTGCCACAGAAACCACAGAAGCACACAGAAAGTGTCGGCGCGGCTGGCGCGCTGCCCGCTGCTGCCGGTGTTGTCCGGGCGCGGCTTCCGTGTTTTCCGTGGCGAAAAATACGTTTACTGCTTGCTCCACAGCGGATGGGCGAAGGTCATCGCGCCTTCCTCGGCGGTGGTGGCCTGCTGGCGCATGCCGGCGAACAGGTCGCGGCCGACGCCGTGCTGGTGCGGTTCAAGGTTGGCCGCAACGTGTTCGCGCGCCGCCCATTCCGCCGCCGGCACCAGGATGCTCAGCTCGCCGCTGTTGGCATCCAGCCGTACCAGGTCGCCGTTCCGTACCTTGCCGATGTCGCCGCCGAGCAGCGCTTCCGGCGACACGTGGATGGCGGCCGGCACTTTGCCGGAGGCGCCGGACATGCGGCCGTCGGTGACCAGCGCCACCTTGAAGCCGCGTTCCTGCAGCACGCCCAGCGGCGGCGTCAGCTTGTGCAGCTCCGGCATGCCGTTGGCGCGCGGACCCTGGAAGCGGATCACCGCGATGAAGTCCTTTTCCAGCTCGCCACGCTTGAAGGCGGCCAAGAGTTCGTTCTGGTCGTGGAACACCACCGCCGGCGCTTCCACCACGCGGTGTTCCGGCTTCACGGCGGAGACCTTGATCACCGCGCGGCCGATGTTGCCGGTCAGCACCTTCAGGCCGCCGTCGTGCGAGAACGGCTTGGCCGCGGTGCGCAGCACGCCGTCGTCGCCGCTGGTCGCCGGCGCCGCGCGCCAGGCCAGCTTGCCGTCGTCCAGCCACGCTTCGCTGGTGTGCGCGCGCAGCCCCTTGCCCATCACGGTGGTGACGTCGTCGTGCAGCAGGCCGGCATCCAGCAGCTCGCGGATCACGAAGCCCATGCCGCCGGCGGCGTGGAAGTGGTTCACGTCGGCCTTGCCGTTGGGGTAGGCGCGCACGATCAGCGGCACCACCGCGGACAGCTCGTCGAAGTCGTCCCAGTTGATGTCGATACCTGCAGCGCGGGCGATGGCATTGATGTGCAGGGTGTGGTTGGTGGAGCCGCCGGTGGCGAGCAGGCCGACGATGCCGTTGACGATGGCTTTCTCGTCGATGACGTCGCAAATCGGGGTGAAGCGCGGGCCCTGCGCGCTGATCTCGGCGGCGACACGGGCGGCGTGGCGGGTCAGCGCCTCGCGCAGCGGGGTATTCGGATTGACGAAGGCGGCGCCCGGCAGGTGCAGGCCCATGATCTCCATCAGCATCTGGTTGGAGTTGGCGGTGCCGTAGAAGGTGCAGGTGCCGGGGCCGTGGTAGGACGCCGATTCCGATTCCAGCAGCGCGTCGCGGCCAACCTTGCCCTCGGCAAACAGCTGGCGCACCTTGGCCTTGTCGTCGTTGGAGATGCCGGTGGTCATCGGCCCGGCCGGCACGAACAGCGCCGGCAGGTGGCCGAAGGACAGCGCGCCGATCAACAGGCCCGGCACGATCTTGTCGCAGACGCCGAGGTATAGCGCGGCGTCGAACATCTGGTGGGAGAGGGCGATGGCGGTGCTCATCGCGATCACGTCGCGCGAGAACAGCGACAGCTCCATGCCCTCGAAGCCCTGTGTCACGCCGTCGCACATCGCCGGCACGCCGCCGGCCACCTGCGCGGTGGCGCCGGCCTTCAGCGCCTCGTCCTTCAGCAGTGCCGGGAAGGTCTCCAGCGGCTGGTGCGCGGACAGCATGTCGTTATAGGAGGTGACGATGGCCAGGTTGGGGCGCACCGACTCTTTCAGGTGAATCTTGATCCCGTCCGGCATCGCGGCGAAGGCGTGCGCCTGGTTGGTACAGGACAGGTGGGCGCGCTCGACCTTGCCCTGACGCACGGCGGCGTGGGCCTGGGCCAGATAAGCGGCGCGGGTGGCGCGGCTACGCTCGATGATGCGCTGGGTAACGGCAGCAAGAACGGGATGCAGACTCATTGGTGTAGGCCCTGATTGGTGTGTCTGAATGGTAGTTTTACTACAGTATGTTGGCAAGGTGTTACGCGATAAAAAAGCGGATTCCGGCGCCTGCGATGCCTTTAAATCCATATAAATCAGTTGTTTGATGGCGTGTTGGCGATCGGCAACAGTGGGGTGTGTCAATCTGACTGGCTACGTTTTCACGTAGACAAGTTGTTTTCGTTTGGTAATATAACTACATCACAACCCACTGTGCGAGAGAACAATCAGGATGGAGAACACAAACCTGCACACCCCGGCATTCGACATGGTGCTGTTCGGGGGTACCGGCGATCTGGTGATGCGCAAACTGCTGCCGTCGCTGTACCAGGCGCACGCCGCCGGCCTGCTGCACGATGAGGGCCGCCTGCTGGCGCTGGGCCGCCGCGACATGAGCCGCGACGACTATCTGGCGATGGTGGAAAAGAGCGCGCGCGTCCACATCAAGGAGGGCTTCTCCGATGCCGCCTGGACCGGCTTTCTCGCACGGGTGGAATACCTGACGGTCGACGCCGCCACGCCGGAGCACTATCCGCGCCTGGCCGCGGCGCTGCAGCAGGGCGGGGAGCGGGTGACGGTGTGCTACCTCGCCACCGCGCCGGACCTGTTCGAGGGCATCTGCGACAACCTGGCCGCCGTCGGCCTCAACCACGAGCGCGTGCGCGTGGTGCTGGAGAAGCCGCTGGGCCACGACCTGGAGTCGTCGCACGAGATCAACGAAGCGGTGGCCCGCCACTTCAGGGAAGAGCAGCTGTACCGTATCGACCACTACCTGGGCAAGGAATCGGTGCAGAACCTGCTGTCGATCCGCTTCGCCAACGCGCTGTTCGAGCCGCTGTGGCGCCGCGAGTGGATCCACGACGTGCAGATCACCATCGCCGAGGACCTCGGCGTTGGCACCCGCGGCGACTTCTACGACAACACCGGCGCGCTGCGCGACATGGTGCAGAACCACCTGCTGCAGCTGCTGTGCATCGTGGCGATGGAGCCGCCGGCCAACCTCGGCGCAGACGCGGTGCGCGACGAGAAGCTGAAGGTGCTGAAGGCGCTGCGCCCGTTTACGGAGCAGGACGTCGCCAACAAGACGGTGCGCGCGCAGTACAAGGCCGGCGCCGTCGGCGGCCAGCCGGTGGTCGGCTACCTGCAGGAGCAGGGCATCCCCGCCGCCAGCCACACCGAGACCTTCGTCGCCATCAAGGCCGAGATCGACAACTGGCGCTGGGCCGGCGTGCCGTTCTTCCTGCGCACCGGCAAGCGCATGCAGGAACGGGTGGCTGAGATCGTGATCAATTTCCGCGACGTGCCGCACCAGCTGTTCCCCAGCCCGCTGGGGCTGAACACCGCCAACCGGCTGGTGATCCGCCTGCAGCCGGAAGAAAGCATCCGCCTGTACTTCCTGGCCAAGGAGCCGGGCGATACCCAGCGCCTGCAGCCGGTGCACCTGAACCTCGATTTCCACGAGTCGTTCAAGGTGCGCCGCGCCGACGCCTACGAGCGCCTGCTGCTGGACGTGATCCGCGGCAAGCTGGCGCTGTTCATGCGCCGCGACGAGCTGGTGGAAGCGTGGCGCTGGGTGGAACCGATCATGGACAACTGGGCGCGCAGCACCACGCCGCCCAAGCAGTACACCGCCGGCAGCTGGGGCCCGGCCGCCTCCAGCGCACTGCTGAGCCGCGACGGCATCAGCTGGCACGAGGAGTGTTAAGAACCTGTTCAAGGCCTCGCGAGCTAGAGCGAGACAAGGCGAAAACGGCTGAGGAAGCGGAATTGACATGGGGTCAATGAGCATTCCGAAGGCGTTTTCAACGCGGTATCGCCGAAGCGCAGCAGACATTGAACAGGTTCTAAATCCGGACTGGCGGCCGGCCTTCAAGGTTGGCCGCATGAACGGTGGCGACACCCCGCCGCCGGCGCATTGACACAACAAGACGCGCGGCAACACAGCCGCGCGCAGGCAACGGAGACACAGAGATGATGTTCCACGCTTTCGAATCGCAAGCGGCGGCGGCCGAGGTGCTCGCCCGCCGCGTCGCCGCCGACCTCGCCGCCGTCATCGGCCGCCGCGGTCACGCGGTGCTGGCGGTGTCCGGCGGCCGCTCGCCGGTGCCCTTCCTGCAGGCGCTGTCCGCCGAGGTGCTGGACTGGTCGCGCGTCTGCGTCACCCTGGTCGACGAGCGCGTGGTCGCGCCCGATCACGCCGACAGCAACGCGGCGCTGGTGCGCGATCACCTGCTGCAGGGCGGCGCCGCCGACGCCGCATTCCGGCCGCTGGTGAGCACGGCGGCCAACGTTGACGCCGAGCTGGCGCAGGCCGCGGCGCAGTGGCAGACCCCGGACGTGGTGGTGCTGGGCATGGGCGACGACGGCCATACCGCGTCGCTGTTCCCCGACGCCGCCAACCTTGCCGCCGGCCTCGATCCGGCCAATCCGGCAGCGCTGCTGGCGGTGGCGCCACCCGAGGCGCCGCACACCCGCATCAGCATGACGCTGGCCGAGATCCTGCGCAGCGGCAAGCTGTATCTGGCGATTGCCGGTGACAACAAGCGGCGGGTGCTGGAACATGCCAGCCGCACGCTGAGCGCGGCACAGCCGGTCAGCCATCTACTGCAACAAACGGAGAACCCGCTTCATGTCTACTGGGCAGCCTAATCCTTTCCCGCGTCTGTTGGCCGACATCGGCGGCACCAACGCCCGCTTCGCGCTGGAAACCGCACCCGGGGTGCTGGAAGACATCGACGTGTTGCCGTGCAAGGACTACCCGACGCTGGTCGACGCCATCCGCAGCTATCTGGAACACGCCGCCACCCGCGCCGTGCACCACGCCGCCATCGGCATCGCCAACCCGGTCACCGGCGACTACGTGCAGATGACCAACCACCACTGGGCGTTCTCGATCGAGGCTACCCGCCAGGAGCTGGGCTTTAGCACGCTGCTGCTGCTCAACGACTTCACCGCGCTGGCGATGTCGCTGCCCTTCCTGCCGGCCGACGAGCTGGTGCAGGTCGGTGGCGGCGAGCCGCGCCACGGCGCCAAGGCGCTGATCGGCGCCGGCACCGGCCTCGGCGTCTCCGGCCTGCTGCCGCACGGCGGCGGCTGGGTGGCGATCGCCGGCGAGGGCGGCCACGTCGCCTTCGCCCCCGGCAACGAGGAAGAAGTGGCGCTGTGGCGCTACGCGCAGCGCCGTTTCGGCGAGCATGTCTCCGCCGAGCGCTTCCTGTCCGGCCCCGGGCTGGAACTGATCTACGACGCGCTGGCCGAGGCAGATGGCGAAGCCGCCGGCCAGTTGCCGGCGGCGGCGATCAGCGAGCGCGGCCTGTCCGGCAGCTGCCCGCGCTGCGCGCAGACGCTGGCGCTGTTCTGCGGCATGCTCGGCAACGCCGCGGCCAACCTGGCGGTGACGCTGGGCGCGGTCGGCGGCGTCTACATCGGTGGCGGCATCGTGCCGCGCTTTGGCGAACTGTTCGCGCACTCGCCGTTTCGCGCCCGCTTCGAGGCCAAGGGCCGCTTCCGCGACTACACCCGCGCCCTGCCGGTGTACGTGATCCACAGCGCCTACCCGGCGCTGACCGGGGTGCAGGCCGCGCTGCGCGAACATCTGGGAGAACGTGATGCTTGAGAAAATCCGTGCCGAGCTGGATACCCTGTCCGGTGCCGAACGTCGCGTCGCCGAGCAGGTGCTGGCGCAGCCGTATACCGTGATGCAGTCGGCGGTGTCCGACATCGCCGCCAGCGCCGGCGTCAGCCAGCCGACGGTGATCCGCTTCTGCCGCAGCATGGGCTTTAGCGGCCTGTCCGACTTCAAGCTCAAGCTGGCCGGCACCCTGGTCGGCGGCGTGCCCTACGTGCACTCCAGCGTGCGCCCGGAAGACCCGGTGTCGGAGATCACCGCCAAGGTATTCGACAACACCGTCACCGCGCTGCTCAAGTGCCGCAACGAGGTCAACCCGCAGGCGGTGGACGAGGCGGTGGAGCTGCTGGCCCACGCCCGCCGCATCGAGTTCTATGGCCTCGGCAACTCCGGCATCATCGCCGCCGACGCGCAGCACAAGTTCTTCCGCTTCGGCATCCCCACCGTCGCCTACGCCGACAGCCACATCCAGATCATGGCCGCCTCGGTGCTGACCCCGGACGACGTGCTGGTCACCATCTCCAGCTCCGGCCGCTCGCGCGAGCTGATGGACGCGGTGGATGTGGCACTGGCCAACGGCGCCAAGGTGATTGCCATCACCGTGCCGGACACGCCACTGGCGGCGCGCGCCACGGTGACGCTGGCGGTGGATTCACCGGAAGACAGCGAGACCTATAGCCCGATGCTGTCGCGTATCCTGCATCTGGTGCTGATCGACATCCTCACCGTCGGCGTCGCGCTCAAGCGCGGCCCCGGCCTCGTGACGCAACTGGAAAAAGCCAAACGCAGCCTGAGGCAAAAACGGCTGCGCAGTGAACACGACGACGAATGAGCCGCCCCAAGGTTGGCCGCAACTAACACACCCGGAGAAAACATGAGCACGCTGACCCAGCTTCCCGCCTGGCACGCCCTGTGGGATCACTTCAACGAAGCCAAAAACCTGCACATGCGCGAGCTGTTCGACAGCGATCCTGCGCGTGCCGAACGCTACTCACTGGAAGTGGGCGGCCTGTTCCTGGACTACTCCAAAAACCGCATCACCGACACCTCGCTGCAGGGACTGATGGCGCTGGCGCGCGAAGCCGGGCTGCCGGCCCGCATCAAGGCGATGTTCAAGGGCGAGAAGATCAACCGCACCGAGAACCGTGCCGCGCTGCACGTGGCACTGCGCAACCGCACCAACTCGCCGATCCTGGTCGACGGCGAGGACGTGATGCCGAAGGTGAACTCGGTGCTGGCGCGCATGGGCAAGTTCGCGCACGCGGTGCGTTCCGGCGAGTGGCTGGGCTACACCCACCAGCCGATCACCGACATCGTCAACATCGGCATCGGCGGCTCCGACCTCGGCTCGCTGATGGTCTGTAGCGCGCTGAAGCCCTTCGGCCACCCGCGCATGAACATGCACTTCGTGTCCAACGTCGACGGCGCGCAGCTGAAGGAAACGCTGAAGAAGGTGCACCCGGAGACCACGCTGTTCGTGGTGGAATCGAAGACCTTCACCACCCAGGAAACGCTGACCAACGCGCTGACCGCGCGCGACTGGTTCGTGGCGCGCGCCCGCGACGAAAAAGCCGTGGCTAAGCACTTCGTGGCGGTGTCCACCAACAAGAAAGCCGTTGCCGACTTCGGCATCGACCCGGCCAATATGTTCGAGTTCTGGGACTGGGTCGGCGGCCGCTACAGCCTGTGGTCGGCGATCGGGCTGCCGATCATGCTGTACCTGGGCGAGGAGAACTTCACCGAGCTGCTCAACGGCGCCCACATCATGGACCAGCACTTCGCCAACGCGCCGTTCGAGCAGAACATGCCGGTGCTCTTGGCGATGATCGGCATCTGGTACATCAACTACTACGGCGGCGGCAGCCATGTGATCGCGCCGTACGACCAGTACCTGCACCGGCTGCCGGCCTTCATCCAGCAGCTGGACATGGAGTCCAACGGCAAGCAGACCATGCTCGACGGCAATCCGGTGGATTTCGAGACCGCGCCGATCATCTGGGGCGAGACCGGCATCAACGGCCAGCACGCGTTCTTCCAGCTCTTGCACCAGGGCACCCACATTTCGCCGATCGACCTGATCTGCTCGCTGCAGAACAGCTCCAGCCTGCCCGGCCACCACGAGATCCTGCTCGCCAACGTGTTCGCGCAGGCGGAGGCGTTCATGCGCGGCAAGACCGCGGAAGAGGCGCGCGCCGAGCTGGAGGCGCAGGGGCTGAAGGGCGCGGCGCTGGAGGCGCTGGTGCCGCACAAGGTGTTCGCCGGCAACCGCCCGACCAACACCCTGCTGATGGATAGACTCGACCCGCGCAACCTCGGCTCGCTGATCGCCGCCTACGAGCACAAGATCTTCGTGCAGGGCGTGATCTGGCACATCAACAGCTTCGACCAGTGGGGGGTGGAGCTGGGCAAGCAGCTGGCCAAGACCATTCACGCCGAGCTGGCCGGCAAGCTGAAGTCGGCGCCGCACGACAGCTCGACCAAGGCGCTGATCGAGCGCTACCGCCGCGCCAATGCGCAGTAAAGCGCCCGCCGCCAGCCGGCCGCAGCCACATCAACCGGAGCCTAGTGCTCCGGTTTTTTTATGGCCGCACCGGATGCGGGGCTAGGGAAAGCCGCAATGCGGAACTCCCCAATGGTGGAGCCGGCGGTGGCGGCACTAGCATGCCCTTCCCGCCAAGGCCGCCGTGTCGTGGCGGCTTCATGACAATGGCCGAAGATGCCGGCGCAAGGTGATGACGTTGGCCGCAAGGGGCGGCGCGCGGCGGCCGGCAAGCCGCAATATTACCAAGCCGCTGTCAGCGCTTTGTAAGGTCGCGCTGCTAGTCTGGGCCGCGAGTTGTCTGCGCGGGCCGCTTATCGGCCTGCACCCGTCTTTGTTTGCAAGGAAATCATCATGCGTGTTTCTACCCGGCTGGCCGTCATCATCCTGGCCAGCTTCATCGGATTGCTGCTGCTGGCCGGGCTGTCGCTGCACAGCATCCGCCAGTCGCTGTACGAGGAAAAACAGGCCTTCATCGTCAACCAGCTGCGCATGGCGGAAGGGGTGCTCGGCCACTACGCCGCCGCGGCAGAGCAGGGGCGGCTGAGCCAGGCCGACGCTCAGCAGCAGGCGCGCCAGGCGCTGGCGATGCTGACGGTGGGCGACGTGTACTTCTTCGCCCGCGACAAGGACAACGTGATGCAGGTGCACGTGAAGGCCGACCGCATCGGCAAGGTCGACCTCGGCTCCAAGCTGCCGGATGGGCGCACCACGGTCGACGCCTACAACGAGGCACTACGCACGGCCAAGTACGGCATTACCGAGATCTACACCACGCGCAAGGGCTCCGATCAGCAGGTGCCCAAGCTCAACGGCGTGGTGCGCTTCGAGCCGTGGGGCTGGATGGTGGGCACCGGCATCTTCGTCGACGACATCGCCGCCACCTTCTGGCGCAGTGCCTCGCTGCTGCTGGCGCTAGCGGCCTTGGTTTTGGTGGTGCTGGCGGCGCTGGCGCTGACCATGTCGCGCCGCATCATCGGCTCGCTCGGCGGCGAGCC
Organism: Vogesella indigofera; assembly: GCF_028548395.1. Lineage (NCBI taxonomy): Bacteria > Pseudomonadati > Pseudomonadota > Betaproteobacteria > Neisseriales > Chromobacteriaceae > Vogesella > Vogesella indigofera. Next base: position 700,856 of record NZ_JAQQLA010000004.1, on the reverse strand, counting down.
GGCCTACGCGGTGGCGGTGGTGGAGGCGATCGCCGCCGGCGACCTGAACCAGACCATCCGCCACAACGGCAAGCCGCACAGCCTGCTGTTCGTGATGGCGGCGATGCAGCAGAAGCTGCGCGAGATGATCGCGCAGATCAGCGACTCCGCCGCGCAGCTGGGCGACACCGCCGCCGCGCTGGGCGAGCAGATGCAGCGGCTGGACACGGTGTCCGCCACCGCCAACGATTCCACCACCGCGGCGGCGGCGGCGATCGAGCAGCTGTCGGTGAGCATCGATCACGTGTCCGACAGCGCGCGGCAGACCGAGGTCGATTCGCGCGGCGTGGCGCAGCTGGCGCAACAGGGACTGGGAGTGGCGCAAGGCGTGGTGTCCAGCATCCGCGGCATTGCCGGCGAGGTCAGCGACGCCTCCGGTCGCGTGCTGTCGCTGAGCGAGCGCACGCGCAGCATCAGCGGCATCGCCGACACCATCCGCGACATCGCCGACCAGACCAATCTGCTGGCGCTGAACGCGGCGATCGAGGCGGCGCGGGCCGGCGAATTGGGACGCGGCTTCGCGGTGGTGGCGGACGAGGTGCGCAAGCTGGCGGAACGCACCGCGCAGGCCACCAGCGAGATTTCCAGCATCATCCACAGCGTGGTGCAGGAGACCGCCGGGGTATCCGGCGCCATGGAGCAGATCGCGCCGCTGGTGGAGGACGGCGTGCAGCAGGTGACGCAGCTGGCCGGCGCGCTGGGCCAGATCGACGACAAGGTCGGCCACACGCTGGAACGTTTCCGCAACGTGGCGCTGGCGATGAGCGAGCAGAGTCAGGCTGGGGTCAGCATCGCCGGCAGCGTGGAGCAGGTGGTGCACGTGGTGGAGGAAACGCAGTCCTCGGTGCGCTTCACCACCGGCGCCTCGGCGCGGCTGCAAACGTTGGCCGCAGACCTGCAGCAGGCGGTGTCGCGCTTCCGCGTGTAGGCATGACCGGCCTGTGACCGCCAGCGGCCACAGGCCGCGCTACTCAGGAGGCGCTGCTGTCGCGCAGGCACTTCTTCACGAAGCTGTTCTTGGCGGCGCCGGCCAGTTTTTTCTCGGCCGCCTTGCCGTCGCACATGGCTTGCGCGTTGCCCGGCTGTTCGCGTTCGCACTTCTTCATGAAACTGTTTTTGGCGGCGCCGGCGAGCTTCTTCTCGGTGGCCATCTTTTCGCAGGCCGGATTGGCGGCCAGTAGCGGGCCGGAGCACAGGGCGAGGGTGAGCAGCAGGATCAGTTGACGCATGGTGTGTCCTTTCGGGAGGGGGAGTCAGGCTGGGCGCCGTCGCGGCGCCTGGCTTCACTATGGTTGCTGCCGGTCAAAAATGAAATACTGGTAGTTGCGCTATGCTGGTCATGGCATTGTCACCCGGCGATGCCATCATGAGCGGCCACGGTGAGGACAGACACGGGATGCGACACGGAATGAACTGGAGATGGGTTTGCGGCGGGCTGGCGCTGCTGTGCGGCCTGCCGTTGGCGGCGCAGGCGGCCAGCACGCGCCCGCCGCTGACCATCGTCGCCATGGACCAGGCGTCGCCACCCTACGTCATCGGCGAAGGCGACCATTTCGCGCCGCAACCCGGCCTTGCCGTCGAGCTGGCGCAGCGGGCGGCGAAGGCCTGTGGCGTCGAGCTGCAATTGCTGCGCCAGCCGGGGCTGCGCATGCTGCAGAGCCTGAAAAGCGGCAGCGCTGACGCGGCGCTGTTGCTGTCCTACAACGAGGAACGCGCGCAGTTCGCGGTCTACCCGTTGCGCGACGGCCAGCCCGACGGCCGCCAGCGCATGAGCACGCTGCGCTACGTGCTGTTCGTGCGCCACGACAGCCTGCTTGCGTGGGACGGCGAGCGGCTGAGCCCGCCACAGGCGGTGGTGGGCAGCAATATCGGCTGGTCGGTGATCAAGGATCTGGAGCGCTTCCAGATCAAGGTGGAAACCGCGCTCAACGTCGACAGCAACTTCAACAAGCTGCAGGCCGGGCGTATCGACGCCTACGCGATCCAGGACCTGCTGGCCGCCGGCTACCTGTCCACGCATCCGAAGCTCGCGGTACGCGCGCTGCCGCAGCCGCTGGTGAGCAAGGACTACTTCATGCCGTTCAGCCGCCAGTTTGCCGCGCGCCAGCCGCAGCTGGTGCAGTGCATGTGGCAGCAGGTGGCGCGCCAGCGCGACGCGCTGCTGCAGCGGCGCATGGCGATCTATCTCAATCACTGACGCAGCCAGGGTTGGCCGCAAGAAAAGCCGACGCGCTGGCGTCGGCTTTTTGTCGTGGCCAGCGGAATCGGCCGGCCGGATTGCCCCGGCCGGACGCGCGCGGTGGCACGCGGCTTGCCGTGCCGCTCGCCTGCCCGCTGCTGTCGGGCGTGGCCGCCTGTTGCAAGGCTTTGCTTACCAGCCACTCCACGCCTTTTTCGCGATCACCGGCAGGCTATTGGCGGGGCATGGCCGTCAACAGGGTAATTTCGTTCAATACCGGTCAATCCGGATTTCTTACGCTGCAGGCTCTTTACATCAGCGGGGAGCAACCCATGAGCCTGTATCTGTCGATGTCCTTGTTTGCGCTGGCGGCCTCCATCTCTCCGGGGCCGGTGAATCTGCTGGGCCTCGCCCACGGTGTGCAGTACGGTTTTCGTGCCAGCTTGCGGCATGTCACCGGCGCAACCATGGGATTTACCCTGTTATTGCTGTTGATCGGCCTCGGCCTGCACGAGGTGCTGAGCCACTGGCCGCTGGTGACCGTCGCCATCAAGTGGGCCGGTGCCGCCTTCCTGCTGTACATGGCCTGGAAGTTGTTCCGCGCGGATGGCGCACTGGGAGACCAGCGTGCCGGGCAGGCGCCGTCGTACTGGCAGGGGGCCCTGATGCAATGGCTGAACCCGAAGGCCTGGCTGGCGTCGGTGGCCGGGATGGGGGCTTTTGCCGGCGGCGACAGCCTGCTGGTCTGGCAATTCAGCGCGCTGTACTGGGCGATCTGCTATCTCTCGCTGGCCTGCTGGGCTTATGCCGGCGCGGCGCTGGGGCAATACCTGCACTCCGCCGCCCGTATCCGGCTGCTGAACCGCTTGCTGGCGGTCTTGCTGCTGCTGAGCACGGTCTTGCTGTTCTGATCAGCACCGGTAATGGCCCGGCGTGACGGCGGTGAGGCGTTTGAACACGCGCTGGAAATGCGCCTGGTCGGCAAAGCCGCTGGCGTGCGCGACTTCCGCCAGTGGCTGGCGGCCACGCAGCAGACGTCTGGCATGCTGGATACGGCAGTTGAGCAGATAGGCGTGCGGTGTCATGTGATAGTGCTGGCTGAAGGCACGGATCAGGTAGGACGGTGACAGCGAGGCCGCCGCGCAGATCTGCTGCAGACTCAAGGACTCGGTCGCGTGGCTGTGGATAAAGTCGACTGCCCGCGCCAGTTTGTCCGGTGCGCCAGATGTTGCCAGCTTGCCATGCGCCAAGGCGGACAAGGCCTCGCTGAAGAACTGTACGGCGACGCTTTCCTTCAGTAGCGGTTCGCTATCGGTGGCGGTCAGCACGGAGTGAAAACGGGTAAAGGCAGCGTACAGGCGCGGGTCGAGACTAAGCTGGCAGGCCAGCGGCTGGAAGTCGCCATGCGGCGACAGCCCCAGTTCGGCCTGCCGTGCGCCCAGCCAGTCCCGGTCCACATACAGCATGCGATACGCCCAGCCGGCGCCGCGAACCGGCGCGCAGGCGTGCACCTCGCCCGGATTCATCATCAGTACGCTGCCGGCGGCGATCTCGTGCCGCTGGTTGCCGTTCAGGTAGTGGCTGTGACCGCCATCAATCACGCCGAGCGAGAACGTTTCGTGCGAGTGTTTTTCATAGCAGACCTGGCGGCCGTCCGCGACGGTGCGGGACTCGATGAAGGGCAGCGCGTCATCACGCCAGAAGCGGGATGCTTGCTGCGGGGCCGGGCGTGCTTGTGCCATGGTTGCGTCACTTCTATCCGACATTGAACACGAACAGCATAGCTCGCCCCGGTACAGAAGCAACAGAACCGTCACAGGGTGGTCGGCTCTGTTGTCGTGTTTTGCCGCGCCGGTCTTTCGTCGGCCCCGTGAGGTGGCACGGGTTCAGCCCGCGCTGGCATCGCTCGTGCATTGGCCGGCAAGGCGGTTGCTGGCCGCGGCGGACGGTTTCTTCCGGTGGCCTTGGCTTGGCAAGAGGGTTGGCGCGGGCGCTGGAAAACAACAAGGCCGGGATGATCCCGGCCTTGTTGTTCATGCGGGCGGCGCAAGGTTGGCCGCAAGCCGCTTAGCCAGCCAGACGCGCGCGGTGGCGGGCGATCTGCGCGCGCACCTGGTTCGGCGCGGTGCCGCCGACGTGGTCGCGCTGTGCCAGCGAGCCTTCTGGCGTCAGCACGCTGAACACGTCCTGCTCGATCAGGTCGCTGAACTCGCGCAGCTTGTCCAGGCTCAGGTCGGCAATGTCCACGCCCTGCAGCTCGGCGTGGCGCACGGTCAGTGCCACCACTTCGTGGCTGTCGCGGAACGGCATGCCCTTCTTCACCAGGTAGTCGGCCAGGTCGGTGGCGGTGGCAAAGCCCTGCAGCACCGCGGCGCGCATCGCGTCCTTCTTCACCGTGATGCCGCGCATCATGTCGGCGTAGATGCGCAGGGTGTCGATCAGCGTATCCGCGGTGTCGAACAGCGGTTCCTTGTCTTCCTGGTTGTCCTTGTTGTAGGCCAGCGGCTGCGCCTTCATCAGGGTGACCAGTGCGATCAGGTGGCCGACCACGCGGCCGGACTTGCCGCGTACCAGTTCCGGCACGTCCGGGTTTTTCTTCTGCGGCATGATGGAGCTGCCGGTGCAGAAGCGGTCGGCGATGTCGATGAAGCCGACGCGCGGGCTCATCCACAGGATCAGCTCTTCTGACAGGCGGGAGAGGTGCACCATCACCAAGGACGCGGCGGCGGTGAATTCGATGGCGAAGTCACGGTCGGACACCGCGTCCAGCGAGTTGTGGCACACGTCGTCGAAGCCCAAGAGCTGCGCGGTGTAGTGGCGGTCGATGGGGAAGGTGGTGCCGGCCAGCGCGGCGGCGCCCAGCGGCAGACGGTTCACCCGCTTGCGGCAGTCGGTCATGCGCTCGGCGTCGCGGCCCAGCATCTCGACGTAGGCCAGCATGTGGTGGCCGAAGGTCACCGGCTGGGCGACTTGCAGGTGGGTGAAGCCCGGCATCACGGTGTCGGCATTGGCTTCGGCCAGGTCCAAGAGGCTGGTCTGCAGCTCGGCGATGAAACCGACGATGGTGTCGATCTGCGCGCGCAGCCACAGGCGGATGTCGGTGGCCACCTGATCGTTACGCGAGCGGCCGGTGTGCAGGCGCTTGCCGGCGTCGCCGATCTTGTCGGTGAGGCGGCGCTCGACGTTCATGTGCACGTCTTCCAGATCCACGCTCCACTCGAAGTTGCCGGCGCGGATGTCGGCGATGATGGCGGCCATGCCGTCGCGGATCGCGGCCAGATCGGCATCGGACAGCACGCCGCACTTGTTGAGCATCGCGGCGTGGGCCAGCGAGCCTTCGATGTCGAATTCGGCCAGACGGTTATCAAAGGTGACCGAAGCGGTGTATTTCTTGACCAGCTCGGAGACCGGCTCGGAGAAGCGGCCAGACCAGGCGTGCGTGTCTTGCATGGTGATGATGTCCCGGGTTTGTACGTGGAGGGCGTGTCTGGCCAACGATTATAAGGAAAGCCCGCCATCAGGGCGAGGGCGGGCTGGTTTCAAGCGTTCGATTGCGCGCCTAGCGTGGCGTGGTGCGCCGCGCCGCCATGCGCTGGCCCGCATCGCGCAGCTCGTCCTCGCCGATCAGCTGGCCGGCGACCGGGAACAGCCAGTCCTCCTCGCGCTGCGCGTGTTCGCGGTACAGGCGGGTGAACTCGGCGATGGCGGCGGCGTCCAGTTCCGCCAGCTCGCCGCGCCCGAAGGCCTGCAGCTGGTCGTGGATGGCGCGCCAGCGCGCGTTCAGGTAGCCGTGCTCGGCCAGCAGCTGCTCGATCTTGGCGGCGGCGTCCGGCTGCCGCGCCACGATCAGCGGGAACAGCTCCTGCTCCTCGTCCTGGTGGTGCGCCGGGCCGGCGATCTCGAAATAGCGCACGATGCCGGCGATGGTGTTCAGCGCGGCGTGGCTGTGGCCGTGGCTGGCGATATAGCCGGGCAGCGCGTCCAGCTGCTCGCAAAAGTGGCGTACCTTGTCGTGGCAGGCGTACAGCATGTCCAGCGGTTCGTCGAAGGAAGGCGCGGGGATCGCGCTGGTGAGGGCGTCCAGGCTCAGCATGGCGTGCTCCAGAAAACGGTGGGATGGTTTCAGTATGGTGCATGGCGGCGCCGCTGCCCATGATCCGTCTCAAGCGGCGGGCGGGGATTTGCATTACAGTCTCGGCTGATATTGATTTGTTGCAGGCGAGTGATGACTGTCCCGTTTCTGATCCGTGAACTGTGCCGCGACGATGCGGCCAACCTTGCCGCGGCGCTGGCGCTGCACGACGCCGCCCACGCGCTGGAAGTGGCGTGGCTGGATGGCTACCCGCTGCCGCGGCTGTGGTGCAGCAGCGCCGACATCGCCGCCAGCCCGTTGCGTCTGTTCGCCGGCTACGACGAGCAGGGCCAGCTGTGCGCTGTGCTGGCCTGCGGCCGTGGCGACGACGGCAGCCTCGACATCGTGCGCACGCTGGTGGCGCCGGCGCGGCTGGGCGAGGGCTGGGCCGGGCGTCTGCTCACCGCTGCGCTGGCCGGCGAGAACGTCGCCACGGTCAGCAGCGCGCAGGCCAACCGTGCCGCACTGCGCTGCTACCACAAGGCCGGTTTCGTGCGTGTGCGCGACTTCGCCACCGCGGACGGGCTGGCGCTGACCACGCTGCGCTGGCAGCGCGACGACAGCGAGCTGCTGCTGACGCTGGACGCCGGCGGCTGGGTCAACGAGGCGCAACAGCTGCCGTCGCCAAACTGCGACAGTTATCCACAACCGGCGGTGCCGCTGCTGGTTATCCACAATATCAGCCTGCCGCCGTACCGCTACGGCGGCGACGGCGTGGCGCAGCTGTTCGGCAATACTCTCGATCCGGCGGCCGATCCCTACTACGCCACCATCGCCCACCTGCGAGTGTCGGCGCACTTCTTCATCCGTCGCGACGGCAGCCTGCTGCAGTTCGTGTCCACCCGCCAGCGCGCTTGGCACGCCGGGGTATCGCAGTGGCGCGGCCGCGAGCGCTGCAATGACTTCGCACTCGGCATCGAGCTGGAAGGCTGCGACTTCGAGCCGTTCTGCCACGCGCAGTACCGCACGCTGGCAGCGCTGGCGCGGCTGCTGCAGCGCGAGTGCGGCATCGAGGCCATCACCGGCCACCAGCACATCGCGCCGGGGCGCAAGACCGATCCGGGGCCGTACTTCGACTGGCCAAGGTTGGCCGCAGCGGTGGGGCGGGCATTGCCGGAGAACTGAGCCGGTGGCGTGAGGAGGGGGGTCAGAAGTCGCGCCAAGAGGCGGTCTTGCGGTTGAGGCTGCTGGCGGTGCCGGTACTGATGACGGGCGGCAGGCTGATGCTGCCGGAGCCGGTATTGGCGGACCAGCCCCGGAACTGGGTATTGGCGGTGAGATCGGACAGGTTGTCCTCGGTCACCAGCGTGCCGGTGAGGGTGGCGCCGCCCCAGCCGTTCTTGCCGCAGCTGTCGGCGTAGTAGACGAGACCGTAGATCACTACGCCGCCATTCATTTTCGGGCAACCGGCGCCGGTATCGAATACCAGGATTGCCGGCTGGCTCGGGCTGCCGATGTCCTGATGCCAGTTCTTGCTGACGATGTCCCCGATATTGCTGGCGTCAAAGTAGTAGACGGTGCGCTGGTAGCTGGTGCCGGCTTGCTGTGCCGCCAGTTCCACCGCCGCCTGCGCCTCCGATTCCAGCTGGATCTGCTCCTTGCTGGTGTCCGGGAACACGAAATCCCACGCACTGCCGCTGAAGGCATTGCCCTGCACCTGACCGGTGACCGACAGGTGGCCCGGCTGGTTGGCCGCGGCGGAGGCCGAGGTCATGATCGCCACGCCGCTGTCGCCGGCGGTCACCGACGGATTGCCGGTGATGCAGCTTTTCTTCTTGCCGCAGTCGCCGAGGCTGCCTTCGACCACGATCGGCGCAAAGCTGGCCAGGTTCAGCGTCACTGGGGTGGTGGTCGTGGTGGTGAGGGTGCCGAGCTGTACCTTCTGGCGGATGCTGGCACTGGCGTCGCCGCTGGCGGTGGCGCGGATCTCCAGGGTGTTGGGGGCAGCGGCGTTGCGCCACAGCGATACCGCCACGCTGTAGCTGCCGATGCTCTGCGCGCTGACGGTGCTGCCGAACAGGCTGCTGCTGGCCTGCTGGTTGTTGCCGCTGGGGCCGCTGCCGTCGTTGCTCCAGTTGCCGGCGCTGGCCAGTGCCGTGCTGCTGACCGCGCCGGAGGCGAGCCAGGCCAGTGCGTGTTCGACCCCGCCACGGGCGGCCTCCATCGCCTTGGACTGGCTGACCAGGTTGTTGCCGGTGCGGATCTCGAACAACAGGCCGGCACTGCTCTGGAACACCATCAGGCTGCTGAGGAACAGTACCAGCAAGGTCATCGCCAGCGTCACTACGCCCTGTTGTCGGGACTGGCGGCAGGTGGCAGGCGAGCAGATGGAGCAGGTGCGGCTGGGCATGATGGCGACGGCGGGAGGGGGCGCTGCGGCAGGCGGCGCGTCAGGATGGCGGGTGTTTGCGGGCAGCTTTCGTGCAAACGGCATAGCCATTCATCGTATATAAATGCCAATAAAGTGGCAATATTACCAATACAAAAGGGCAAGCCATCGGCTTGCCCTTGTCGTTGCAGGTTGCGGCCAACCTTGGCCGCTTGTTTTACAGCTCGACCTGCGCGCCCATCTCCACCACGCGGTTGGTCGGGATCTGGAAGAAGTCGGTGGCGCGCAGCGCATTGCGGCTCATCCACACGAACAGCGTCTCGCGCCACGGCGACATGCCTTCGCGATCGGTCTGGATCAGCGTTTCGCGCGACAGGAAGAACGAGGTGTCCATCAGCTCGAAAGCCAGGCCCTTCGCCGCACACAGGTCGAGGATCTGCTGCACGTCCGGCGTTTCCTTGAAGCCGTAGTAGGCCATCACCCGCCAGAAGCTGCCGGACAGCTGCAGGATTTCCACCCGCTCGTCTTCGTCGACATAGGGGATGTCCTCGCCGCGGATGGTCATCAGCACCACCCGCTCGTGCAGCACCTTGTTGTGCTTCAGGTTGTGCAGCAGCGCGTGCGGCACGCCGTGGGTGGAGTTGGTGAGGAATACCGCGGTGCCCTGCACCCGGCCCGGCGGGTAGGTCTCCATGTTCTCGACAAAGCCGTCCAGCGGAATCGCCATCTCGTTCAGGCGCTGCATCAGCAGCCTGCGGCCCTGCTTCCAGGTGGTCATCAGGATGAAGGCGCCGATACCGATCAGCAACGGCAGCCAGCCGCCGGCGAAGATTTTCACCACGTTGGCGAGGAACAGCGGCAGGTCGATCACCAGCAGCGCGACCAGCAGCGGTGCCACCAGCGCCCGCGGCCAGTTCCAGCCACGCCAGGCGACGGTGCACACCAGGATGGAGGTGATCACCATGGTGCCGGTGACGGCGATGCCGTAGGCGCCGGCCAGCGCGCTGGAATTCTGGAACATGATCACCACCATGATCACCGCCGCCAGCAGGCCCCAGTTGATCAGCGGGATGTAGATCTGGCCGATCTCGTTGTCGGAGGTGTGGGTGATCTCCATGCGCGGCAGGTAGCCCAGCTGCACCGCCTGGCGGGTCAGCGAGAACACGCCGGAGATCACCGCCTGCGACGCGATCACCGTGGCGCAGGTGGACAGGATCACCAGCGGCAGCAGCGCCCACTGCGGCGCCAGGTGGAAGAACGGGTTGGTGCGTGCCTCCGGACTGGCGAGGATCTCCGCGCCCTGGCCGAAGTAGTTCAGTAGCAGCGCCGGCAGCACGTAGAAGAACCACGCCAGGCGGATCGGCTTGGCGCCGAAGTGGCCCATGTCGGCGTACAGCGCCTCGGCGCCGGTCAGCGCCAGCACCACCGAGCCGAGCGCCAGGAAGCCGATGGCGCCGTGGCTGAACAGGAATTCGATGCCCCACAGCGGATTCAGTGCCGCCAGCACCGCCGGGTTGCCGGCAATGCCGTGCACGCCGAGCGCGGCCAGCGCCGCGAACCACAGCATCATCACCGGGCCGAACAGCTTGCCGACACTGGCGGTGCCGTGCTTCTGGATCAGGAACAGGCCGGTCAGCACCGTCAGCGCCAGCGGCAGCACGTAGGGCTTGAACGCGGGGGTGATCACCTCCAGCCCTTCCACCGCCGACAGCACCGAGATCGCCGGGGTGATCACCACCTCGCCGTAGAAGAAGCCGCCGCCCATCAGACCGATGGCGGCCAGCATCCAGCCGCGCGGGCCGACGCAACGCCGCGCCAGCGCCATCAGCGTCAGGATGCCGCCCTCGCCGCGGTTGTCGGCGCGCAGCACGAAGCTGAGGTATTTCAGCGACACGACCAGGATCAGGCCCCAGACGATCAGCGACAGGATGCCCAGCACGTTGGCCGGCGTCACCGCCAGGCCGAGGTGGGGGCCGAAGCATTCTTTCAGGGTGTAGAGGGGGCTGGTGCCGATGTCCCCGTACACGACCCCCAGCGCCGCCAGCGTGATACCGGCGAGCGCCTGTTTGTTTTGAGCCTGCATGATTTTGTGTATTTTTTGGTGGGTGGCGCCGCCACGGATGTTGCAGCGCAGTATTGCGAATCTCGGGTGAGCGCGAAGCTTACTCTTGTGCCCCCCAATGTGCCATGCGGCGCCCGCTTTTGTAGCGCAATTGTGGCCGCAGTGTAGAGCCGATGCGACAGGTGGCGCGTCGGCGCGGCTAATTGCCGCCTTCCTCCTCCAGCCAGGCGCAGAAATCGGCGCACAGCGGGTCTTCCGCCAGCGTCAGCGGCAGCACCCAGGAATAGCCGCGCGCCTTCACCCGCGGCCCGTCCAGCGGCGCCACCAGCTTGCCGCTGGCGATCAGCGCGTCGGTCACCGGCTGTGCGCTGAGCGCCACCCCCAGGCCGTCGACCGCCGCCTGCAGCGCCAGATAGTAGTGGTCGAAGTGCTGGTGCGCCGCCGCCTGCAGCGCCGGGCTGCCGGCCGCCGCCAGCCAGCGTTCCCACGACACCGGCCGCGTTTCCGAGTGCAGCAGCGTGTGCTGCGCCAGATCGGCCACCGTCGCCAGCGGCCTGCTCGCCAACAGCGCCGGGCTGAGCAGTGGCTGTTCGTGCTCGGTGAGGAACAGGTGCGACACGAAGCCGTGCCAGTGGTCGTGGCCGCGGCGGATGGCGATGTCGAAATCGGCGTGCTGGTCGTGGATGATGGTGTCCGAGGTTGCCAGCCGCAGCTCGACGCCGGGATGGCGCAGCTGGAAGCGGGTCAGCCGCGGTAGCAGCCAGTGCATCGCCAGCGTCGGCGTGGCGTTGATGCGCAACTGCCGCGTGCGGCCCTGGGTCAGCCGCTCGGTGGCGGTGGCGATGCTGTCGAACGCGGTCTGCAGCGCCGGCAGGTACTGGCGGCCGTTGTCGGTGAGCAGCACACGTTTGCCGACGCGGTCGAACAGCGCCAGCCCCAGCCACTCCTCCAGCTGCTTGATCTGGCGGCTGATGGCGCCGTGGGTCACATGCAGCTGTTCCGCCGCGGCGCTGAAACTGCCGCAGCGTGCCGCGGCTTCAAAGGCGCGCAAGGCATTGAGAGAGGGAAGTCGCCGGTTCATGCTTGTGAGCATAGCGCACAAGCGAAGTCGGAAAAACTCGTTTGTCGCCAACTCTGCTTCCGCACTACGCTACGGGTCATGGAAACACACAACATCCCCACCCGCCGCGAGCTGTTCACCGGCTTTTTCGGCATCGGCATCGTCGGTTTCGGCGGCGTGCTGCCGCTGGTGCACCACATGCTGGTGCTGCGCAAAGGCTGGCTGACCGACGCTGAATTCACCGAACTGCTCGGCCTCGGCCAGATCCTGCCCGGCCCCAACGTGGTCAATCTCAGTGTCGCCGTCGGCGGCCGCTTCCACGGCGCCAGCGGTGCGCTGCTGGCGTTCAGCGGCCTGCTGCTGGCGCCGTTCTGCATCGCCATGCTGCTGGTGTCGCTGTACCAGCAGTACCGCGGCCTGCCGGCGCTGCAGCAGGTGCTGGCCGGGCTGGCGCCGGCGGCCACCGGCCTGATCTTCGGCATGGGGCTGCGACTGGCCGCCAAGCTGGAGCGCAGCAGCTGGTGCATCGCGCTGGCGGTGCTCACCTTTGTCGCCATTGGCCTGCTGCACTGGCCGCTGCTGCCGTTGCTGCTGGTGATGGTGCCGCTGGCGGTGACGCTGGCCTGGCACCTGCAGAAGGAGCCGACATGAGCGCGATGCTGCTTGCCCTGTTCCTGGTGTTCGGCCAGCTGTCGCTGATGGCGGTCGGCGGCGCCAACGCGGTGGTGCCGGAAATGCTGCGCATGGTGGTCAACGAGCACGGCTGGATGACGGCGGCGGAATTCACCGCGCTGTTCGCCATCGCGCAGTCGGCACCGGGGCCGAACGTGCTGATCGCCAGCCTGGTCGGCTGGCAGATGGCCAGCCTGCCCGGCGCCGCCATCAGCCTGCTCGGCATCTGCGGCCCGTCCTCGGTGCTCAGCTTCTACGTCGCCAGACTGTGGCAGCGTTTCCGCGATTACAAGCTGTGCCACGCCATCCAGCGCGGCTTCGCGCCGCTGTCGATCGGGCTGGTGCTGGGCGGCGCCTGGCTGCTGGCCGGCATCGCCAACACCGGTTGGAGCGCGTGGCTGCTGTGCGCCCTCAGCGCGCTGATCGCTTGGCGCACCAGCCTGCACCCGCTGTGGCTGCTGGGCGCCGGCGCCGTGGCCGGGCTGCTGGGCTGGGTGTAGCCGTCCGCGCGGATCGCGCATGGCATAATCGGCGGCATCCCCTTGCCGCCGGTACGCACCATGACCGTTTCTGCCTTCGCCGCTGATATCCCCGCCACCGAAGATCTGCTCGGCTTTACGCCGCACGCGCAAAGGTTGGCCGCAACCATTCTGCAAGGTCTGCCCGAGGGGCAAAGCTTCGTCATCGGCATCGAAGGCGAGTGGGGCGAGGGCAAGTCCAGCTTTATCCATTTCCTCAAGCAGGCATTCCCGCAAGGCGATACCGATCCGTTGCGGCCAACCTTGGTCGAGTTCAACCCGTGGTGGTTTGAAGGTTCGGATCAGCTGTTAAGGCATTTTTTTGATGAATTGCTGGGACAGATAGATTGGTCGCATCGCTTGCGCGACTCTGTACGGACAAAGCTAAATTTGCTGGGTAGTGCCGGAGTTCGAGTTGGCAAAGTCTTGCAGGCATGCTCTATCGGTTGTGTTGAACCAGCGACAATTGCAGCTGTTGCAGCCTTCGGCAAGTCCATTGAGACAGGGGCTGGGGCGATACATTCGAACAGCCAGCCCAAGTCATTCCATCGTTTGCGAGGTAATGCGGCTAACGCACTGAAGACTCTCCAATTCAAGACCATCGTTTTCATCGACGATCTCGACCGGCTGCCGGCAAGCGAAATCTGCGAGCTGTTCCGCGTCATCAAGGCGGTCGCCGATCTGCCCAATATCGTCTACGTCATCGCCTATGATCGCGCCATTGTTGCGTCAGCTTTGGACTCTATGCACAAAGACCGTGGCGAAGCATATCTGGAAAAAATCATCCAGCTGCCGTACCGGTTACCCACACCTAAACACAGTGATCGGCTTCGCTATCACAAGACGCAGTTGGGAAGCTCGTCATTGCTGAAAGAAATAGTGTGCAGTGATGACTTGGAAGTAAAACTGGCCCTGAGTTTGGTCACGGATGCTTTTTTGCTGAAGCCGCGAGATGTCAAACGGTTGCTTGCCAGCTTGCTGACGAGTCGCCATGTTCCGGCAGAAATTCGGCTGGACCCGCTGGACTTTGTGTTTCTGGAGGCACTGCGGCTGAAAGATCGTGCCCTTTGGCGACAGCTTGTTGCGGCGTGGCTTGATTGCCAGTTTTATGCTCAGTTCGATAGTTCACAAAGCACGTCGCGCGAATCACAACGGCAAACGTGGCTGCAATCCCGATTCCCGGACTTTGACAAAAGACCGGCTGCTGTACAACGCTCAGTGATGTTTTTTACCAACTGGCCATTGGTAGCAAAGCTGGATGTTGCTCCCAGGGTTTCTACGCCGCAGCGATTGGCACAACTGGAAGCGCTGTTTGTTTCCGGAATGCCAGTTTCTGATGAGCAACAAGCTTTGATGGGCATGGCTAATGGCTATCTGCAGCAGACGTTGGCCGACAAGGTATTCGATAACGCGCAATTGGACCGATTTATCCGGACAGAAACCTCCTCTATGCTGCAAAAGAGATTGCCTGACGACGGGAGAGTTGGGCTGTTCCTGTATGAAGTAAAGGGTCATCTGCAGCATGGCGCTTGGTCAGACGTGTCACGTGCGCACTTGATGGCGGTAGCCCGCTTTATTGAAGAGGAGCTGGATAGGACCACTAGAATGAGTCCCATGATCCACTACTTGGCAGATGTGGTGGCACTAGTCAATGCATCAGGAGTCAGTGCATTCAGTGTGCATGACATGCTGCAGGAGTGGTTGAGGCGTGACTCGGCGCCGAGTGTGGTTTCGTGCCTGGCGTTTATCAAGGAATCAGCTTTTACCAGTCTGCAATCCGATGTCGCCAAATATTATTTGGGTTGCCGTTTGCACGAGCTATTACGCGACCCACAGCGTTTACTCATTTTGCTGGAAATGTCCAAGCATGCAGAGCTGCATGGAGCATGGCTGGATAGCCTGGAAGACTATTCAGAACTGACTGAAAAAGATACCGAGTTCCTTTCCGCGATGTTCCGTTCAGAGACTGGACGGCAAGCGTTGGCTTTTAGTGATTGGCTATACCGGTCTGAACGGTTCTGTGGGCTGGTGCATGCGTTGCGCAAGACGTATACGGATCCGCAGTTCGAGAATGGAGCCCGATTCTTCCTGGACAGGGCCGCTCAATTAAGCTGAGGCCAAGCGTGGTGGCATCCCTGCTCCTTCATGCGGCCAACCTTTCCGCCGTCTGCCCTAAACGGCTACAATCAGCGCTATTTCGCAGAAATCTCAAGGATAACCAACACCATGCGCGCCTCGCAGTTTTTCATCTCCACCCAGAAAGAAGCCCCCGCCGACGCGGATATCGTGAGCCAGAAGCTGATGCTGCGTGCCGGCTTCATCCGCAAGGTCGCCGCCGGTGTCTACTCATGGATGCCGATGGGCCTGCGTTCGCTGAAGAAGGTCGAGAACATCGTGCGCGAGGAAATGAACCGCGCCGGCGCCATCGAGATGGTGATGCCGGTGGTGCAGCCGGCCGGCCTGTGGCAGGAAACCGACCGCTTCGACAGCATGGGTGCCGAGCTGCTGCGCTTCAAGGACCGTCACGACCGTGATTTCGTGATCCAGCCGACCTCGGAAGAGGTGGTTACCGACATCGCCCGTGCCGAGCTGCGCAGCTACCGCGCGCTGCCGAAGAACTTCTACCAGATCCAGACCAAATTCCGCGACGAGCGCCGTCCGCGCTTCGGCGTGATGCGCGGCCGCGAGTTCACCATGAAGGACGCCTACTCCTTCGACCGCAGCGCCGAAGACGCCGGCAAGAGCTACGACAACATGTTCGCCGCCTACTGCCGCATCTTCGACCGCCTGGGCCTGACCTACCGCGCGGTGGCAGCCGACACCGGTGCTATCGGCGGCGACCGCTCGCACGAATTCCAGGTGATCGCCGAAACCGGCGAAGACGCCATTGTCTACTGCCCGACCTCCGACTACGCCGCCAACATCGAACTGGCCGAAGCGGTGGCCCCGGCCGGCGAGCGTCCGGCCGCTGCGGCCAAGCTTGAGAAAGTCCACACCCCGAAGGTGAAGACCATCGCCGAGCTGGTGGACTTCCTGAAGATCGACATCACCGCGACCGTGAAGGCGGTGGTGGTGGAAGGCGAAAAGGGCGACGCGGTGCTGATGCTGGTGCGCGGCGACCACGAACTGAACGAAGTGAAGGCCGAGAAGATCGCCGGCATCAAGAAGCCGCTGACCTTCGCCGCACCGGCCGTGATCAAGGACGCCTTCGGCGCCAACCCCGGCTCGCTGGGCCCGGTGGGCTTTAGCGGTCGCGTGATCGCCGACCGTACCGTGGCCAAGATGGCCGATTTCGTGATCGGCGCCAACGAGGACGACCAGCACTACACCGGCGCCAACTTCGGCCGCGACTGTGCCGAGCCGGAGGTGGCCGATCTGCGTAACGTGGTGGTCGGCGACGTGTCGCCGTGCGGCAACGGCGTGCTCGATATCCAGCGCGGCATCGAGGTCGGCCACGTGTTCTACCTCGGCACCAAGTACTCCAAGGCGATGAACGCCACCTTCCTCGACGAAGACGGCAAGCCGAAGCATTTCGAGATGGGCTGCTACGGCATCGGCGTGAGCCGCATCCTCGGCGCCGCCATCGAGCAGAACTACGACGACAAGGGCATGATCTGGCCGGATGCGATCGCGCCGTTCAGCGTGGTGATCTGCCCGGTCGGCTACGACCGCTCCGAAGGCGTGAAGGCCGCCGCCGACGCGCTGTACGCCGGTTTGCAAGACAAGGGCGTGGACGTGATCATCGACGACCGCGGCGAGCGCCCGGGCGCGATGTTTGCCGACTGGGAGCTGATCGGCGCACCGCACCGCGTCACCATCGGCGACCGCGGCCTGAAGGAAGGCAAGGTCGAGTACCAGCACCGTCGCGATGCGGAATCCACCGCGGTGGCACCGGACGCGGTGCTGGACTTCGTGCTGGGCAAGCTGGCCTGATTGCGGCCATGAACGCGCCGCGCCTTGCCTGCCTGCTGCTGCTGTTCACGCTGGCCGCCGTGCCGGCGTGGGCCGGGGCGCAGCGCGAAGAGGCGCTGGCGGCCAACGTGGCCAGCGCCATGTCGCGCAGCATCTCCGACGTCAACGCGCCGCGGCTGGTGTTCGACAACCCGCACGAGGGCGTGGCGTGGCTGGCGGAGATGTCGCGGCGGCTGCAAAAACGCATCCCGGATCAATGGCTGCGCGAGCGGCTGCTGACCGCGGTGCAGTACGAGGCCACCCGCGCCGGACTCGACCCGCAGCTGGTGCTGGGGCTGATCCAGGTCGAGAGCGGCTTCAACAAGTACGCGATCTCGCCGGTCGGCGCGCGCGGCCTGATGCAGGTGATGCCGTTCTGGGTGCGCAGCATCGGCAACCGCGAGCACAACCTGTTCGAGCTGACGCTGAACCTGCGCTACGGCTGCACCATCCTGCGCCACTATCTGGACCTGGAGCGCGGCAACCTGTTCCGCGCGCTGGGGCGCTACAACGGCAGCCTCGGCCGTGCCGAGTACCCCAATCTGGTGGTCGGCGCCTGGCGCAGCCACTGGCAGTGGACGCCGCCGGCCGGCTTGCAGCAGACCGCCGGTCACTGAGTCGGCCGCGCCTGTCACACCCACTGACGCCATGCTTCCGGCCGCAAGCCCGTGCTTGCGGCCAACCTTTTTTATACGGACACCGCGATGAGCCTGATCCCCGAAATCAAACCGCAGCAGTCGATCGAACTGCTGAAAGAACTGCACATCCTCACCCGCGACGGCAAGATCAACCAGGACACCCGCCGCAAACTGAAGCAGGTGTATCACCTGTACCAGTTCATCGAGCCGCTGATGGCCGACGTGCTGGCAAGCAAGGGCAGCCTGACGCTGGCCGACCACGGCGCCGGCAAGTCCTACCTCGGCTTCATCCTCTACGACCTGTTCCTGAAGGATAAGCCCGCTGCCCACGTCTACGGCGTGGAAACGCGGCAGGATCTGGTGGACAAGTCGGTGGAGCTGGCGCAGCGGCTGGGCTTTGCCGGCATGGAGTTCCTCAACCTCACCGTCGAGCAGTCGATCACCTCCGACGCGCTGCCGGCGCAGGTGGACATCATCACCGCGCTGCACGCCTGCAACACCGCCACCGACGACGCCATCCGCTTCGCGCTGGCCAAGGACGCCAAGTACATCGTGCTGGTGCCGTGCTGCCAGGCCGAGGTGGCTGCGGTGTTGCGGCAGAAGAAGAACGAGACCTTCGGCAAGACCGCGCTGTCCGAACTGTGGCGCCACCCGATCCACACCCGCGAGTTCGGCAGCCAGCTCACCAACGTACTGCGCTGCCTGCAGCTGGAAGCGCGCGGCTACCAGGTCACCGTCACCGAGCTGGTGGGCTGGGAGCACTCGATGAAGAACGAGCTGATCATCGCCAAGAAGGTCGGCGGTGCGAAAAAGAGCGCGCGCGAACGCCAGGAAAGCATCCTGCGCGAGCTGAACCTGGAAGAGCTGCGCCAGCGCTTCGCCTACTAAGCTCCGCCCGATGACCCGCCTATGAGCCGCCGCCTCGACGCGACCCTGCTGGCCGACCTGTGGTTCTTCCACGCGGTGGCGCAGTGCGGCGGCTTTCGCCGCGCCGCCGAACAGCTGGCGGTGACCCAGGGCGCGGTCAGCCAGCGCGTGCAGCGGCTGGAGTCCCGCCTGCAGCTGAGTCTGTTGCAGCGCGGTGGCCGCAGCCTGCAGCTCACCGCCGCCGGGCAGCAGCTGTTTGCCGCCTGTGACAGCGGCTTCGATACCGTGGCCACCACCTTGGCCGCATTGCAGCGCGAGGCGGCGCCGGCCAGCGTGCGGCTGGCGGCACCGCCATCGCTGGCGCTGGAATGGCTGCTGCCGCGACTGGGGCGTTTCGCCCGCCTGCAGCCGGCCATCAGCGTCGACCTGCTGGCCGACAACCAGCCCTACAGCCCGGCGGCGCTACGTCAGGCCGGCATCGATCTGGCGCTGCGCTACCTGCCGCAGGCGCCGCAGGATGCCGCCTTCGTGCTGCCGGAATACGGCTTTCCGGTTGCCGCCCCCGCTTTCGACCCCGCCGGCCACGGCGGCCGCCTACTGCACGACGACGCGCCGTGGAGCACGCCAGCACCGGCCGGTAGCGAGTGGGCGCTGTGGCTGGCCGCCCACGGCCGGCCATCCTGCTGCGATGCCGGCGAGCGTCACTTCAACCAGGCGCAACTGGCCTACCGCAGCGCACAGGCCGGCGACGGCGTGGCGCTGGGGCGGCAGCTGCTGGTGGCACGCTACCTGCAGGACGGCAGCCTGTGCCGGCTGGACGAGCATCCGCCGCTGCTGCTGGGCTACTACGCGCTGTATCCGGTAGGCAGCAGCGCGGCGCTGCAGCTGCTAGTGGACTGGCTGGTGGCGGAGATGCAAGGCAGCTAGGGTCGGCAAGGTGGGCCGCTAGACTGACGCTGAGCTTGCAAAGCCCGGCGTTTACCGCGCTGAAATGACAAAGGTTGGCCGCAAGCCGTCTCCGGTTTGCGGCCAAGCTCTTTGCTATATCCGCGATTGTGGAATCACGCCGCCGGCAGCGGCATGAACGCCGTGCTGGCCAGAGTGGTGTGCACGTCGCAGTCGGGGGGCTACGGGGTCGCCAACTGGTGGTAGACCTGGGTGGCCAGCTGTGACAGCGCGGGGGCCTGTTCGCCGGCGACCAAGGCATAGCCGAAGTCGCGGTCTTGCCAGTAGAACACCTGGTTGTTGCCGCGTCGCTGCTGGCGGAAGGCAGCCAGCGGTGCGTTGGCCGGGCTGGCCTGCAGGTACAGGGTGACCCGCTGTCCGGTCTCGTGCTCGTACATGAATTGCGCGGCACTGCCGCTGTCGCCGGGTAACAGGCGGCCGCCCACCAGTCGGTAGCCTTGTGCGGTCAGCGTCGGTACGCGTATCGGCTTGCCCAGCCGGCGCGATAGCCAGGTCAGCAGATGATCGCGCTGTTCCACGCCCACCTCGACCGGATGGCGTTGCTCGGGGGTATAGACGGTGTGGGCAACGCTGGCATAGCCGGGCAGGGCGGCGACACTGGCCGGCAGCGTGGCGGTGTCGGCCGGTGGCTGCTGCCAACTGGCGGTGCCGTAGCCCACGGCAAAGGCCAGCAACACGCTGGCTGTCATGGCCGGCGGCCCGGACCAGCGCCACCGCGGACGTGCCGGCAGTGGGGTATGCTGCGGCGGGAAGGCGGCGCGGAGCAGTAGCGACTGGCGTTGCCATCCGGCCACCAGCATCTGCTGTTGCGGATGGTCGGCCAGCCATTGCGCCACTTCGGCGGCCCGGGCGGGCGGCAACAGGCCGTCAGCGTAAGCGTGCAGGTCGGCTTCGGAAATCGGGGTCGTCATGAGTGGATAGCCTTGCCGGAGGGGATGTCGTTTTCTGACAGCAACAGTCGCATGCGGGTCCGGGCGCGCGACAGCCGTGACATCACGGTGCCGAGCGGAAGCTGCAAGCTCTGCGCCACTTCCTCGTAACTGAAACCCTCCAGCGAGACCAGCAGCAGCACTTCGCGCTGCTCGACCGGCAGGCGCGCCAGCGCACGGTCCAGGTCGCGGCGCCACAGCAGCTGTTCCGGCGTCAGTGTATCGGCCTGTTCCGGCATGACCTCATCGGGCATGAACTGCAGCGGCCGATCGTGCCGCAGTTGGTCGATGAACAGGTTATGCATGATGGCAAACAGCCACGGCCGCAACGCGCGCCGGGATTGCCAGAAACGGCATTTCTCCAGCGCGCGCGCCACCGTGTCCTGCACCAGATCGTCGGCGATGCCCGCCTGCCCGCTCAGGGCTCGGGCATAGCGGCGCAGGGCCGGTAGCTCGTCCAGGATGGCCTGGCGGATGCCCATGCCGGATCAGGGCCGGGCGAGGTGCCAGACGTTATTGAAACCGTCGCCGCTGGTGTCGCCCGGTTTGCTGTCCTTGACCCAGAAATACAGTGGTTTGCCCTTGTAGGCCCACTGCTTATTGCCGTCATCACGGGTAATCACGGTGTAGTCCGCCACCGTCTTGGCATCTGCCGCCGCCATCAGCGGTGGCCAGTTGGCCGCGCACGGACCGTTGCACACGCTCTTGCCGCTACCGGCGGTGTCCTTGTCGAAGGTGTACAGGCTCATACCATTGCTGCCGGTCAGGATGTCGTTATGGGTCCGGGCCGGCATGGTGTCGGCCAGCACGGTCTGGGTACACAGCAGCAGGGACAGCGCAGTCATCAGGGTCTTCATCGGGGTCTCCAGTTCGGGGAAAAGTACCGGATATACGTCCCGGCCCTCCAGTTTATTCCTGGGCTGATGAAAAAAGATTGCCGCGGCAAGCGGTGCCGCGTGTGGCCCAGACAAGCTGCCGCTGCATCCGGGATGCATGGCCAGCCTTTTTGCTATTGAGCGGCCTTTAAATCACCCCGCCAGCAGCGGCAAAAACACCTCGTCCGGTAGGCCGTTGCCGCCGGTGGTCCACACCACCGGGATTACCTTGCCCGGCCATTGCTCGGCGGCCAGCTGATGGGCGACGAAACCGGCGGCGGCGGATGGCTCCAGCCGCAGGTCGTGTTGTTGCCACTGCTGGCGCACGGCGGCCAGCAGGCTGGCGTCGCTGACGGTGACCACCGCGTCGATCAGCTGTCCGACGATGCCGGCCACGGTGGCGGAGGCGCGCGGCACCGCCAGGCCGTCGGCCACGGTGCGGTTGTCGAGGCCGATGTCGTATACCGACAGCGCGTCGTCGCCAGTGGCGAGGCGCAGCAGGAAGCAGGGCGAGGCCACCGGCTCCACCAGCACGCACTGCACCGCGTCGCCGAACAGGCATTTCAGGCCGAAGGCCACGCCACCGGGCGCGCCGCCGACGCCGCAGGGCAGGTACACCCGCAGCGGCTGCTCGGGCGTTGGCCGCAGGCCGGCAGCGTCCAGTTGCGCCGCCAGATCCCAGGCCGCGGCGGCGTAGCCGAAGAACAGCAGCAGCGAGCTTTCGTCGTCGATGAAATAGGCGTGCGCATCGCTGGCGGCGCTGTCGCGGGCGGCGGCCACCGCCAGTGCGTAGTCGCCGGGGTGTTCCACCACGCTGGCACCCAGCGCGCGCAGGCGCTGTTTTTTCCATTCCTTGGCGTCGTGCGACATGTGTACTGCCACCCCCAGCCCCAGCGCACGCGCCATCACCCCGACGCTGTAGCCGAGGTTGCCGGTGCTGCCGACCAGGATGCGGTGCTGCGCGAACAGCTGCCGCGCTGGCGCATCGGCCAACACGGCGTAGTTGTCGCCGGCGTGCAGCAGGCCGGCGGTCAGCGCCAGTTGCTCGGCGTGGCACAGCACCTCGTACACGCCGCCGCGCGCCTTGATGCAGGCGGTGATCGGCAGCGCGTGGTCGGCCTTCACCCACAAGGGTTGGCCGCTGTCATCGGTTTGCTGCAGCAGCGGCGAATCGATGCGGCCATCTGCCGCCACGCTGTCCGGAAACAGCCACGCCAGCAGCGGCGCAAAGCGTTGCCAGCGGGCGATGGCGGCTTCGATGTCGGCACGGCCGTAGCGGCTGGCGGCCAGCGCTTGTGCGGCGGGCAGCAGGGAAGGGTTGTGCCACAGCAGCGGCTGGCCGTGGCGCAGGGCGGTGGGGAGGGTATCGAGAGGGAACATGGCGCTTTCCTGTCAGGAGATGACCGGCAGTGTGAGCGTGGCTGCTAGCGGCGGCAAGCCAGCATTACTGCGCGGTCTGATTAGCTGGGCTAATCGCGGTATCGCTGCGGTGTGCCGCCAGCCACGCCCGCTTTTGCGCTGCGTTCATCGCCTTTACCGCCAGTTCGGCGCGCAGCGCCTCGCCCTTGTCGGCAAATTCCAGCACCAGCGCGATGCGCTCCGGCGGGAAGCTGCGGGTGTAGCGCGCACCCTTGCCTTTGAGGTGGGCGGCGTAGCGTTTTTCCACGTTATTGCTGATGCCGGTGTACAGGCTGCCGCCGCGGCATTCCAGCAGGTACAGGTACCAGCTCATTGGGCGCAAGGTTGGCCGCAAGGCATGCGGCCAACCTGTTGGGTTGCGGAGATCACTCGGCCAGCGCCTGCTGCAGGTCGGCGATGATGTCGCGGATGTCCTCGATGCCCACCGAGCAGCGCACCAGCCCGCCGGGAATGCCCAGCGCGATGCGTTCCTGCTCGCTGCACTCCACGTGGCTGGTGGTGCTGGGCACCCCCAGCAGGGTATCTACCGTGCCCAGCGTGGCGGCACGGAGCAGCCGCTGGCAGCGTGGCAGCAACCGGCGCACGGCGGCAAAACCGCCGGCCAGCTCGAAGCTGAGCACGCCGCCGAAGCCGTGCATCTGCGCGCGGGCGATGGCGTGCTGCGGGTGGTCCGGCAGGCCGGGGTAGTTCACCTGCGCCACCGCCGGCTGCTGCTGCAGCCACTGCGCCAGCGCCAGTGCGTTGTCGTTGTGCTGGCGCATGCGCAGCGCCAGCGTCTTGATGCCGCGCAGGATCAGGAACGCGCTCATCGGGTCGAGGCAGGCGCCGTGGATCTCGCGGTAGTGGCGGATGCGGTCGGTCAGCGCCTGGCTGCCGCAGACGATGCCGCCCATGGCGTCGGCGTGGCCGCCGAGGAATTTGGTGGCGCTGTGCAGCACCAGGTCGGCGCCCAGCGCCAGCGGGTTCTGGTTCACCGGGGTGGCGAAGGTGTTGTCGATCACCACCAGTGCGCCGGCGGCATGGCCGGCGGCGGCCAGGCGGCGGATGTCCTGCACCTTCAGCAGCGGGTTGGTCGGCGATTCCAGGTACAGCAGCTCGCAGCCGCCGGCCAGCGCCGCCTCGAAGGCGGCGGCGTCGGTGGTGTCGCACAGCGTCACCTGTACGCCCCACTGCGGCAGGGTGTGCTGCAGCAGGTAGTGGCTGCCGCCGTAGGTGTCCTTGCCGGCCACCACCCGCGCGCCGGGCTTGAGCAGCGCCAGCAGTGTGCTGCTGATCGCCGCCATGCCGCTGCCGAAGCTCACCGCCGCCGCCGCGCCTTCCAGTGCCGCCAGCTTGGCTTCCAGCGCCAGGCTGGTGGGGTGGGCGCTGTTGCGCGCGTACAGCGGGCCGGCCACCTCGCCGCGCGCCACCTGCTCCCAGCTGTCCACATCCGGGTAGCCGTGGGCGATGCCGAACTCGATCGGCACCGCCAGCGCGGCGTGCGGGCGGAAATCGTCTTCGCCGGCGCGGACGGCGAGGGTGGCGGGATGCAGGGGAAGTGTGCTCATGACGGCTCCGGCAAGTGATCGGGCAGCGGACGGGCTGCGCCGCGCCTGCAGGGGGCGCGGCGCTGGCGGCAGTGTGCCGTGATCGCCGCGCGCGGTAAAGTATGGCGCTGGGCCGCCGCGGCATGGCGCGGCAGCGTGTGCCCGGCAAGGAGGCAGGATGCAAATCGAAGGGCTGGATCATCTGGTGCTGACGGTGGCGGACATTCCGCGCACGGTGGCGTTTTATCGCGATGTGCTGGGCATGGTGCCGGTAACCTTCGGCGAGGGCAGGGTGGCACTGGAATTCGGCCGGCACAAGATCAATCTGCATCCGGCGGCCGCGCCCTTGCTGCCGCACGCGCGGGTGCCGCAGGCGGGCAGTGCCGATCTCTGCCTGATCGTGGCCGGCGAGCTGGATGAGGTGGCGGCGGAGCTGACGGCCAAGGGCGTGGCCGTCGAGCTGGGCCCGGTCGCGCGCACCGGTGCGCTGGGGCCGATCCGCTCGCTGTATCTGCGCGATCCGGACGGCAACCTGCTGGAGCTGTCGGTGTATGGCTGAGCGGAAAACGCCACGACCCGGCGCAGGGTCGGGTCGTGGGGGTGACAAGGTTGGCCGCATGCGGCCAACCCTGGGTATTACAGCGCGCCGTAGGAGTGCAGGCCGGACAGGAACATGTTGACGCCGATGAAGGCGAACGAGGTCACCAGCAGGCCGACCACCGCCCACCACGCCAGCGGCTCGCCGCGCCAGCCCTTGACCAGGCGCATGTGCAGCCAGGCGGCGTAGTTCAGCCACACGATCAGCGCCCAGGTTTCTTTCGGGTCCCAGCTCCAGTAGCCGCCCCAAGCGTCCGCCGCCCACATCGCGCCGAGGATGGTAGCGATGGTGAAGAACAGGAAGCCGACGGCGATCGCCTTGTACATCACCTCGTCCAGCACCTCGGCCGAGGGCAGGCGGCTGGCGAGGATGCCGCGGCGGATCAGCAGTTGCGCCACGCCTATCATCGCCGACATCGCGAACGCGCCGTAGCCGACGAAGTTGGCCGGCACGTGGATCTTCATCCACCACGATTGCAGCGCCGGGATCAGCGGCTGGATCTCGTGTGCCTGGCGGTCGAAGGTGTACCACAGGATGAAACCGACCGCGGCGCTGATCACCAGCAGCACGAAGGCGCCGACCTGGCGCACCGCGAACTTGGCCTCGTAGTACAGGTACATCAGCGCGGTGATCAGGCAGAACAGGATGAACACTTCGTACAGGTTGGAGACCGGGATGCGGCCAACGTCCGGCGCGATCAGGTAGCTCTCGTACCAGCGGGTGAACAGCCCGGCCAGCGCGAACACCGCCGCCGCCCAGGTCAGGCCGCTGCCCATGCGCATCAGCAGGCCGGCGCGGGAAAGGGTGCCGGCCCAGTACAGCACGGTAGCGAGGAAGAACAGCGTGCACATCCACATGAACGACGACTGGCTGGACAGCAGGTACTTCAGGCCGAAGCTTTCCGCCGCGCGCGCCAGGTTGTGGTCGTACAGCTGGATCGCCAGCAGCGACACGCCGCCGGCCAGCGGGAAGAACCAGCGCCAGCTCGGCCAGAACCAGCCCAGTGCCACCAGGCCGATACTGCTGCCCACCAGAATCAGCTGTTCGTAGTAGTCCAGCGCGCTGCCGTACAGGCTGAAGCTGTAGCCGGCCGCGACGATGATCAGCAGCGCGTACAGCCAGTCACCGGCGGCCAGACGCTTGTACAGCGGTTGTTGCAACACCATCTCCATCATGCTTCTCCAGCCTGTTTGTTCAGATAGTCGACCATGCGCTCGAAGTCCTGGTCCAGATCGCGGTTGTGGCGGTTGGAGGTCATCGCCAGACGGGTGCCGTCGCGCTGCAGCAGCAGCCAGACGCGCACTTCGCGCACGTAGAACATCAGGATGATGCCGATCACCAGCAGCAGCGAACCAAGATAAACCACATTCTTGCCCGGCGAGCGCGTCATTTGCAGGCCGGAGGACTGCACCTGGTCAAAACCGCTCATTTCCAGGTACACCGGCGCCGCGTAGTCCTGCAGCGCGCTGACGCTGACCAGACTGTCGAGCAGGAAGCGGTAGTGCTTGGCGTCCTGCGGCCACGCCGGCAGACCGGCCTTGGCCTGCGCCACGTCCATCACGTCGACCACCGCGCCCTGCAGGATCTTGATGTAGGTCTGCGCGATCGCCTGGCGCTTGTCGGCCGGCACCTTGTCGTCGAGGAACTGTTCCAGCGCGCCAAAGCCGCCCTGGGCAAAGCGGGACAACACCCAGCGCACGCTGTCGGAGAACTGCTGCTGCATCGCCGGGCTGATCGCCTGGCCCTGCATCGCCTTGGCGGTGGTGCGCTGACGGATCTCGTCGTACAGCGCCGGGTTCTTCAGCGCCGCGTACAGGCGCATGAAGCTGGCGATGCTCATATCCTTGTCGAGCGGAATGCGCAGGTACTGGAACGGCTGCGCCACGTCGCTGCGCACCCCGGACACCTGGTACCACTCGCCGTCCTGCTGCATCGGCGCCATGTAGTGCTGGTATTCGCGCGCCTGGCCGTGCTGGTCGCGCAGCTTGAAGCTGATCGACGGGCCGATGTTCTTCAGCGCCTTGGTGTCCTGCCGTACCGAGCGCGCGTCGTTGAGGCGCTGTGCCAGCGACTTGTCGTCGCTGCCCGGCGCGCCGGTGTTTTCCACGTTGAACACGCGCAGTTCGCCGAACTCCAACTGGTAGTCGCGGCCGTTGACCTTCAGTGGCTGCGCGCCGAGCGAGCTGCCGCGAATCGCGGTCGGCGCCGCCTGCGGCGTCTGCAGGTTCCACGCCTTCAGCTGCAGCGGCGAGCCGCCGTCGCCGAAGCTGGCCTGGTAAATGGCCACGCCGTCGACCACCAGCGGGTGGTTGACCTTGATGGTGTGCTCGGAAGTCTTGCCGCTGTCCTTGTCGGTGATGACCAGGTCGCTGGCGAACAGCTTGGGCATGCCGTTGCTGTAGTAGTCGACGTGGAATTTCTTCAGCGTGACGATGAACGGCAGTTCCTGCACCAGGTAGCCGTTGCCGCTGTTCATGAAGATCACGTCGGCGCTCTTGCCTTCCGGCACCGTCACGCTGCCGCGGAACGACAGGTTGCCGGCGCCAAGGCGGCTCTGTTCCGGAATCTGTGCCTGCGGCAGTTCGCGCGTTTCCGGCTTGATGCTGCCGGTCAGCTCGCCGAGCTTGAGCGGCAGGTTGCCGTCCATCAGGCCGCCGATGCAGATCACCACCATCGCGATGTGGGCGAAGAAGTAGCCCAGCTTGTTGGCGCTGCCCTTCTTCGCCGCCAAGAGCACGCTGCCGTCGTCGCGTGGCACCCGCTTCACGCGCAGGCCGTGGCCCTGCAGCAGGCGCATCGCCCGCGCCTCGTCCAGCGTCAGGTCCAGCTGCTGGCTATGGCGCATCGCGCGCAGCGAGTTGTCGGTGGCGCGCTCGCGGAAGCTCTTCATGTCGCGCAGGAAGGCGGGGCCGTTGCGGATGATGCACAGTGTGGTGGACAGCACCAGGAAGGCGAGGATCAGCAGGAACCACGACGAGTGGTAGACGTCGTACAGGCCCAGCTTCTCGAAGGCGACAAACCAGAACTGGCCGAACTCGAAGGCGTAGTTGGGGTAGGGCTCGTTCTGCTTGAGCACGGTGCCGATGATCGAGGCGATAGCCAGGATGGTCAGCAAGCCGATGGCGAAGCGCATCGAACTGAACAGCTCGTACGCGCGGTGAAGATTCGATGCTGAAGGCTTATTGGGTTTCATGTATTTTCGAAGCACGACAAAGGGGGGCGTGAAGGCCCCCCTTTGGAACGTGTCAGCAGCAAAAAGTTGCGCTTAACGCAGGCCGGAAATGTATTCTGCGACCGCTTTCATGTCGGCGTCAGACATGCGCATGGCCACATCGGCCATGATCGAGTTCTTGCGATCCGTGCCAGCCTTGAAATCATTCAGCTGTTTGACGATGTAGGCAGCGTGCTGGCTACCCAGTGCCGGGTACTGGGCCGGGAAGCCCTTGCCGGCGGCACCGTGGCAGGCCATACAGGCCGGCACGCGGGTCACCGGGTTGCCGGCCTTGTACAGCTTCTGGCCGGCAGGCAGCAGTGCCTTGTCGTTGGCCTGGCGTGCTTTCAGCTTCTGTTCGCTGAAGTACTCGGCCACGTTCTTCATGTCGGCGTCGGACAGGCTGGAAGCCATGCCCAGCATGATCGGGTTCTTGCGTTCGCCACTCTTGAAGGCCTTGAGCTGGCTCTCCAGGTATTTGGCGTGCTGGCCAGCCAGCGACGGGTTGGCGGAGGCCACGCTGTTGCCGTCCGCACCGTGACAGGCGGCACACACTTGCTCGGCAATCACTTTGCCTTTGGCGACATCGCCACGGGTCACAGCTGGGGTGGCGGCCAGTGCGCTACCGGCGAGGGTAGCGGCAGCGATCGCCAACAGCATCTTACGTTTCATGGTCACTCCTCGAGAGAGATTGCGTAAATATCTGTAAAGGTGGCAATTTCAAACCTGCTATTCTATACCAACTGACTTTACACTTACTACTATGACGATCTTTCAGAACGCCCGCTTCTTTACCACCGTAAATCATCTTAAGGATTTGCCGCCGACCCGTGCCGAGATCGCCTTTGTCGGGCGCTCCAATGCCGGCAAGTCCAGCGCCATCAATACCCTGTGCAATCGCACCCGCCTGGCCTTCGTGTCCAAGACGCCGGGGCGGACGCAGCATATCAATTTCTTCGACTTGGGCCAGGAACGCTACCTGGTCGACCTGCCCGGCTACGGCTACGCCGAAGTGCCGGAGGCGGTGCGCGCGCACTGGGTGGAACTGCTGGGGCAGTACCTGCAGTCGCGTACCAGCCTGATCGGTCTGTTGCTGATCATGGATTCGCGCCGGCCGCTGCGCGATCTGGACTGGAAGATGATCGAGTTTTTCAGCGAGACCAACCGTCCGGTGCACATCCTGTTGTCCAAAGCCGACAAATTATCGCGTCAGGAGCAGCAGAAAGTCTTGGCCTCGGTCAAAAAAGAACTGCATGACTACCCGCAAATCAGCATCCAGCTGTTCTCCAGCTCGAAGAAGACCGGCACTGCCGAAGTCGAGCAGCAGGTGCAGGACTGGTTCGCGGCGGTGGCGGAGGACGATCTCGGCGCCGAAGAAAATCACGGTGCCGCCGGAACTTTGCCCGAGTAAGCCGTCAAAGTAAGCAGGTGTTCACACCTTCCTGCTTCACCTCCCTGAGCAGGAGCCTGCAAAGGTATTGACCCCGGCCCGTGCCGGGGTTTTTTCTTGCCTGCACGGCGGCGCGGCGGCATGAAAAAAGCCCGCCAGAGGCGGGCAAGCAGACAGGATTGGTTTGGTGCGGCGTGGACTCAGCCAACGTTGGCCGCAGCCAGCGCCGGGCTGCTGTGGCGCCAGCCGGTACCCAGCAGGCGCGAGCGGACCCAGCCGACGAGCAGCAGCAGGATGGTCAGCACGGCGGTGCTCAGCACCTCGATCTGGTGGTCGGGGCGGAAGGCCATGATCACCAGCACTGCGGCGATGAACAGGATCACCGCCCAGGTCAGCCACGGGAACAGCCACATCTTGAAGGCCGGGGTCTCGCCGCGGGCGATCATGCGCTGGCGCATGCGCAGTTGGGAGATGGCGATCGCCATGTACACCAGCAGCGCGATGGCGCCGGAGGTGGCCAGCAGCACGTTGAACACCGCTTCCGGTACCAGATAGTTGGCGATCACCATCATGAAGCCCACCACCATCGAACCCAGCACCGCGTTCTGTGGCGTGCCGTTGCCGGCGGTCTTGTTGAATACCTGCATCGCGTCGCGACGGGTGGACAGCGAGTACAGCATGCGCGAGGCGGTATACAGCGCCGAGTTCAGGCAGCTGGCCACCGAGATCAGCACCACCACGTCGACGATGGCCTTGGCGTTGGGGATGCCGATCAGCTCCAGTGTGCGCTGGTAGGAGCCCAGTGCGGCCAACTGCGGGTCGTTCCACGCCACCAGCGAGGTCACCACG